>CAYQLG010000147.1:0-9393 GCA_964418235.1 uncultured Planctomycetales bacterium
CCACGGCTCCGGGACTCCATCCTGGCCGGCGAACCCGTGGCGATGCCGAGCGTCGCGGAGGTCACGGCGGGCGGGCGCCACGAGGTGCGGTTCGAAAATCCTCGCCAATTTCCGCTCGCCCTACAACGCGACCGTGATCGAGCGAATCGAAGCGGCCGGCGGAATCGTCCTGGGCAAGACCAATTGCGATGAATTTGCGATGGGTTCGTCCAACGAAAACAGCGCATACGGCCCGGTGCGAAATCCGTGGGATCGGACGCGCGTCCCCGGCGGTTCATCGGGCGGGTCGGCGGTCGCGGTCGCCGCCGGCGTCACGCCCTTGTCGCTCGGCTCCGATACGGGCGGATCGATCCGCCAGCCGGCGAGTTTCTGCGGCGTGGTCGGTCTGAAGCCGACGTATGGGCGCGTCTCGCGCTATGGACTGGTGGCCTACGGATCGAGCCTCGATCAGATCGGCCCGTTTGCCCGCACGGTCGAAGACGCGGCGCTGCTGCTGGGCGTCATCGCCGGGCGCGATGCGCATGATTCGACCAGCGTCGATTCACCGGCGCCCGACTACGCCGCACTGCTCGGCTCGGCGGCGCTGGCGGAACGGGCGCGCAGTCTGCGCATCGGCATCCCGCGCGAGTATTTCGGCGCGGGGCTTGATGCCGACGTGCGCCGCGCGATCGACGCGGCGATCGACGCCTATCGCGCCCTCGGCGCGCGGACCATCGAGGTTTCGCTGCCGAGTACGCCGCTCGTTGTCGCCGTCTATTACCTGATCGCGACGGCCGAAGCGTCGAGCAATCTTTCGCGTTATGACGGCGTGCACTATGGGCACCGCACGGCCCGCCCCGGCGACATCGGTGAGCTGTATTCGCGCTCGCGCGATGAGGGCTTTGGGGCGGAGGTCAAACGCCGCATCATGCTCGGCACGTTCGCGCTCTCGGCGGGCTATTACGACGCGTTCTATAGCAAGGCGTTGCGGGTCCGCCGGCTGATTCAGCTCGACTTCCTGAAGGCCTTCGAGCAGTGCGATGTGATTGCCTGCCCCGCGGCTCCGACGCCGGCGTTTCGCCTCGGGGAAAAGGCGGCTGATCCGCTGCAAATGTATCTGGCCGACATTTACACCGTGGCGGCCAACCTGGCGGGCATTCCCGGGCTGGTGGTGCCCTGCGGCTTTGCGAGCGGACTGCCGGTCGGGCTGCAACTGCTCGGCCCGATGCTAAGCGAGCACGCGCTCTTGCAGACGGGGCGGCTCTTTGAGCGCGCCACCGATTGGCACACACGCCACCCAACGGGTTGAAACGTTCACCGATCAACGCCGCCCGCTGACGCGAACTTTCCCCGGCTACAATTCCCGATATGAGCGAAAAGACGGCAGCTTCGCACGAACCGATGGTCTGGGATGCGCAATCGCTCACCGACGTGCACGCCCGGACCGACAAGGCCGTTCGCGTGCGCGCGATGTTTGACACGATCGCGCCCACCTATGAGCGCGTCAATCAACTCGCGAGCCTTGGACAGGACGCGCGCTGGCGCCGCCGCGCGGTCGCCGCCACACAGCCGCGCCCGGGCGAGACGATCGTAGACGTGTGCTGTGGTACGGGTGACATGTTGCGCACCTTCGCCGCCGCACAGCCGCAACTGCGGCAACTGATCGGCATCGACTTCGCGGCGGGGATGCTCGCGGCTGGTCATTATCCGGGCGCAGGGCCGCCGATCCGGCTGCTGCGCGCGGATGGCTTGCGGCTGCCGCTGCGTGATGAATCCGCCGACATTGCGAGCTGCGCTTTTGGCGTGCGGAATTTCCAGAACCTGGCGGCGGGGCTGACCGAGATGCACCGGGTTCTGCGGCCGGGCGGGCGGCTGGCGATCCTCGAATTCGCGCGGCCGGAGAATCCACTGCTGCGCTGGATGAACGCGATCTACTGCAATGCGGTTCTGCCGCGACTGGGGAGCTGGATCAGCCGCGACCCGACCGGCGCGTATCGCTACCTGCCGCGTTCGATTGAGGCTTTTGAGCCGCCGGCGCAAACGCGCGCCCGGTTGCGCCAAATCGGATTTTCCGAAGTCAGCTCGACAGCTATGAATCTCGGGCTGGTCATTCTCTATCTTGCAAGGCGTTGAGGCACTAGTGCTTCGTCAAACTTGAATGTTCGGATGAAGTGGAAAAGAGCTCCGACTTAACGGCATGAGATTCGTGCCTTTCTTTGTCGTGGGGCGCACGGGCCGGAGGCCCATGCTACCCTCGTTTCGAACCCGCAAATTCAAGTGTGACGAAGCACTAGCCGACCCGCGCAATCACATCGCGGGTATCGCCCGGCGTTGCATCGCCCGCGGCCTGTTGAGCCGTGCGGCACTATCCGACCGGCGCGCCCTGAATTGCTTGAATCGTACGGCAACGGTCTCTGGAACGACCGGCTTTGCTGATCAGCCGGGCAATCTCGAAAGATGCGCGTTCGATGTCTACCGGTGGTCCATTCAGCGCGCTTCAAAGGAGTGTGAATGGAGGATTAGGCTCGGGCTAAGGCGGGGGAGGACAGCGTCCGCACCTGCGCAGCATATGAAATCTCTCAACTGTGCTCGAGACAAATTAAGCAAAGCCCCCCATGCCGCCCCGGCCTATGAACCGACCAAGGCCGGAGCATTTGCGGATTCTTCGCTAGGAGAGCGGCGTTCGAGCGCGCCCACATGGAGCGCGCCGACGTCATGCCCGTTCAGTTGGAGCGCACTGGCGCCGAGCGCGACAGTCTTCAGACGAGCCGTTCCCGGCAACGCGTGTCCCGCATCGCCGCCGTCCACGCTGCGCATCGGGATGAGACTCGTCGGCGGGCTGGTCTTGCGAACAATCTGGCCGCGCATGAGGCGAATCGCCCAGCCCGCGGTGCGCCGAATGTTGAACAACGTCCCGTAGATGCCCACCATCTGCCAGGCGGAATCCACCCAGTGATTCAAAGTCTTGGGCCTGACCAGGGCGATCAACAATCGCACCGGGTTATAGAAAAAGAGGTAGGCGCAGAGGATATTGAATTGCTTCTGCCAGGGTTTCGCATGACGCGAGGCGACGACATAGTTGCCGTCGAGCATGTGAGCCTCCACCTTGCGGCCGGCGACGCTCTCAAACGCCAAGCCCGACGTGTATGACTCGGCGTAGAGTTTGGAGCCGGTGGCGGGAGTCATCATCAGCACTTGCAGCGTCACGGCCCCGGCCTTCCGGAGCAGTTGCACCTGATTCAGCAGACCATAGGGCTTGCCCGGCGTATAGAGCGGCTGGCTGTCGTGGTGCATCATCATCGGCATCGGGCAGATGCCGTTGTTCCGCAGCGCTTGAAACGCGGCAGTAGTTCGATCCACGCTTTGGCCCTTCTTCACCAGGGTGGCGGTCATGTCTTCGACGCCCAGCCACAGCCAGCGGATGCCGGCCTTATTCGCCAGCGGCAAATGCTCCTTCAGCAGGAGCGTGTCGTGCACCGTCACCTCGGTGCCCCAGCGGATCGACCTGCGGAAGCTTTGACCGTTGACCGTCGTGCGAGCCAGCGTTTCAAGGATCGGCAGCGTCCGTTCGGCGTGATTGAAAAAGTTGTCGTCAGCCCCAAAGAAATAGGGGATGCCGAATTCGGTGTGGATGCGCACCATTTCATCGGCGATGCGCTCGCCACTCTTCACGCGGTGCTGTCGTTGGTTGTAAGCCGGGATCGGGCAGTAGGGGCAGGCAAACTTGCAGCCAAAGGTCAAAACAAGCGAAGCGATCATGCTGTATCGCCGAACCTGATTGGCCGGGAGCGCCTGGGCCGCGAGCGTGGGACGGTTGCTGGGGGGTTCGAGCAGTCGAAAGCCCAGCGTCGGATCGGGCAGTTCATCGAGGTTGCCCACCAAGCGCTGGACGCCCGTATCAATCAGCTCGATCGGTTTGCCGCGCTCATCGGTGCGGGCATACACCAGACCCAAGACCTCATCGAGCAACCCTTCCTGGCGGGCGCGCAAAAACGCCGCGCGCATTGATTCGCCTTTGCCGCGCACCGAGAGCAGCACTTCGAGCAGGCTGAGCAGTACAAATTCCTCGCCGGTGACGACCACGTCGGCGGCCCAGGGATCGCGCGCATCGGCGCTGAAGAATTCCCAGGGCGCATAGACCGCGCGCGGCCCGCCGCCGATGATCAGCGGGCGATGCTCCGGATCAATCTTGTGAGCGTTTCGCATCAGGGCATTGGCCGGCGCCGAGTGCATGTGCATGCTCGACACCATGAACAAGTCCGGTATGCGGCCGTCGAGGCGCATCTGCGTGGGGCGGAAATTGCGGCTCCACTGCTGCTGCACGATCCGCGTCTTGGTGAAGCCCACATCCGCCATCGCCGACCCGATGGCGCGCACGCCGGCCGGCGCCATTCGCGTGTCGGCATAGATAAACGGCAGCATGCGCGTGCGGTGATCGAAGGCGCAAGCGATCACGCTCGTCAGATCGTGCCGGTGTGAAATCGAGCGCAGTCGCTGACGCAGCTCGATCAACTCACCCGGCTTGAGCAGCTCGTCGCCTCGAGATCGTCGCGGCAATTCCATTCACCATCTCCTGGGTTGTCGGCAGCACAACTCGGCCCGGCGCGGTCGGCGGGCGATCGAACGATGCTATTCGGCGATCCGTCACACCCATCAGCGTAGCCCATCACAGCGATAGACTCCAGCCGCGAATAGGAAGAAAAACGCCTGGTCTGCCGCTTGGCCCCGCCGTCGCAGCTCACGCGACGGGTCGATGACGCCGATTCTGATCAGAGAATACAAGCGCGTCCGCTTGGGCTGCAATAAGCTCGACGGAGGCTGTTTCCAGCGATGTTCGCATTGATTTCAGAAAGAAGCAGAATATGCGATCTCGTGCGCGCACGGATCGGACCGGAGTTGAACGCCGCGAATCCGAGCGCCGGCGCTGCCCGGCATGAGTCCTACCAGCATCCATCATGCGTTCACGCCTCGTTAGCGGCGGCTTCGACTTCGGTCCCGGTCATCAGGCGCAGCAGGGACTCTTCATCGGCCGCGGCGCGCGGCACTTCGCCGACGATGCGGCCGCCGCGCATCACCAGAATCCGCGTCGAGAGCGCGAGCAACTCCGGCAACTCTGAACTGATGAGCAAGATGGCCTTCCCCGCGGCGGCCAGTTGATCAATCAGCGCGTACATCTCCGCCTTGGCCGCGATGTCGACGCCGCGCGTCGGCTCATCGAGAATCAGCACGCGGCAATTGCACGCCAGCCACTTCGCCAGGGCGATTTTCTGCTGGTTGCCGCCGGAGAGACCCGCGATCGCCGTCTCGGGGCCGGGCGTGCGCACGCGCAACTGCTCAATGTATTGACGGGTCAGAGCCAGCTCGGCGGCGGGCCGGCGCCAACCACCGCGACCGATCTGCCGCAGCGCGCTGAGCGTAAGGTTTTCACGACAGGTCATCCCGAGCACCAGGCCAAGCTGTTTGCGATCTTCGGGCAAGAGGCCCAGGCCCATGCGGATCGCCGCATGGGGCGACGTGGGGCGGACGCGCCGGCCTTCGATCTCCAGTTCGCCGCGCGTGATCGGGTCGACGCCGAAGAGCGCCCGAGCCAGCTCGCTGCGGCCTGCGCCGACCAGCCCGGCCATTCCGACGATCTCGCCGGCGTGCAGCGTGAACGAAATGTTCGCGAAGCCGCCGGGGCCGCACAGATCTGTGGCTTGCAGCCTGGGTTGCCCGCGGCGGCCCTGCGTGTGCTGGGGCAGAAATTCGCCCAGCGGTCGCCCGATCATCCGCCGCACAATTTCGTCATTCGTCGCATCGGCGAGTGCGACGGTCTCGACATAGTGTCCGTCGCGCAAGATCGTGGCGCGGTCGCAGTAGCGGCGAATTTCCTCCAGTCGATGCGAAACGAAGATCACGGTGACGCCGGCGCTGCGCAGATCCGCCATGATCGGGTCGAGCCGGGCGACTTCGGCGGCGGACAGCGAGCTGGTCGGCTCATCGAGAATCAACAGCCGTGGTCGGCGGGCGAGCGCCATCCCGATCTGAACAAGCTGCGTCAGGCCGGCGGAAAGTCGCGCCATCGGCGTGCGCGGATCGAGCGTCAGCCCGACGCGCCGCAGGGTCTCGCGCGCCTCATGAGCGGCGGCAGCTCGCCGGAAAAAGCCCAAGCGCCGCGGCATGCGGCCCAGGCAAAGGTTCTCGGCGATGGAAAGATTGGGACAGTAGGCCAATTCCTGATGAACGATTGCGACGCCCGCCGCCGCGGCGGCGTGGGGAGAGGCGAAATCGACGCGCTGACCGGCCAGCTCGATGCGGCCGTCGTCGGCGCGATAGAGGCCGGCGATGATCTTGCCGAGCGTGCTCTTGCCCGCGCCGTTTTCGCCGACGAGCGCGTGACACTCGCCGCGCCGAATCGAGAAGCGCACGTCGCTCAGCGCCTGCACGCCGGGGAAGCGCTTCGACAAGCCGACGATGCGAACCAATTCATCCATGCCGATGGCAGCATAGCGACGCGCGGCGCTCAGCGACATGTCCATTCCCCCGCCATGCAACTCTCCGGGCATTTATTCCAGCGTGCAGCGGTATTCGCCTTGCCCAAGCAAGGTGGCCAAAGCTATCGTGCGCGGTCTCTTTGTTGAATTCTCGTGAGGTTTTTCGATTGGCGGCTCGGAGGGCAGCATGTTCGGGCATTCGCGGCTTTGCAGTTTACGGCTGGTCGTGCTCAGCGGGTTCATCTGGAGCGTCACGCGCTCTGCTCACGCTGAGTTTGGGCACGGCCACCTGTTCGTCTCGCAGTCCGTCGGTGAAGCCTGCCGACTTCGCACCAGTTGGATTCGTGCAATCGACCCGAACCCGGCGGCGCCTCAGCGCTACCGGACTATTGCCGATTCGGATGATCGTTTGTGTTTTCCCGGCAGCATGGCATTCTCGCCAGACCGAGACGTTTTGTGTGTCATGAACATCGTGAATTTCGTGACTCAGCATCGTCCCGATGGCTCGGCGACGATTCGCTATGATCGGCGGCACGGCCTTCAAGCCATCGGCCACGGCATCGCGTTCGATGCTTTGGGCGACTGCTACATTACGGATCAAACCGGTATTGTGCGGCTGTCACCCGATGGAAAAATCGTCACGATTTTTGGGGAAGATCGGTACGGCTTTGGGAGAGGAGGTTCCGGACCGCTCGCATTCGCTCCGAATGGCGACTTATACCAATCGGGACGCTGGCTATATCGATTTGATCGGCGCGGGCGATGGGAGTTCATCGACGAGACGCCTCCATCGGCTGATTACGCCGGCTTCAGTGGACTCGCGATCAATCGCCAGGGAACGGTCTTTGTACATGCCTGGTGGTCGGTGCGTCTGCCCACTTACCCCCTCACATGGCGCTACGAGCAGGTCATTTATCGCTATGAGAACGGCCAGAGAGATCAGCGCAGCGTGTTGCGGAGCGGCGCAGGGCTGGGCGGGACGCTTGTATTTTCGCCTGATGAGCGCTTGCTCTACACGCTGGGCTACTCGGATGGCGGCTACTTCATCTACGAATTCGATCCGGTCACCGGCGACGGTCGTGAGACCTACCGCTTCACCGACGACCCTATGCCAGACATTGCCGGCCTGACCGTTTATTCGCGCTTCGTCCGCGGTGATTGCAATTGCGACAGCCTGGCGAATTTTGACGATATTGCCGCGTTCGTGCTGGCGCTGGTCAGTGACGAAGCCTACGCCACTACGCACGGCACGTGCTACATCGGCCGGGCCGACTGCAACCGCGACGGCCGCGTCGATTTCGACGATATCCCGGCGTTTGTCGAATGCATCACGTATGGCTGTCCGGGGGTGGATTGAGCGCTGTCATTGGCCGGGTCGTCGAGCGCGCTCGCGGCGAGCCGCATGCAGCCAAGGCTTATCCGTCGTTTGAGGGCGCGGTATCATTGTGTCCGGAGGCGCCATCATGGTTCGCCCGGTGTGCGGTGCTATCGGCCTGATGTTCATCATGCTGGCGACGTCCGCCGCACTCGCCGGCGAGTTTGGGCATGGCCATCTTTTCGTCTCCCAGGCCGTCGGCGAAGCCTGTCGATTCCGCACCAATTGGATTCGCGCGATCGACCCGAACCCGACGGCGTCGCCGCGTTCGTGGATCTTTGCGGATGCGGATGATGATCTGTGCTACCCGAGCGGCCTGGCGTTCGCGCCGAACCGGGATGTGCTGTGCGTCATGAACCTGCTCGACTACGTGACACAGCATCGCCCGGATGGCTCGGCCGCGGTTCGCTACGACTTCAGCCACGGCCTTCGAAAGACCGGCAGCGGCATCGCTTTCGACGCCCTGGGCGCGTGCTACATCTCGAACCAGGGCGGCATCGTGCGGGTGTTCCCCGACGGGAAGGGCAGCATCTTTTTTGGCTCCTCACTGTTTCGTGTGGGTCGGAGCTGAGGGACCAGTCCCCCAGACCCCCTGGGATTTTTCGCTTTCGGTCCGTCGGCGGGCAGGGGATGATGAGCGTCGAGGGGGCAGCCGGCCCGCGTGGGCGGGCCGGCGTCGCCTGCCCATGAAGTCTCGGTGTCGGCGCTCCGTTACGGAGTCCCTCGTCCCGATGATTCAGCGATTGTCGGAAAGCTCGACTTCAAGCTCCCGGCACAGGCGCAGACCACCCACACGAAATAGCAAGGCGGCTCTATTGTTTGGCATTGTCCAACCCATTTCTAAATCGTAAAGTCACCACAATCCGGCTGCTCCGGATAAGTTGGATCACAGGGATCGCCATGATAGAACCAGTCGTCGACCATTTCAACAGGAGGTGTACCTGGTCTATTGTCAATATTGGTTGTTGGCGTGCATTGAGAATCAGAAGAGCAGAATTGAACCGTCTGCTGGCAGTATTTCCAGATAGTACAAACAACGCGAAGTCGAGTTGAGCAACATTGCGATGGACCTGCTGCGGAAGCAAAGATTCTGCCGGAGATTGCCCATCAGTAGTTTGATGTGCACACCATTGAAGATTCGAGACAGTCGCAAGGTATTTCCGTACAACTGATCTCATTCGTAGGATACAAGCAAGCGCCATCACCCGTGCCTGATCCCGGGCATTGAGCCAGGGAAATCGAGCCAGACATGGCGATCGAAAATAGCACGAACGCGACAGCCATCATTTCAAAACGATACATGATCATGCTCCTTTGGGTACGTATTGAATCTATCCGCATTTCAGCGACATTTGGCCGGCTTGGTCGTGGCCGTCAGACGCAGTTCGGCAACTTGCTCGCAAGCGGATCTTTGGTCGCGCCGAAGTAGCCGTACCAGCCGTTCCTTGATTTCAGTCTCAAATATGGATCGAAGCGGTTGATGCAGCTCAGCATAGGCTGCCATCAACCTGTGACCTGCCCCCATTTTATGTACCAACCATTATGAGAGTCGGGTCGTCAATTTCC
>CAYQLG010000148.1:0-9242 GCA_964418235.1 uncultured Planctomycetales bacterium
GTACGCTCGCCGAAGCCGAGACGGCGCTCTCCGCCGCCGGGTCTTCGCCGCGCAGGACGATGACCGTGCCGCCGCCGGCGCCGAGCGCGATGTCGAGCGAATCGGCCAGCCGCGGGCGGATGCCGGGCTTGAGCGTGAGTCGATCGACGACGACCTCGATGTCGTGCCGGCGATAGCGGTCGAGTTCCGGCACGTTGGCCAATTCGAAGATACGGCCATCGACCCGCGCCCGGGCAAAGCCCTGATGCAGCAGGTCGACGAATAGGTCTTTGTGCTCGCCTTTCTGCGCGCGAATTTTGGGCGCGAGCAGCATGATCTTCGCGCCGTCGCCGAGCGCGAGGATACGGGCGATCATCTGGTCGCGCGTCTGGGCCGAGATCGGCCGGCCGCATTTCGGGCAGTGTTGGATGCCCGCGCGGGCAAAGAGCACGCGGGCATAATCGTGAATCTGCGTGATCGTGCCGACCGTGCTGCGCGGGTTCCAGCCGCTGGTTTTCTGCTGGATGCTGATCGACGGGGCCAGTCCGGTGATCTGATCGACGTCGGGCTTGGGCAACTGCCCGAGAAACTGGCGGGCATAGGACGAGAGCGATTCGATATAGCGCCGCTGCCCCTCGGCATAGAGCGTGTCAAAGGCGAGGCTGCTCTTGCCGCTGCCGCTGACGCCGGTGAAGCAGATGAGCTTGTTCTTGGGCAGCTCGAGCGCGACATCGCGGAGATTATGCTCACGCGCGCCGACAACGCGGATGGTGGCTGAGGAATGGCTCACGAAGGGGGATTGTACGCGCGGGGCGGCGCACTGGGGATTCTGGCGCACCCCGAAGCCCTTTGAGTTCTGTCACATGCAGACGAACCTTGGACTGTGCACTCGACCTACCGTTCGGTCGACTGTCGCTGCTTGACGAGTTCAACAACCCTTCGGCGGATGTCGTTAGCTACCTCCTGGCACTGCTCTAATTCGGCAACCACGGCATCACACAAGGCCCAGTACTTCTCCCATTCGGCCTGCCCGATCACAGCCAGAATATCAATCTGAATCGGCGAGCGCCACAGCTCGTAGGTCTCTAATTTCTCGACACGCTCAGCAACGCCGGCCAAGTTGCGGCCCGTTGGAGATCGTTTGGCGTTCGCATTCATGATCCAGTCGCGCCAAGGCTTATTCCCTTTGCTCTGATTGCATTTGTTGCAGGAGGGCACCAGATTGGCGATCTCGGAGATGAATCCGGTTGGTCGACGCTGGAGCACGAGCGGTCGAAGATGATCCCATTCTGTTGCCGGGTCGCCGCAATACGCACAACGAACGTCCGCTGGATTGATGCCGAGAATCGAAAGGGCTTGATCGATTTCATCAATTGATGGGACGATCACGGGTATCAGCGCACTGACAAACGCATTCGTAATGCTCGACTTTCGAGAGGTCATCGACTGCACGGCGGGCATCTGAAACGCCGCTTTGAGGAGGGTGCGCCGCAGATCGGCGTCGGAGGTCGTCATTTCCCGCGCCTCCTTCGTCCGCGCGCCGGAACATCGGCGTCACCAAGCCGCGAAAAGACTTCGATCGGATCCATGTCACAGGCGCGGATAAACCACGAGAACTCGATCAGGTCGATTCGCCGCTCCCCGTTTTCAACTTTCGCGACCCAGCTATGCGGAACTCGCAGCCGATCCGCGAGATCGCGCTGGGATAGGCCAGCATGAGAACGAGCTTCCCTTAGTGTTGATCGCAGTGCCGCGTATTCCGGGGTGTGAGTGGATTTTCGCATTGCTCCGATGATCGGAGCGTGCTATCATGCTTCCAAATTCGGTACAACTTGCTTAAGGAGGCTTGGATTCCGATGGCGAAGACGATCGTAACCCTGAGTAACACCGTTTTCTGGGATGATGCAACGGGCGAGAAGGTTGACACGGCCGACGTTCAAATCGCGCTCGTCTTCTTCCCGTTTGATACTCGACAGGTGTTCCTGCGCTTTGCGCGCGGCTTGAAACTTGATCTCTCGATTCAAGACATGGACCGAATGATGGCTGCGTACGCGGAATTGCGCGCAACGGCTACGCCGCCGCAACCGATCGAAACCGAACCCCCCGATCCGGTTGTCTCTCGTTCCAAGGGTCGACGCAGAAAGCGAGACGAATCAGCAAACGGCTGAAATAGTCGCGGATCATCTAGCTGGTCTGGTCGAAAGATACAAAGCCCGCATGGTTCGTCGCCAGACGGACCATGCGCTGGGCTTTCGCTGCCGCATGTACGGACACTTGCAATGCACGCGCCGGCTGGCGCGTGCTGGTCATTTGGGAATGCCAGACCGTGAATCGCGCACGTCTGGCCCGGCGCCTCGCGGCGTTTCTTCGCTCCTCTTGAGGCCGAAATGCGACGAGACGCCGTTCAGGACCATGTCGCTGAGGCGCACGGTGCGTCGGCCCTCAGAACGAACCGAAACCGCCCCGAATGATTCACAATGTCCGAGCGAAAGCCGGGGGCAACTGCCTGGCAGTCGCAGCAAGCGCACAACAACCCGCGACCGGGAGCGATTGCGGGCTCCAGACCCGGTTGTCCCCCCTATAAGGGAAATCCAGCAGAGCCGCTTACAAGTTTTTTATCGCATCGATCGAATCATCGGATTCGCGATCGCCGCTGGCGGCTACAGCTCACGAGCCAGCTCCAATCCGGCGGCAGTTATCGGGCGGCCGCTCCGAGTGCATCGAGCAGCTCGCCCGTGCGGCCGATTTGGTCCGTAGACACGATCGTCACGTTGAAGTCGATCAGCACCGCGGAGTGGTCAAACGTCACCTCGATCTGATCACCGCAGTTGAAATTCGTGCCGTCGCGCTGAATGCGCGAGCTGGTCTCCGGACCGATGACGCCGATGACCTGCAACTTCGCCCGGCGGATTTGCAGCGCCTGCAACTCGTCGCAATCGCGGGAGAAGCGGGCCGACTGCCCCGGCTGAATCGTGTACACCTGCTTGGAGCCGACATCGTCGATGAGGTCTTCAATCACGTTCTGATCCTCGTCGAAGAAAAGCTCGACCTCGATCGGATAATCGCCATTGTTGAAGAGCACCACGGATGTTGTCCGGGCCGAAAGCAGCGAGCCGACCGAATCGCAGCCGAGCGCCAGCGGCCCAACCGTCGCCACCAGTGCGATGAGCCGGACCATGGCCACTGACGTTGTTCGCTTTTGACGGGACGCCCAGCCGGCGTACGCAGGGGGGGTAGTACAACGTTCGCGAAGTGGGTTCGAGAATAAAGCAAGCATGGGCAAACCTCCTTGTTTGTCGGTGCTGATCTCCGCGAAGCCCGGCTCCGCCTGGCGAAACTCACGGAGAATGCGGTCGCATCGTACCGCCGCGTCTGGATTGATTATCGCCGGACGGTCTCAGGCCGACAAGTGATGCCGGCTGACTCTGCTGCCCCTTCCTACCTTCGCACATTCCCACTTTCACACGATCTCACGCGTTCCCACGCTCCTCCCGCCGCGCCTATGCTACGTCCGTTCGCTATCTGGAAGGAGATGCGATGATGCGCATCGTCTCACTGTTGCCGAGCGCGACCGAGGTGATTTGCGGTCTGGGCCTGGACGACTGTCTGGTCGGCGTCACGCATGAATGCGACTGGCCGCCGGCGGTCCGGGCGCTGCCCAAAGTCACGCATACGCACATTCCGACCGACGCCGATAGCGCCACGATCGACCAACTGGTCTCTGCCCAGCGCGGCCGTCGGCGTGCCCTCTACTCGCTCAATGAGGAGCAGATGCACCGGCTGCGTCCGGATTTGATCGTTTCGCAGACGCTCTGTGATGTGTGTGCGGTCGATGACGCCGAGGTGCGGGCGTTCCTGGCGGCGATTGCGGCGCGGCCGGACGGCGCACCGCAAGCCATGCCGCGCGTGATCTATCTCGAGCCGACGCGGCTGCGCGACGTGTTTGAGAACATTGTCGAGGTCGGATCGGCCGCAGGGCGCGCGGCCCAGGCCAAGGAGTACGTCGCGGGTCTTGCCGGGCGCGTCGAGCATGTTCGCACGCGAGCCGCGGCCGCGGTTGTGGCGCAGCGACGCCGTGTGCGCACTGTCGTGCTCGAATGGCTCACGCCGCTCTTTACATGCGGGCATTGGACGCCCGAGCTGGTCGAGCTGGCCGGCGGCGTTGAGCTGCTGGGTCAGGCCGGCCAGCGCTCACGGCGCGCGACCGCCGAAGAGCTTATCCTCGCCGATCCCGACGTGCTGGTCATCGCCTGCTGCGGCTTTTCGATCGAGCGTACGCTGCATGACGTGCCGGCGTTTCTGGCTAACCCGTCATTTGCCCGGCTGCGCGCGGTGACGCACCGACGCGTCTACGTGGTGGACGGATCAGCGTACTTCAGCCGGCCCGGTCCGCGGCTGGTCGACAGCCTTGAGCTGCTTGCGGGCGCCCTGTGGCCCGGCCTGATTGAATCGCCTCCGCCCGCACCGGAAGCGCTCCGCGTGCTGTAGCGCAAGCCCGCCGCGTCTGCGGTCAGCGACACCCGCCGTGGACAAGGCACGCCACAAAGACATCGATGTCGTCAAACGCGACCGCGCCGTCGCCGCTGATGTCGGCCGTGCGGAAATCGCACGTCGGGAAGGCCGCCGCGTAGGCGTCGGCGCTGACCAAGGCGGTGACAAAGGCGGCAATGTCGTCAAAACTGATGAGTTGGTCGCAGTTTGCATCGCCGACGCGCGCAGCGCCGAATTCGTCGGCGCCGATATCGATTCGCGCTACGCCGTCGGCATCGCCGTCCGCGATGCGCGGCAGACGGTCGAGATCGACTTCATCGGACGGCGGCACACGGGCCGGATCGCCGGTGTCGATGCAGGGCGAATCGGGCAGCAGATGCCAATCGTCATCGGCTGTGCCAACGACACCGTCGGCGCCGGCTGGATCGCGAAAGCGCGGATCGGCGTTGAAACTGCCTGTGCCCGCGAGCAGGCCCGTCCAACCTTCGACGCAGCAATAGTCGATCAGGACCGGCGTCGCAGCGCTTAGCGAAAACTGAGCCGCTTCGACGCTGGTCTGCGAATCACGATTCAGGACGACGATCGAATTCACCGCCGACAGCTCCGCGCCTCGGCGCGAATCGCGCCGCCGCTGCCGGAGACAAAGCCGGCGCGGTTGTACGCCAGCGTTGAATTGGCCAGGTCCAGTCGGCCGCCGGAGAGCCAGAACGCACCCCCATCGCGGATCGCTCGATTGCCAGCATATACGCCGGAACGCCAGTTGGCCCGGCTTTCATAGGCCGCGCAGAAGCCGCCAATGCCGAGTGCAAAATTGTCATACGCCCGATCTCCGCTGAAATCGACGGCAACACAGCCCTGAAAAGCAGGATGGCCCCGCCGCGGCCCGCCTCATTTCGATCCCAGGTGCATCTGTCGGCGCGGAGATTACCCAGATAGGCGGCCAGAGCGCACCGCCCTCAATGGCGAAGTTGCGGGAAAAACCAGTGCGATATAGACCGATGCGGAGATTGCCTTCGGCGTAGATCGCGCCGCCCCAGGCGTGCGCTTGGTTCTCCGAAAATCGTGAGTCTTCTATCCGGGTGTTCCCATAGGGCGACAGTGACGTGGAAGCGATCGCGCCGCCGCGCGCCGCGCGATTGCGTTGAAACACGCAATTTCGCAGGGTCAGCCCGCCCGTATTCTCGTCAAAAATCGCGCCGCCCAGGCCGTTGACCGCGTCTGAGCCGGCGGTGCAATCCTCGAAAGTGCAATAATCAATCATGACTATATGGGTCCGAACCCATGCGCCGCCGCCCCGTAAATCCTCGACGGCGCCGGGGTTGTTCGCATTTCCGCCGCGAATGATCAGGTCGCGCAAGGTGATTATCCGCTGGGACGGACTGAACGCCGGCAAGGGCCCTGCGATCTGTAGGACGTGATAAGCGTTGTCATCGCGGCTGGACGATGATCCAGCCTCGTCGTTGCCCAGCAGATCGCCCGAGAGCACGGTGAGATAGCCCGAGCCGGTTTCGTCGGGATTGGGATGACCTCGCCCGGCGAAGCCGCCGCGCACGGTCGCATTGCCGCGGACCTGAAAACTCGCCGTACGCGTTGTGCCGGGCCGATAGGTTCCCGCGGCAATGCGTATTTCCGTCCCCGGGAGCGTGCCGTTCAGGGCCGTCCGCAGATCTGAAAGCGCGTCATCCCACGAAGCGCCCGTGTTCCCCGGCGGCGCGTCGCCATCGACGTACAGCCTATTGAGCACGGGCGTCGTGCCGATCTGAAGCTCTCCAATCGCGATCGTGCCCCAACTGCGAATCGTCACACTCGGGATCGGATCGGTGTCACTCCACAGGATGAAGCCATAGGCGCCATCGCGCCCATAGCCGCTTTGACTGAGATGCTGTCCCGCCGGCGTCGAAAGCGTATAGGTGAAAGTCCCGGCCCCATATCCCACAAAACCCGTCAAGGCATAGGAATTGGGCGGCAGCACCAGCGTGATTTCGGCCCCGCCGGTGAAATACACATCGCCCTCATATCCACGCCCCCACCGGCTCCAGCCCATGCCAACGCGCCGATGTTGCAAGGGGATCGGCAGTTGGATGTCGCCGGTGGGGCCGGGGATCGACGTGACCTCCTCAAACAGCGGGCGTGTGTCAAGCGGAAACGCCTGCATGGCTGTCGTGACCAGCCCCGTGGGGGCGGGGTTAAGACCAAGCTCCAAAGCGCGGATCTCGGCCATGGCCGGCAGTGATGAAAACAACCACGCCAGGCCTAACGCCACGATCTCATGCGAACCGAAGCGCACACGGCACATGAGACTCTCCCTCCTTGCCTGCTTGCCTACCTGCATCACGACGGCGACGTGCAACCGCCGCCGACGAGGCAGGCGACAAACGCCGCGATGTCGTCAAACGTCACCGTGCTGTCGCGGTTGGCGTCGGCGAGGTAGTAGTCACACGCGGGATAGGCGGCCTGATATTCGGCTCGACCGACCAGCGCCGCGACAAACGGGTCGATGTCCTCAAAATCCACTGTTCCGCTGCAATTCAAATCGCCGAGCCGCGGACTGGCGAACTCATCGGCGCCGATGTCGAGCCGTGCCGTTCCGTCGCCGTCGCCATCGGCGCTGCGCGGCAGTCGATCGAGATCGCGCTCGTCGGCCGGCGGAACCCGCGTGGCATCACCCGCGTCAATGCAGGGCGAATCCGCCCGCAGATGCAGATCGTCATCCACCGTCCCGGCCAGCCCGTCGACGCCGAGCGGATCGCGCAAGCGCGGATCCGCGGCGAAGCTGCCGACGCCCGCAAACTGTCCTGACCAGCCCTCGACACACGAGTAGTCGACGACCGCGGGAGCAGCGCCGCTGAGCGCGAGCTGCGCAAGCTCGGCGTCGCCTTGGCCGTCGCGGTTGAAGGCGAGGATTGTGTTGACGATCGAAAGCTCGGCCTGCTCGGCACGAATGCCGCCGCCACGACCAGAGCCGAAGCCGGCCCGGTTGTGGACGAGCGTGCCATTGGCCAGCTCGAGCCAGCCATTGAGCAGGCGGAACACGCCGCCGTCGCGCTCCGCCCGGTTGCCCGAAAACGCGCCGGAGCGCACCGTGACGCGGCTATCGAGCGCCGCCATGAATCCGCCGCGACCGAGCGCGGCATTGCCATAGGCGCGGTCGCCATTGAAATCGGCCTGTAAGCAGCGGGTGAGCTGGACCGCGGCGCCGTTGCCGGCGGTGTTTGCGTACCAAACGCAATCGTCGGCTTCGAGCGACCCGAGATCGCCGGCCCATAGCGCGCCGCCCTCCGCGGCGGTGTTTTGGCCGAAGCGCACACGTTGCAGCGACAATGCTCTCAGGCCAAGCGCATAGATGGCGCCGCCCTGCTCATCAGCGGTGTTCTCCTCAAACGCGCAGTCTTGCAATACCACGGCTCCGATGGGCGGGGTTGGAAAGATTTCCACCATCAGCGCGGCGCCGAGTGCGGCGCGATTGCCGCGAAAGACGCAATTGGCTAGTGTTAGGTATTGGGAGGAATAAAGCGCGCCACCGCCACCAATTACATCTAGCGAGCCGGCCGAGCAACGCTCGAAGCGACAATTCTCAAAGCGCGCACCAGATCCTTGCACGAGTGCGCCCGCGCCACGGTTCTGATCGGCACGAAAGTCTGCATCGGCGTTGCCGCTGCGAATGGTCAGATTGCTGATTGTCACGTTACTAACCGATGTTGGGATGGTGAGTACGTGATAGGAGTTGTCGGAACGGCCCGAAATCCCATCGAGGTTGTCATCGCCGAGGAGGTCGCCGCTCAGGATCGTCTCGTACTCCGGTCCGGTGGCGTCTGGTTCGGGGTGCTGCCGGCCGGCAAAACCACCACGCAGTGTTACTGATGGCGGGACAATGAAGGATGACGTTCGTGACGTGCCGGGGCGATAGACGCCGCCGGCGATGCGAATTTCGGTAACGGGCAATGGACCGCTGAGCGCCTGCTCAATCGTGGCGTACGCGTCTTGCCATGAGCCGCCGCCACCAGATGACGCGGATGAATCGACGTAAAGCACATCCGAGAAAGGCTGCTGGCCGATCTGAAAATTACCAATGGCGAAGTCGCGATTACAAGTAATAGTGAACTCCGTGATGGGAGCATCGCTGTAAAGCAGAAAACCAACAGCTCCATCGCGGCCATAGCCGCTGTAAGTAAGCAGTACATCCCCCTGCTCGTCCACGCTATATCCAAAGCCGCCGCCGTTCGCATTCATATAGCCAGTGAGCACATAGACATCCGCCGGCAAAGTGAGCGTGACCGAGAAATGGCCATTAGAGTAATACACGGCGCCATGAAACGTAGAACCCCAGGTGCCCCAACCCGCGCCGGTCCAGCGCAGATTCATGGGAATCGATAACTGCATGTCTCCCGAGGGACCAGGGATTGTCGTGTAGTCTTGAAAACTGGTCCGAGTATCCTGCGGAAACGCAACCAGCGGCTGCCCATGAACTACCGTCGGCGGCAACCCTTGCCCCAATGAGATCGCACGAAGCTCGCCCCATGCGGCCTCCATCGAAAATCCCATGACCAAGCAACTTGCCATTACCAGCAACGGCGTAACGCGGGTTCGAGACATGTCCGCTCCTTTCAGCCGGTGAGACCGGCCGGGTTGCCGCCAACAAGATCACCACCCATCCCAGCCCGTATCATACCCGGTCGGTAGATGACGGAGCAACCTGATATGACCAATATCGCCCTCACGCAGACGAACCTTTCATCCCATGCAGCGCCGGCGCCCAGCCGCGCCGCGGGCGT
>CAYQLG010000149.1:0-9212 GCA_964418235.1 uncultured Planctomycetales bacterium
GCAGAAATCGCCCGCCGAGCCTCGGACGGCTCACGGTTGAACCCAAACAACTCAAAATTACGCATCCAAACATGTCGCGCTCCCCGAAATTGCCGCATCGAGGGCTTCGGTTACGAGCCGAACCCCCGATACTCTCAGCATGTTATCCGGTCGCCGGCGTGCGAATCAAGAGAAAATTGCCGGGCATTGAACGCCCGCCGCCGCGGCTCTACGCTCTCTGCTTTCCGGGAACCGCCGAGCTGTGCGAGATTTGGCTGCGACAAGCAAAGGCCGGGAGCACGCCGGAACAGTCGGCAGTCGGCAGCTTCGATCGACGAAGCATGTCGCACGTCGCTTGACGCCGCCGCACACCCGGGAGGTTGATGAACTACAAGCGGGATTGGCAGTGACGAGTGACGAGCAGTGCCGAGCCGTGTAGCGAATAGAAAAGCCCGAGCGAGAAGTCGCGCCTCATGTAGGTGTCGGAAACGTCTATGCCCGACATAGCTCTTACCGATCCCTTGGGCCGCCGCATCGTTCTCCACGATCACACGTGGTTCGGCCACGTCGTCAAGGGCCATCCCGAAATGAGACGCCGGCGGGTGGACGCTGAAGATGCCGTCATTGTGCCGACCGAGATACGGTTCAGCCTGTCGGATCCAGATTGCCGTATATACTACGGAACGGTTGACGCGACCGGTGTCGCGGTCGCCGTCGTTGCGAATGTAATCGCAGGCTTCGTCAAGACGGCGTACTTGGCGGCGAAGCGGAAAGGCGACGTGGAATGGTCAGAATCGAAACCTTAGAAGGCCTGATCGACGGCCGCCTGTGGTACCACTACGACGTAGCATCCGACGTTCTTTACCTCCGGCTCGCATCGCAACGCGAGGTCGAGGCGGTCGGCGAAGAGACCGATGACGGTTTTATCTTGCTGCGCGACCCGCAATCGGGCGGATCGATCGGGCTGACGATCGTAAGTTGGTGGAAACGGTTCGGCGCCGGCTCGCTTCCGGATTCCATTACTGAGATTCAGCAGCGGATCGAACCATTGGCTTGCAAGATCGCCGCCTGATCATTTCTTGACGCGAATCTGATTACTTGACGCGAATCTGGTTGAGGACCGCCCGTGGCGATCGAAGACTTATCCAAAATCCGCAACATCGGCATCGCCGCGCATATCGATGCCGGCAAGACCACCACCACCGAGCGCGTGCTCTATTACGCCGGCGAGATTCACAAGATGGGCGATGTCGATGACGGCACCACCGTCACCGACTTCGACGTTGAAGAGCAGCAGCGCGGCATCACGATCTATTCGGCGGCGGTTTCGTTTCACTGGCGCGATTGCCGGATCAACCTGATCGACACGCCCGGCCACGTCGATTTCACCGCCGAGGTGGAGCGCAGCATGCGCGTGCTCGACGGCGCGGTCGTCGTGTTCGACTCGAAAGAGGGCGTCGAGGCCCAGTCGGAGACCGTCTGGCGGCAGGCCGACAAGTACCGCGTGCCGCGCATTTGCTTCATGAACAAGATGGACAAGACCGGCGCGGATTTTTACCACTCGTTCGCGACGGTCCGCGCCCGGCTCGGGGCGAACCCGATTTCGATCCAATGCCCGATCGGCAGTGAGGGCACTTTCCGCGGCTTTGTCGATCTGCTCACGATGAATGCCTGGTTCTTCGGCGGAGTCGATGGGCGCGAGCTCAAGCCGGGAGAGATTCCCGACGAGGTCGCCGACGAGGTCGCCAAACAAAGGCAACTGCTCGAAGAAAAAGTCGCCGAGCTGGACGACGCGCTGATGGGCAAATACATCAGCGGCGAAGCGCCGACGGAGGCGGAGCTGCGGGCGGCGCTGCGCAAAGGCACGATCAGCCTCGCGTGTCAGCCGGTGCTGTGCGGGTCGTCGTTGAAATACATGGGCGTGCAGCCGCTGCTCGACGCGGTGTGTGATTTTCTGCCGTCGCCGCTGGATGTGCCGCCGGTGATCGGCCACGACCCGGACAAGCCGGAGAAAGAGATCCGCCGCAAGTGCGACCCGGATGAGCCGTTCGTGGCGCTGGTTTTCAAGGTGATCGCCGACGCGCACAGCGATCTGCACTTCCTCCGCATTTACAGCGGCAGCATCAAGGCCGGCTCGCGCGTGCTGAATGTCGGCCGGCGGAAGAAGGAAAACCTGCCGCGGCTCTTCCGCGTCTTTGCCAAGAAGCGCGACGCGATCGAAGAAGCCTATTGCGGCGACATTGTCGCGGCGATCGGCCTGAAAGACACGCTCACCGGCGACACGCTGACTGACAACAGCGGCGGCATTTTGCTGGAGCGCATCGAATTTCCCGAATCGGTCATCAGCATGTCGATCGAGCCGAAATCATCCGCCGATCGCGACAAGCTGACGCTCTGCCTGGGCATGCTGGCCCGGTCCGACCCGACGTTTGAATTTCGCAGCGACAGCGAAACCGGCCAGACGCTGATCTCCGGCATGGGGGAGCTGCATCTGGAGATCATGAAGCACCGGCTGGAGCGCGACATGCGCGTGCCGGTCAGCGTCGGCAAGCCGCGCGTCTCCTATCGTGAGACCATCACGCGCGTCGGCGAGGCCGAGGGCCGCCTGATCCGGCAGGCCGGCGACAAGGGGCAATTCGCCGTCGTGAAGCTGCGCGTCGAGCCGTTCACGCCGGCGGCGGGACAGGAACATTTCCAGTTTTCGAGCATCCTGCCCGAAGGAAAAATCAAACCGCAGTTCCTTCTGCCGATCCAACAAGGGGCGAAAGACGCCTCGCGCAGCGGCGTGCTCGGCAGCTATCCGCTGATCAACATCCGCTGCACACTGGTCGACGCGGAAGAAGATCAGGCGCTCTCCAACGAAACGACCTTTGAGGGCGCCGCTGCGTTGGCGTTTCAACGCGCGATCGAGGCTGCCGGCCCGGTTTTGCTCGAGCCGATCATGAAGGTCGAAGTCGTGACGCCGGAGGAATACTTCGGCGCGATCAACGGCGACCTGAACGCCCGCCGGGCGGTGATCACCGGCACGTACATCCGCGGCCGCAACCACGTGATCGACGCGGAAGCGCCGCTCGCGGCGATGTTCGGCTATGCCACGACCGTCCGGTCACTGTCACAAGGCCGCGCGGGTTATAGCATGGAGCCGCTGCGCTACGACGCCATGCCGGAGCATCTGGCGAAGCAGGTGCTGGGGGCGATGTGAGTTGGCGGTTGGTCTAATCCCAATCACTCAGCGGGCGGCAAGAAGATGAATCACACGACGTAAGCCCGCAAGTGATGCTTCCTGCGCCGGACTGAATTCAAGCTGCAAGTCAGAACCTACCGAAGATAACCTTATTCGGAAGTACGAATGTGTGGGGCTCGGTCGAGCAGTGCTGCGCGCTTTCCGTGGGTCTGCGACTCTTTTGGTTCGCAGCATGTGCGTATTGTGATCGCGGATAGAGTTTCTTTCGTGATGAGTGGGGGGCTGGTAGCCCGTACCCCGTATTTTAACGAATTGCTAACGAAAGCAGAGGCTTCAGTGATGAGCATCGGTACTGTATTTTTCAGTCGTCGATGGCAAGACATGGGATTGAACTTCGCGGTGCTATTTGGAATGGCGGTGAGCGCATCCTTCGCGAACGGCGCGGCGGGCGATTCCACCGGGGACGCCGCCGATGAGTGTGCGGCGCCGCGTTGGCTATTGCGCCCTGACGCCGATGAATATCCCGGCCTGCCGGGATTCGTAACGGCCGTGACCTATTGGGGTTCGGATGGCGGCGTCGAAGAATCCGGTGCTCTGGTTGCCGCGCAGCTTGGTTCCTGGGGCTTTCCCAGTGTTGCATATGTCATGCTTCGAAGAGAAACAGGCTGGACCCAACTCGGAGGCGCATTCAACGCGCGCGTTAACTCGCTTACGGTCTATCGCGGAGACCTGATTGCCGCCGGTGACTTTAGCTCGGTCGATGGCACGGATCTGAAGCGTGTGGCACGGTGGGACGGCGTAAGTTGGAAACCGCTCGGCTCCGGCGTTTCCGGCAGCGGCGCGAGCATCAGAGTGCTGGCGCAGTACCACGATGAATTGATTGCGGCCGGAAAGTTCACTCGCGCCGGCGGCGAGACTGCCAAAAATATTGCCCGTTGGAACGGTAGTGCATGGCAGCCGCTGGGCAGCGGGTTGGACGGAACCAACACGACCGTTGTGAGTATCTGCGTTTATCAAGATGCTCTTTTTGCGGTAGGCAGTTTCCAGTGGTCGGACGAGTACGAGTTGCGTTACATCGCACGATGGAATGGGGAAACGTGGACGCAGGTAGAGGGGCTTAGCGCTCTGCCTATCCAACAGGTCATGACCTATCGCAGCGAATTGCTCGCGAAACAATCCCAGCAGATCTTCGCATGGAACGGCACGGCATGGCGTCTTTTTGGAACAGCAGCGGGTGTAAATTGGATCGTCGAGTTTCAGGATCAGCTGATTAGCCTCGGTTACTCTAGGTCTGGCGTAGGCGGATTGCAGGATAGATACACCGCGGCGGAATGGAGCGGCGCGGCCTGGGTTCCAATCACTGAACTGGGAAGCGGCACCGGGTATTGTGCGGTGCCGATCGGAAAAAAACTCATCGTCGGCGGGGGTTTCAGAATGCCGATTGGAGGTTTTAATGTCGCGGCTTGGGACGGCATAAATAGCTACCGTTTTGGACACGGACTCTACGAAACTTCGTCGCTCGTTGCCGAAGGTATCACGTTCCTTGAAAGTTGCCGCGGAGAAATCATCGTAGGCGGCAATATCACCTATGTGGATGATGATGAATCATGGGGAGGCCTGGCGCGCTGGGATGGCCGCCGTTGGCGGCGACTGATCCCCGAGCCCAGTTGGGCGGGCGGCGCACTACTGGCCTATCATGGAGATATTCTCATTACGCGCGACTATTCCTATTCCGATTCGCCTTTATGGCGTTGGAACGGCAGTTCATTGGAGGAATTTTCCCAGTCTCCGTGGTTCTCTATTTCCAGTCTTGGGATATTTCAGGATTCAGTCGTTGCGTTCAGCGGCATGAGCGTCCGCCGCTATGATGACTCAAACGGTATTTGGCATTTACTGGGCGGCGAATTTGAGCTATGGACGCCGGAAATTCAGTGGGATCAAGGCCTAATCTCGGTGTTGCGTGAATTTGCCGGTGAGCTTTACGTCGGCGGACGTTTTACTCATGCTGATGGTGTGCCGGCAAACTACGTGGCGCGCTGGAACGGCTTATCCTGGCGACCCGTTGGCGCAGGTGTGCAATCGACATACGGTACCGTGGAACCAATGGCGATGCAAGTCTATCGTAATGCATTGATCGTTGCCGGGCGCTTTGATCGGGTGGGCGAAATAACCGTGCGCAACATAGCCGGTTGGGATGGCGAGTCCTGGTTCGCGCTGGCGGCGGGCCTCTTGAGTAGTCTTGATGCGACTGCGGTTTATGCGCTCGAAACGTACAACGACGAGCTGATCGCGGGTGGACATTTCAATATTTCGGGCGGTCAGCCGCTAGCTTCGCCGGCGCGCTGGGATGGCCAGCGGTGGTCAGACTGGGGAATCGCGCTGGGGGGGGCAACCAGGTAGTAATCAGAATATCAAGTCGCTCCGCGTTGTGGACGGCGATTTGTGGGTGGGCGGGAGTTTTGTAGGATTGGGGTCGGACTATTCCGCGATGCTGGTGCGGCGCGGGCCACTCGGACGCCCCGCCGATTCCGATGGTGTTGCGCCGGTCGATTTGGGCGACATCAATTGTTTCGTGGCGGCGCTGGTTGGGCCGGCGGTCTGGTCCGATTGCGGGACGTTGACGGACTCGCAAGGATACGTATGTGCAAACGATGTCAATCGCGACGGTCAGGTTGACTTTAACGATCTCGACGAGTTTGTATCTTGCATCGCAATGGGGTGCGAGCAGCCCACTCCATAAGAGCCTATCCCAAAGCCATTACTGGTTAACAACCTATGCCACAATCACAGGTTGGAAACCGGCGCCACACAGGTTTTGGGATAGGTTCTAAGCCAGTGGTCGCGTTGTTTCAGCGTTCGCCGTGCCCGTTCACGTGGGTCTGCCGCGCGGTCATCACCTGCACGCACATCCGCGGGCGGAACCACGTGATCGCCCCCGAAGCACCGCTCCCCGCGATGTTCGGCTATGCGACGACCGTCCGGTCACTGTCGCATGGCCCATGCTACCCGCGCAACGGGCGTAGCAGTTCAATCCGCCTTCCCCTTCCCACCTTCCCACGTTCCCACCTTCCCACGTTCCCACGTTCCCACTCATTCAGCGACGCACGCGCGCAGAGGCCCATACGACCCGCACAACGGGCGTAGCCGTCAATCCCCTAAAACCAATGCGATCAAATCTACGAGAGCCTCTCAGCAAACACCTTCTGCGCCGCCGCCACGCCGGCGCCCAGATTGAACCCGTGTCCGAGCCTGTGCAGCGATTGCTCGAGCGCGCCGATCAGGCCGAGCGTATCAATCGCATCGACAAAGCCCATGTGCGACATGCGGATGATCTTGCCCTCGAGGTGATCCTGACCGCCGGTGATGTGCACGCCGAAGCGCTCGCGCAGATCCTTGCGCAGCTTCTTGTCTTCGATGCCCGCCGGCAGGTTAAGGGCCGTGACCGAGTCGCTCGGGCGCTTGGAGAAGACTTCCAGGCCGATCGCCTGAGCCGCGGCGCGTGTGCCGGCGGCGAGAGCCGCAACGCGCTTCCAGACGTTTTCCATGCCTTCGCTCGTGATCATGTCGAGCGTGACTTTCAAGCCGCGCACGAGCAGATGCGCCGGCGTATAGGGCGTGTCGCTCTTGGCGGCGGCTTTGCGGGCCTTGCTCAGATTCACATAGAAGCTCGGCTGCTTCTTGTTCGACTCGATCACTTCCCACGCGCGCGGGCTGGCCGCCACAAAGCCCAACCCCGGCGGCAGCATCAGCGCCTTCTGCGACCCTGTGATGACGACATCGACGCCCCACTCATCCGTCTTGAGCGGAATCGCGCCGGCCGACGTGATGCAATCGGCGATCAGCAGCTTGCCGGCCTTGCTCGTCAGCGCGCCGATGGCTTGCAGATCGCACGCCGTCGCGGTCGAGGTTTCGCTATGCACGACGATGACGCTGGTGATGTCTTTGTCGCGCGCGAGAAAATCGCCGATGACGGCCGGGTCGATCGCGTGGCCCCACTCGACCTTGTGGCGGATGCAGTTGATGCCGAACTGTTCGCAAATCTGCCCCCAGCGTTCGCCGAACTTGCCGGCTTCGATCACGAGGGCCTTCGACCCCGGCGGGTTGCAGCCGACGATGGCGCCCTCGGCCGCGGCGGTGCCGCTGCCGGTGATGATGATGGTTTCGTATTTCGTGCAGAAAACCTGTTGCAGCTTCTCCGTGCAATCCTTCATCAGGCCCTTGAACCACTCGGTGCGATGGTGCTCAAACGGCCGGGCCATTTCCAGCAGCGCTTCTTCGGGAACCTGGCACGGACCGGGGGTGTAAAGGCGAATCTTTTTCATGATGACAACCGTCCTTTCCGATACGTGATTCTATCCGTTGCGCCGGGCGGCGCGTAGCGCGGCGCTCGCGTTGCGTTCCCCGCGTCGCGGGCTACACTGGCCGGGCATAGAGGTCCGCGGCGGCGCTGGTCGCGCCGGTGCCGCCGACCTGGCTCGTGAGGAGTACACCGCGATGAAAGTGCATGAATATCAGGCGCGGGCGCTGTTGCAGCAGGCCGGACTGCCCGTTCCCCACAGCGCCGTCATCGATCACGCGGATCAGGCCGGCGAGGCCTTCTCCAAGCTCGGCGCGAAGAGCGTTGTGGTCAAAGCGCAGGTGCACGCCGGTGGACGCGGCAAGGCCGGCTACGTGAAGCTGGTGAACTCCGCCACCGAGGCGCGCGAGCACGCCGCCCGCATGTTCGCCAACCCGATGGTCAGCAAGCAGACCGGCCCGCAGGGCGTCACCGTGCGAAAAATCCTGCTCGCGCCGGCGGTCGACATTGCCAAAGAGTATTACCTCGGCATCGTGCTGGATCGCGCCCGCCGCGTGCCGGTCGCGATGGTCAGCGCCGAGGGCGGCGTCGAGATCGAGGAAGTCGCCGCGAAAAACCCCGACGCGATCAAGAAGGCCTGGTTCCACCCGCACCTAGGCTTGCAGCGTTTTCAGGCGGCGGTCCTCGCTGCGGAGATCGGCCTGAGCGGCGCCAAGGCCAAGACCGTCGGCGACATTTTGATGAAGCTCGCGAAGCTGTTTCTGGAGAAGGATTGCAGCCTGGCCGAGATCAATCCGCTGATCGAGACGCCCGCCGGCGAAATCCTCGCGATCGACGCGAAGTTCAACTTCGACGACAACGCCACCTTCCGACATGCGGACATCGCCGGGCTTTTCGACCCGAGCGAGGAAAACGCCGCCGAGCTGCGCGCCAAGGAATTCAACCTCAGCTACATCGCGCTCGACGGGAATATCGGCTGCCTCGTCAACGGGGCGGGCCTCGCAATGGCGACGATGGACATCATCAAGCTCCACGGCGGACAGCCGGCGAACTTCCTCGATGTCGGCGGATCGGTCACGCCGGAGGGTGCGGTCGAGGCCTTCCGCATCATCCTTGCCGATCAGGCCGTGAAGGCCGTGCTCGTCAACATTTTCGGCGGAATCGCCAAGTGCGACGTGATCGCCGACGCGCTGATCCGGGCGGCGAAGGAAGTCGGCTTCCAGGTTCCCGTCGTCGTCCGGCTTGAAGGGACTAACGTCGAAATCGCCCGCAAGATGCTCAAAGACGCGAACATCCCGCAGCTTCGTCCGGCAACCGACCTGACCGACGCGGCGAAGCAGGTCTGTGCGTGCGTTTGATGTGTGGGAACGTTGAAAGAGATAATGTGAAAAAGTGATAAAGTGATAAGGTGATAAGGGGCGGGAAGCCCAACGCATTGCCGGCCGGTTGACAGCGTTTGAAATCGTAAGGGTATCGTTTCGTACCGCGCGGGTCGCATGGGCCTCCGGCCCGTGCGTCCAACGATCGTGAAAAGGTGGGAATGTGGGAAGGTGGGAAGGGGAAGACGGATTGGAGGGCTATGCCCATTGCGCGGGGTAGCATGGGCCTCCGGCCCGTGCGTCCAGCGATCGTGAAAAGGTGGGAAAGTGTGAAGGTGGGAAGGGGAAGACGGATTGGAGGGCTATGCCCATTGCGCGGGGTAGCCTGGGCCTCCGAGCCTGTGAATTTTTCGCCTTGACGCGAGTGGTATCT
>CAYQLG010000150.1:0-9172 GCA_964418235.1 uncultured Planctomycetales bacterium
GCCAACCGCGCGTCGGGCGCGACAGGCGGCGCGGAGCGCGGCGTCGGCGTGGCCGCGCCAAAGTCGGGCAGCGCCACGGACACGCCGGGTTGCGCACGCCACGTCAGCCACGCGTGCCACGCCAGGAGCGCGCTCGCCGCCAGACCGGCGGCGAAGATCGGGTTGAGCAGCGGCGTCGGCTGCGCAAAGAGCGGATTGACCATCGCGCGCAGCGCCGCGATCATCCAGGCCGTCATCGTCAGATAGAGCGCCAGTCGGCCCTGTAACAGGTAGCGCTGCGCCGCGCCGGCCCGCTGAAAAGCCAACAGCGCAGCACACGCCGCCAGCCAGCCAAACAGCCAGTAGATGCCGGCCAGCGCATGCACGCTCAGCCACAACCAACCGGCAGTGCCCACGCCGGCGACCAGCGCCGGCCATGGCCATGACCAAGGCGAGCGCAGTCGCCGGGCGGCGAGGTGCACCGCACCGACCGCCAGCAGCGCCAGCACGCCGAAGCGATCCAGATTAACAACCGCGGCGACGGCCCAGGCCATCGGCTGCAGGCGTGGATCGTACGCATCGAGCAGAACCAGCCGGGCGCAACCGAGCGCGCCGACGATCAGACCATAGCGCGACAGATGATTGGCCCGCGTGCGTCGTCCCAACTCCACGCCGGCGAGGCCGAGGCTGATCCAGCCGATGGTCTGGCCATAGCCCTCAAACTGGATCGCCACGCCGACCGCCAGCAGCGCGCCGCACGCCGCGAACAGGCCCAGCGCGAGCTTCTCCGGGGCAGTGCGCGGGTGTTCGGTCAACGGCAGGAACGACCGCGTGCAGAGCCAGCCGAGCAGGCCCGCTGACAGCGTCAGCACGCCGCAATAGAGCGACACCAGCTCGCGCGTGGCGGCGCTCCAGCCAAAGAAGGCGCATGCGATCAGCACGAATGCGCCGGTCGCGGAGAGCACGGCCACGACGTTTTGATTCGCGGTGCGCGCCCGCAGCGCGGCGAGCCAGGATTCGGCCACGATCATGCCCCACCACAACGTCAGGAAGCCCAGCGTGAGTTGCGGCCATCCGCGCCCTTCGCCGGCGACCCACAGCGTCAACACCACGCATTGCGCCGCGAGCGCGAAATGCCGGACCACGACAAACGCCGGCCCCATCAGGATCGAGATGCCCAGCGCCACGGTCAGCAGCGCGGTCAGGTAGGTGGGCAGCGTGAGTGGATGCGCCCCGGTGCTCTCGATCAGCAGCGGGCTGAGATATCCGCCGAGCAGCGCGAGCACGCCGATCTCGACCAGCCCTCCACGGATCGTGATGCCGATGCCCGTCAGCACGACGGCGATCAACCAGCCAAATGCCGCCGACGATGACAGCAGGCCGAGCATGTGGTCCGCGGCCAGCGTGGTCAGATAGAGCGTTCCCAGTCCGGCGGCATAGAGGCTCACGGCGGCCAGCCGCCCGATGCGTCGCAGGGCTAGCTCGCCCGCCGCGAGCAGCAGCACGCCGAACGCGGCGGACAGCGCGACGCGCATTTCCGGGCTGCGTAGGCCGAGCCAGTTATTGTCATAGGCCAGCTTCATGAAGAAACCGACGGCGATGACCACAATCACCGCGCCGATCCAGCCGAGCCATTGGGTGCCGATCGCCAGCTCCAACGCGCCGCGGTCGGCGGCGGCCGGCGCCCGGCCCGGTTGGTGCGGGAAGGGCGGCGCGGCGCCACGTGTGTGCGGTGATTCGGATGCGGCGGGTTGATCCTGCCCGAGCGACCCTGGGACGTCAGCAGCGCCGGCGGACGGCTGGGGCCGGCGCGCGCGCAGCCAGGCATACATATCCGCCGGGAGATTCGTCGGCGGGTGCATCGGAGGCGTGAGCGGCTTAGCCGGCGGCGCGGGCAGGGGCGGCGCCGGCACAGTTGGTGCCGCTGGCAGGGCGGGCGAAGCGAGCGCAGTGGGCGCCAACGGGGTGCCCGTCGGCGCCATCGTGCGTTCGCCCAGCGCGGTTTCGACGCGCTCAAGGCGCGCTTCGACGTGCGTCAGGCGCTGCGTGATTTCGGTCAAAGTGGCGCTCATGGGATGCCTCATAAGTGAATGAAACTTCGTTCATTTATTGACCAGCATATCTAACCGCTTCGTCACTTTCGCACCGGGGACGCGCCCAGCAGCCGCTTCACGCCGCTCAACAACAGCGCGACGTGGCGGCTCGGCGGACCGGGCACGGTTCCGTGCATGACTCCGGCGAGCGGCTGTAACACCAGGCCCAGAATCATCAGCGCGGCGATCTCCGCATCGAGCGGGCGAATCATTCGCTGCGCGATCGCTTGTTCGATGAGCTGCCGCAACTGTGTCACGATGCCGTCGGACAATCCCGCCCGCGGGGCCAGCTCGTGTTGCTGCAAGAGCAGAAATCGCAGGAGAAGCGGATCTTCATCGGCCTGCGCGGCAAAGGCGCGGATCATCTCCGCCAGTTTGTCGAGCGGATCAGGCCGGGCCGCCGCCGCCGCCGCCAGGCGCTGCAAGAGCGCGTGATAGCGAGCGCGATAGGCATGTACGGCCAGTTCATCGACGTTCTTCCAATAGCGATAGAGCAGGCCGGCGGAGACCTGCGCCGCGGTGGCGATCTCCTGAATCGTCGCGCCGGCCAGGCCCGTGCGCGCAATGACCTCCACCGCCGCCCGCTCGATCGCCGCTCGTTTTTCAATCGGTCGTGCCATAGTAATGAATAAGTATTCATTCATTAATATGGCCGCGCCCGGCCGCAAATGCAAGCCCTATTCCGGTCGATGTTTGTCAGCAATTGTCGCGCGGGCCGGGCGCCCTCCGCCCGCCGCGACCCCTCCGGCGTTGGGGTGAGCGGCGCGACGTGCTATTCTTCGTGATGATGGTTGGTCGAATTTTTGTGCTCTGGCCGAAAAAAGCTGATGGAGGAGCTTCCGTCATGTTGTATGGCTTCGTCCGTATTTCCCGTCGTCATGCGCCGCGTGCGCTGGCCGCGCTGCTGCTCGCCGGCGCGCTGAGTGTTGTGACGCCGGCTGGCGCGGAGCGCGCGCAGCCGGGTGAATACGCCGCCGGCTGGCGGCGCGTGGCCGTTTCTCGCGTGCCCTTTGGCGGAAGCGGCACGTTCAATGCACTGGTCTTTCATCCCGCCTCAAGCGCCGGCCAGACCGTGCCGCTCGATCTGCGCGGCGCGCCCTATCCGGCGATCTCATTCGGCCACGGGTTCCTTCAGAGCGTGGAGCAGTATCGCTCGACCTGTGAGCACCTCGCGACGCACGGCTATGTCGTCATCGCGACCGAGTCGGAAAGCGGCCTCTTTCCCAGCCACGCCGGCATGGCCGCCGACATGCGACACTGCCTATCCTATCTGGCCGCGCAGAGCAGCACGTCCGGCACGTTTCTCACCGGCGCGATCGACGCTGCGCGGTTTGGCGTCTCGGGCCACTCGATGGGAGGCGGCGCGGGGATTCTCGCCGCGGCGGCTGATTCGCGCGTGAAGTGCCTCGCGCCGCTGGCCGCGGCCAACACGAATCCCTCGGCGATTAGCGCGATGGAGAACGTCCGCGCCCCGATTGCCCTGCTGGCCGGCAGCCAGGATGGCATCACGCCGCTGGGACAGCATCAGCAGCCCATGTACGCCAATGGAAATGACCCGCGCCAACTGGTCGTGATCCAGGGCGGATTTCATTGCGGTTTCACCGACGCCGGCTCGTTCGGCTGCGACAGCGGCGGTATCACCCGCAGCGCGCAACTCGCGTTGACCCGCCGGCTGCTGACCGAGTTTTTCGATCTCTATTTGAAGTCGGACGTGAGTGCGTGGCGGGCCGTCTGGGGGCCGGAGGCGTTCGCCGAGCCGGGCGTGACGCGCACGGCGCAGCCGGGCAGTCGGTTTACGCCTGCGACGCAGACCGTGACGGGCTTCGCCGGACAGTTTGTCGACGTGGGCCTGTTGTTTGAGAACACAACGGAGCTTCTGGCGAGCTATGACGTGTTGGTCGAAGGTGAAACCGCCGCCGCGCCGGTCTGGCCGCTGGAGATAGTGCCGGCGGCCGCGATCACGCTCAGCCCCGGCACGAGCGTTGCGCTCACGGTGCGCGTCACGATCCCCGTGGGGGGTGTTTCTGCCGCGACGCTGCTGGTCAGCGCCCGCACCGCGACAGATGGAGGCACGCGCAGCTGGGCGCGCGCCACAATCAATCGTGATTGGCGCCGCGGCGATATGAACTGTGACGCGGCGATCAACTTCGCCGACATCGACGGCTTCGTGCTTGCGGTTGTGGGCGAGGTCACATACGCCGCGGCTTATCCGACGTGCGACTGGGTGAATGCCGACATCAACCATGACGGCAGCGTCGATTTCAATGATGTCGATGCGTTTGTCGCGGCACTGGTGGGCGGATGAAGCAGGCGTCCGCGACGAGCACGGCTGCGCGTGACGCGCTGACAAACCGGCCACACATGGCGCCGCCTCGGACGATTGCCAGCGCCATAACAATGACTCGGCACTGCGGCATGTCCACCAGGGTCACGCATTCGGGAACAGACCCGACAACAGACGGCTTCAGCTACAGGCTGGAAGCCTGCCCCGCCCAAACCGAGAGACTTTCCCTGCCGAATTCGAGACCAATTTCCCCCCGGCTGGACCCATTCTCGGCTGATTTCATCATGCAGTCTTTCGCGATCCCGGCGGCCACGTCCGCGCATAGCCTCCTTCAATCCTTCGTGCGGCGTTAACCAAACCTGAATCGGCCAAAAATATATTTACCGGCGGTTTCGGCGGGCGCGGGCGAGTGAGACCCGGCGTGACCGTGGGCCGGTGGCTAGAAATGTGGAGGCACGAAAGAGATGCGAGCAATGCAAATGGTGCGCGGCGTGATCGGCATGTCACTGGTTGGCATGGCGACGGCGTGGGCCGAAGACCTCAACAACGTGAAGATCTTTGACCGGCTCTTTGCCGTTCAGCGCTTCGACTACTTCCAGGACATCCGCTACGAAAACCCGGCGCCGAACTTTCCGGGCGAGGTCGCACTGCGTGAGGTGGAGGGCGCCCATTACTACGGCAGCAATCGGCTGCTGCTCTCGTCGGAGGCGATGTCCGATGCCGGCTCGTACAAAAACCAAGTGGTGGAGACGCGCTTTCTGACGGATGCCAAGACCGGCCGCATCACGGGCATGGTCTTCAGCCGGGTGGTTGTGCAGAGCGACCCATCCGCGCCGCCGGTGGGGCTGGGTGATCCGTGGGATCTCGCGCCGGCGGGCGTGACGATCAACACGTCGGAGTTTGGCGCGGGCGCGGGCGGCAATCTGCTGGTGGGCCAGAATGAGGCCGCCGTCCGGCCCTTTGATCTGGTCACGGGCGCGCTGCTCGATTCGCCGGTCGGCTGCACCGCGGACCTGCTGCGGCCCTGCGGCTTTGACGTGACGGCGCAGAACGAAGAGGTCGAAGACCTGGCGTTTGTGCCGCCGGCGAACGTCTGGACCATTCGCGAGCTTTCGCCCAATACGATCGAGGTCTTCACGACCAGTGGCGGCTATGTCGAAAGTCGCCCGCTGAACGGCCCGGAACTGGGCACGCCCAAGGGTATGACCTATTTGCCCGACGTGCCCGTCTATCCGCGCGCCTTGCAGGGTCTGGGCGGTGTCGTCATGGTCTCGTACGACAACGACGGCCCGGGTCTTCAAGCTCATCAGGTGGTCGGAACAACGATCATCAATCAATCGCTGACCACCGATGGAACGGCCTTCGGTCCGTCGCTGCTTGCCCTGGGCGTTTGCCCCAATGCGCTGCAGATCGAGTCGCTCGCGACCGATCCGGCGACCGGGCGCTTCTTCCTTGTCAATGAAGGGTCGGGGCCGGATTGCAATTACGTCTTTGTGCTCACGCCCTATGCCTATGGCGACATGAACTGCGACGGCGCGGTCGACTTCGATGACATCAACGGCTTCGTTGTCGCCCTCGTCGGCGAGGCCGCCTATGCGGCGCAGTTCCCAACATGCGACCACGATCTGGCCGACGTCGACGGCGTCGGCGGCGTGAATTTCGACGACATCGGCGGATTCATCGCGGCCTTGATCGGCGGCTAATCGCCGGTCTGCATCGCTTGCTCGCCGCCGCCAGGATCGAGTACACCACGCCCATGCGGCATGCACTCATCATGGCCGGCGGCGCCGGCACGCGGCTCTGGCCCCTCTCGCGGCGCGACCGGCCCAAGCAACTCCTGCGGCTCTTCGATGGCCAGTCGCTCTTGCGCATCGCGCGCGAGCGGCTCCGCAATCTCTTTGCGCCGGAAAACACCTGGGTCATCACGGCCGCCGCCTATCGTGACCAAGTGCTGGCCGAACTCGGCGACCTGCCGGCGGAGAACATTCTCGCAGAGCCGGTCGGGCGCGATACGGCCAACGCGATCGGGCTGGCCGCCAACATCCTGCTGCGCCGCCTGCATGCCGAGGGCGAGTCTGACGCCACCATGGCCGTCTTCACCGCCGACCATCTCATCACGCCGCAGGAGCGCTTCGACGCGGCGCTGGCGCGCGGGCTGACGCTGGCGGAATCCCATCCGGCGGCTCTCGTCACGTTTGGAATTTTTCCCACCTCGCCGCATACGGGCTATGGCTACATCCGCCGCGGCGAACCGTTGCCGCCGCCATCGATCACCGCGGCTGACGCCCTGTCAGCCCTCGCCGCGGCGATCCCGGCCCATCGCGTGCGGGAGTTTCGCGAGAAGCCGTCGATCGAGTTGGCGCAGGAGTATGTCAGCAGCGGCGAGTATGCGTGGAACAGCGGCATGTTTTGCTGGCGCGTGAGTGCGTTGCTGCGTCAGTTGGAGCGGCTGTTGCCCGACTCGGCGGCGCGGCTGGCGCGCATCGCCGCCGATTGGCCGGGCGGCGCGGCCGCGGCTGATTTTTCCACCTTACCGCGCATCTCGATCGACTATGCCGTGCTGGAGAAGGCGGCGGAGGTGCTGACGGTTGAGATGAAGCTGCAATGGCTCGATCTCGGCTCTTTTCAGGCGGTCGCGGCCACGCGCCCGCCCGATGCCGATGGCCACGTGGCCATCGGCGCGCACGCCCTGCACGCCGCCGGCGCCAACAACATTGCGATCAGCGAGCGCGAGCACCTGATCGTAACCTTGGGGCTGAGCGACGTGGCCATCGTGCATTGCGAAGACGCGACGCTGGTCTGTCGGCGTGACATGCTGGAGCAAATCAAAGAGCTTGCCGCGCTGCGAATCCAGCGATTTGGCGAGCGGTATGAGTGAAGGGTGGCGAGCTGCGCGCGGCGCGTGAGCGCCAAGTGCTTCGTCACACTTGAATTTGCGGTTTCGAAACGAGGGTAGCATGGGCCTCCGGCCCGTGCGTCCCACGACAAAGATAGGCACGAATCTCATGCCGTGACGTCGGAGTTCCTTACCGCTCCATCCTAATACAAGTTTGACGAAGCACTAGCGAATGAAAACGGGAATGCGCCGGCCGCGCCGTTGCGTCGGCCCGCAGTGGCCGGCGGCGCAGCATCGGCACGCATGCTTCGAAACAGACTTGGAGCCGCGTGACGCCAGGCCGCGGCTCTGCTTGCGGTCTGCACGCGCGGGGGGCGTCAAGACCGGTCGGAATCGAATCGCTTCCTTACGGGCGCGGTTCGGTTCACGGGCGCAGCTTGGTTAGCGCGGCTCACGGGCGCGGCCCGGTCGCGCCGAGCACCGGCAGGGCCGTGCCTTGCACGCTCACCGTTGCGGGCTTGGCGGTGCTCTCAGCTTCCGGCGACGCCAGCCCGAATTCATCGTCGGTCTCGACAAAGTAGACCTCATCCCAATCTGTCGCGTCGACTTCCTTGCGCAGGAGCAGGTACATGAGCGTGCCGCCGCAGAAGTAGAAGCTCAGCACATAGGCGCCCACCAGCCCAACGATGACAAAGACATAGAGTGCGATGAACCACATCAGCAGACTTTCAAACAGCCCGAGCGGGGCGGCGTGGAAGTTGCCCCAATAGCCCAGGTCGCCGGTGGTGGGCAGCCAGGCCAGCTCATTCCAAGCCGGCATGTGCCAGATCGCGGAGAGCTTGCCGGTGGCGTAGAGGCGCACGCCGTTCCACGAATCCATGCCCGCGCCGGCGAAGGCGTGCGTGAGCTTCAACGTCAGCGCCGCGACCAGCCGCACAAGCAGAAACGCCGGCGCGCCGACCAGGAGCAGAAAGAGCAGGTAGCCCGCGACCGCGCCGACCCGCTCCCAGAGATACCCGGCGGAGCGTGACATCGCGTCAAAACCATCGGAGCTTTCCACGGCGATGGTCGGCCAGGTCAGATGCACGCCCAGCAGCAGGCCGACCAGCGCCAGCGCCATGGCCAGCCCGATCAGCAGCGCCAGCGGGAAAAAGAGAATGCCGAGCAGATCGCCCAGCCATGGAACCCCAAGAAAGAGCCCGCCGAGCGAGAGACCAAGTCCGCCGACCAGCAGCACCGCGATGAACATCAGCGGGGCGCCAATCAGACTGACGAGCTTTTCGCGGGCAAAGCCCAGCGCCTGATGCCAGGGCAGCGCATGCTCACGCGTGATCGCCAGCGCGGCGCTGCGGCAAATCGCGCCGCCGGAAAGCCCCAGCGCCGTCAGCAACAGCGGCAGAAACAGCACGCAATACCAGGGTCTCTGTGTAACCAGCCAGCCCAGCCCGCCCGCAGCCGACAGCACCGATCCGAGCAGCGCCGGCTCCGGGTGAGAAACGCCCGGGCCAAAGCCCCAGCGCCCGTGCAGGACGCCCTGCACCATCGCCGCGACGCAGCGCATCTCAAACTCGAGCAAGCTGATGAAGGGGCCGCGCGGCTGCAGGTCGAGCAGTTGCTGCTGCAGCCCGGCGCGCCGAATCGCCGCGCTGAAGCGCGCCACGGTCTGGTTCACGGTCTGGCTGTCCGCGCCGGCGTGCTCAAGCAGACGTCGCACCGCCGCGGGCGCGTCGGGCGCTTGTGTCTGGACCGGCGTGCCCGGCGTCAGCAGCCGCAGGAGCGCATCCACATCGGCCAGAGACTCGCGACGCAGCCGCTCGCGTTCGGCCGCGCTATGTTGTGGCGCCTTTGCAATGGCCTGCAGCGCGTCGGCCGCCATGCGTTCGAGCTGACCGGGTCCGCGCAGCGTTGCCAACTCGTTGCGAAGGTCGCGGTCTTGGAGGAAGGCGGCGATGTCCGCGGCGCTCGCGCCACGCGCGCCTT
>CAYQLG010000151.1:0-9098 GCA_964418235.1 uncultured Planctomycetales bacterium
GGGCTGCGCTCGTCCACGCGCCGCCGCCCAGCCGCAGCAGCCGCGCTTCGGCCGTGTGCAGCCGCAGGCGCCATGCGCGAAACCGTTCCAGCAGCGCGACTCGCAAAGCTTGCTGCCATTCGTCGATGCGCTGGCCGCGCTCGCGGAGCCGCGCCGTCGGGCGGCGCAGCGGCTCGCGATCAAGCAAGCGAGTCAGATGAGCGCGCTGCAGCGACAATTCCTGTGAGATGATCTTGGACAGCCGCTCGCGCTGCCGTTGCAACCAGGCCAGGAGGTCCGGGCCATTGGGCGTGATCAGCTCGATCGCGGCGGTCGGCGTCGGGGCGCGTAGGTCGGCGACCAGATCGGCGATCGTGACGTCGACCTCGTGGCCGACGCCGCTGACCACGGGGATCGCGCTCGCGGCGATGGCGCGGGCGACGGCCTCTTCGTTGAACGCCCAGAGATCTTCGAGCGATCCGCCGCCGCGGGCGACGACCGCCACGTCGATCTCGCCCCAGGTCGCCGCCGGCTGATTGCACAGCGCCAGCGCCGCGGCAATCTCAACGGCGGCGCCTTCGCCCTGCACGCGCACCGGAATCAACAGCGCCTCCGCCACGGGGAAGCGCCGCGCCAAGGCATGCAGCATGTCATGGAGCGCGGCGCCGGCCGGGCTGGTGATCAGCGCGATACGCCGCGGAAAAGGCGGCAGCGGGCGCTTGCGGCGCTCGTCAAACAGCCCCTCACGCTCGAGCTTTTCGCGCAGTTGCCGAAAGGCCAGCTCCAGCGCGCCGACGCCGCGCGGCTCGAGCGTGCGCACGATGAGCTGCACCGTGCCGCGCGGGGCATAGACCTCGACGCCGCCGACCGCGAGCACCTCCAGACCCGTCTGCGGCACGAAACGCAGGCGCGCCGCCTGGCTTTTCCACATCACGCAGCGCAGCTCGCTGTCGTCGTCTTTGAGCGTGAAATACAGGTGGCCGCTGGCGGCGCGCGAAATCTCGCCGATCTCGCCGATCACCGGCACGCTCTCGGGCACGTGCCGGGCGATCGCGCCGCGGATCAGCTCATTCAACTCGCGCACGCGCAATGGGCGCGGCTGGGTCGGCTTCTCGCCCTCTTCAGGCGCGCGCGTGCGAAGCGGATCAAACAGCGGGCGCTCGGCCATGCCTTGATTATCGCGGCGTCGATCCGCTACACAAACTCGTACGCGCGAGCAGTCTTACGCAGCCCGCCGCTATGGTCGCACTGCCGGTGCGACTGGCGCAGCGGTTTGGACCAGCGCACGGCTGGCGTGCTGCTCGACGACTTTCTTCCAGAGCGTCTCGAATTCATCGACCAGCCCCTTGAATGCGGCGGCTTCGGCGGATTGACGAGCCGATTCACAGGCGGCTTTGGATGTCCACGCGCTGGTCATTTGCTTTTCGGTCACGGTCTTTTCGATCAGCCCGTAGACAAAGCCGGTGCGCACGTCGAACAGCGCTCCACTGCAGGTACACGTGACAACCGCCTCATCGATCGGCAACACCCCCAGCGTGATGACGCCGAACGGCCCGATGTTCTGGCCGTTGACGCGGAAGTGGGTGTCGAAGGTGTAGAGCAGCAACATGTCGGTCTTGAGCGAAGCCGCGGAAAGCCGCATATCGCGGACGGAATCGAGCTGCTGCGGCAGCACCAGGCGGTTGAGCGCGGCGATGTCGGCGAGATGTGGCAAGCGTTTTAGCCGGTCGACGTCCACCGCGGCTTCGGCGTCACGCGCCGTGATCACGGTGTAACGCCCCGTGCCATAGCCGGAGTGACTGTACGAACGATATTCCGCGCCCTGCAGCCGCACGACCGCGAGCCGGGCGGGGAAGCGGGCGGCCGGTTCAGACTCGAACTTTTCGCGGATGTCTCCGGGCGTGGTGGCAAGCTCGGCCAGTTGCGCCGGGCCTCCGGGGGTGGCATAGCTGCTGTAGGTACAACCCGATATCGCGAACAAGCCTCCCGCGAGCGTGGCGAATATTACCCCGCGCGCGATGAAGCGAGTGGCAGCGTACGCAGTCATGAGCGGCTCCAGATGATCGTGTTGTTCAGTCCCTCTCGACATGAGTGCGGAGTGTAACCGGCGTGCCGGCGGCAAAGCATTGGCGAGCGAATCGACAGAAAATCTAGAATAGCTAGCCATTGGCCGGATGACCGGTTCAAGCCGGTCGATCAATGCCATCGCTGGCCGAGCGCGCCGGTGACCAGCCCGCGGGCGGACATGCGGCTCGCCCGCTGACGCCAGCCGGAGCGGCCGGCTTTTTGCACCATTCAGAAAGCACCCTCACTTCAGAACTCATGCGTTCAATCTCCGGCAGCCGTTTCAGCCGCATGCCGGCGGGGGATTCGTTGAAATCCGCCGCTGGCGCGGCCCGCTCGAGCGCCGATCGCTGCTGGCATGACGCCTGACCCAACCCGGCTACGCCGCGGCTTCGGCCGGTCCGCGCTGCCCCACGACAAGGTCCTGGACGATCCGCCGAAAGCATGCGGACAGGCCCCGCGACCGGCTATACTCACGTTCGTTTGCAATGGCCGTGCCGACGACGAAACGCGGATACGGCCTGAACCGGACGAACCGCGATCCGGATCGATGTCGGGCGAGGGAACGCCGATTTTTGTCATCCTTTGCGAGGTGTGTGCGATGGCTGATACGCCGGTGATGGAGATGTCCCCCGAACTGCCGGAAAATGCGACCCCAGTCGGCGAGCCGCTCGAGCAGAAGGACCGCGAGCCGGCCCTGCACAAATTCTTCAAGGCCGTCATCAAGCTCAAAACTTCCGACCTGCATCTGAAGGCCGGCAAGCCCGCCTATGTCCGCATGCGCGGCGACCTGCGCCCGCTGCAGGGCGGCCCGCTTCCCCCCGAATTCATCCGCAACGGCATCTTCGAGCTGCTCAGCGAAAAGCAGAAGAAGCAATACGAGGAAAACGGCGCGCTCGACTTCGCCTATGACATCGGCCCGCCGGGCGACGCCGACCGTTTTCGCATCAATGCCTTTCAGACGCGCGGCAATATGTCGGTCGCGGCCCGCCGCGTGACGCGCGAGATTCGCAGCTTTGAGCAGTTGCACCTGCCGCCGTCGGTCGAGAAAGTCGCTCAATACAACCAGGGGCTCGTGCTGCTCGCGGGCATCACCGGGTCGGGCAAAAGCTCGACGATCGCATCGCTGATCGACTACATCAATATCCGCAACGCCGTGCACATCGTCACGATCGAAGACCCGATCGAATATCTCTTCACCGACAAAAAAGCCGTCATCAACCAGCGTGAGATCGGCATCGACGTGTTCAACTTCCACGACGCCCTGCGCTACCTGATGCGCGAAGACCCGGATGTCGTGCTGATCGGCGAGATGCGCGATCGCGAGACCTTCAGCGCGGCGATCCACGCCGCCGAGACGGGCCACCTTTCGTTCGGCACGATCCACGCCTCCAGCTCGGCCCAGACGATCAGCCGTCTGCTCGACCTCTTCCCCGAGGAAGAGCGCAAGCAGGTGCGCCAGGCGCTCGAGTTCAACCTGAAGGCGATCATCTGTCAGAAGCTGATCCCTAGCGTGAAGCCGGGCGTGCCGCTCGTGCCGGCGGTCGAAATCATGATGACCAACCCGGCGGTGCGCAAGCTGATCCGCGAAGAGCGCGACAACGAGCTGGGCGATGTCATTCGGGCCTGCTACGACGACGGCATGGTGGATTTCACCGAGCACCTGCGCCGCCTGGTCGAAGCCGGCTGGATCGACCACGCGACCGCCTACGAAGCCGCCCCGAACGCGGACGAGCTGCGCATGGCGCTGAAAGGCATCCGCTCGGCGGGCGGAGGGATTTTGGGGTAAGTCACAGCTGGAGGGAGAACGAGATGAGGACGCACTCGAGCGGGTCTGCTCTGTTACAGTCGACGTTTGTTGTCAGCATCATGGTGAGTACTGCGATACTGCTTGCACTACCTCGGGCGGCGCCAGCCGGTGAATGTGATGCGGAGTGGCTGCCGGGAGAGGGGTTCCCTGGCACTGATGGAACTGTCTATGCGGCGACAATGTGGGATCCCGATGGGCCGGGGCCACAGACGCCGAAACTGGTCGTTGGTGGGAACTTTACTGTTGCTGGGACGATTTTCGCGAACAGAATCGCGCTCTACGACCCGGCAACAGGGGTCTGGAACTCACTTGGTACAGGCATGAACAACTCAGTGTTGGCCCTGTCGACACTGCCTAACGGCGATTTGGTGGCTGGTGGACAGTTTACCTCGGCCGGCGGCGTGGCGTCGAACTACATCGCGCGGTGGAACGGTAGCGACTGGACTCCGCTCGGAACGGGGATGGGCGGCACCCGTTCCCCTCGTATTTATGCTCTAACTACACTGCCCAACGGCGACCTGGTGGCGGGCGGAGATTTCACTACAGCAGGCGTCGTGGAGGCTAACAATATCGCGCGCTGGAACGGTATCGACTGGGTCCCGCTCGGAACAGGTATGAGCGCTGCAGTCTATGCACTGTCGAACCTACCCAACGGTGATCTGGTAGCGGGTGGAGCGTTTATCAGGGCTGGTGGCGTCGTTTCAAATTTCATCTCACGCTGGAACGGCACTACTTGGATCCCTCTCGCAACGGGAATGAGCTATGAAGTCTATGCCCTGACGACACTGCCCAACGGCGATCTTGTGGCGGGAGGCAGCTTTTTAGAAGCTGACGATGTGACGACACGCCATATCGCACGTTGGGACGGCAGTACTTGGACCTCGCTCGGCACGGGGATGGGAGGCACGGTTCGCGCCTTGGTGATCCTGCCCAACGGCGACCTGGTGGCAGGCGGGGACTTTTACTTTGCCAGCGGCGTAAGAGCGAACCAAATTGCGCGCTGGGACGGCTCGTCTTGGGCCGCGCTTGGGATGGGCATGCAAAGCCAGATCTATTCTCTGACGACCCTATCCAGCGGCGATCTGGTGGCAGGCGGAGCTTTCAGCTTTGCTGACGGAGTGGCGGCAAGCTACATCGCGCGTTGGAACAGCACATCTTGGGTACCGCTTAGCATTGGTATGAGCTCTTATTACCCATATGTTGCTGCGCTCGCAACCCTTCCCAAAGGCGACCTTGTGGCCGGAGGCGGTTTGACTTCAGCAGGTGGCGTGGCCACGAACCTCATCGCCCGTTGGAATGGTGTGTCCTGGGCGCCGCTCGGGACAGGGGTGACCAACGCGGTCACAGCCTTGACAGCACTGTCTAGCGGCGACATCGTGGCTGGGGGCGATTTTATGGCGGCCGGCGGCGTGGCGGCGAACTACATTGCTCGCTGGAACGGTATATCATGGGCCCCGCTTGGAACGGGCATGAACAACGGAGTATTGGCCTTATCTTCGCTTCCTGAAGGCGATTTCGTGGCGGGGGGATATTTCACCACGGCCGGTGGCGTGGAAGCGAACTACATCGCTCGCTGGAACGGTACAACTTGGGCCCCGATCGGGTCGGGGATGGACTCCGATGTCAAAGCGCTTACATTATTGTCGAACGGAGATATTGTGGCGGGTGGAGATTTCACGACGGCTGGCGGTGTAAGGGCGAACCGAATCGCGCGCTGGAACGGAGTAAGCTGGTCTCCTCTCAGAACGGGTATGAATAGCATTGTCTACGCCTTGACAGCCCTGCCCAACAACGAGATGGTAGCAGGTGGTGCGTTCACTATAGCCGATGGCATTGAGGCTAACTACATCGCACATTGGAACGGCACTCAATGGGCTTCGCTCGGGAACGGGATGAACGGAGAGGTGAATGCTCTGACAACCCTTCACAACGGCGATGTAGTCGCGGGCGGTTATTTCACTAGCGCTGGCAGCATGGAGACGAATAGCATTGCCCGCTGGAACGGCACAGACTGGGCCGCGTTTGGGATGGGTATGAATCACGCAGTTAGATCCCTGACCATTTTGTCCAACGGCGACCTAGTGGCGGGTGGAGGCTTCACTACCGCCGGTGGGCGCGTCTCGGCCTATTGGGCGCGCTGGGGGCCGCGCGGCATCGTGGGCGATGCCGATGGCAACCGCCGCGTCGATTTCAATGACATCCCCTGCTTTGTCGCCGCGCTGGTTGGGCCGGCGGCGTGGGAGGCCTGCGGCACCACCGCACCCGCAAATACGTATACCTGCATCAACGATATCAATGCCGATGGGAAGATTGACATCTACGACATCGACGACTTCGTCGCGTGCCTCGTCGCCGGCGGGTGCCCGCAAGATTGAATACGAACGGGTGGCGGCGATCGGCTCGCGGCGCTCGGCTTGCGGCGAACGTTGAATCACGAACATGAACGAAGGGCAAACTGCCGAAGTCGGGGCTCGAACCCGAGACCTCCTGATCCACAGTCAGGCGCTCTAGCCAACTGAGCTACTTCGGCTGATGCCGTTTCGCCGGTCGGCGGCCCGCAACGGCCGATCGAACCGGTTTCACAACGGCTGCAAACCACGCTCGACCCCGGCGAACCGGCAGGGAGCGAACAACTGGCGATTTCGACAGCGCCCGCAGGCCCCACCCGCACCCGAGGCGCGGTGGCAATCACAGATCATTCACTTTACGACGCGAAGCGGGCAGGGTCAACCGCCCTTTCCACTTCGTCTTCGTCGTGGGTGCATCCGTCGTCCCGTCAGTCCAAGGTACCGTCACCCCGTCACCCCGTCAGTCCGAGGCCCCGTCACCCAGTCACCCCGTCACCCACCACCCAGTCACCCAGTCACCCAGTCACCCAGTCACCCCGTTACCCCGTCACCCCGTTACCCCGTCACCCACTCACCCCGTCACCCACTCACCCCGTCACCCACTCACCCCGTCACCCCGTCACCCCGAAAGTCCGAGGTACCGTCGCCCCGTCACTCCGTCGCCCCGTCACCCTACCACCCCGTTACCACGTCACTCTGAGGCGCCGTCGCCCCGCCGGCCCCGCCGCAGCCGTCCTGCCTCGACATCGGCCCAGAAGAACCGCACCGCGCCCGCGAGAGGCTGTCGAGATACTCCGGCGAAGGCGCGCCGAATACCTCGCGCCGCATCAAACTTGCGGTTTCGATACAACGCCAGGCGATCGGCGGGCTTTCGAGCTTGATTTTGACAAGTATTTCGACGGCCACGTGAGGGAGTGGTTAGGCTGTCCGTGAAGCGCCGCTTCCTGACGGTCGCGGCTCCGTCATACAGCGGTCGCGGCTCCGCTTCCTCACGGTCGCGGCTCCGTCATACAGCGGTCGCAGCTCCGCTTCCTGACGGACGCGGCATCGCCATACAGCGGTCGCGGCTTCGCGTCAGGCGTCCGAACCAATTTCATCACGCTCGAGCGCAACCATCTGGCACAGTCGACGTCGACAATCCCACAACTGACGTCTCAGCATTCGCGCGTGGCTGCCACAGCGCGGATATCCAAAACAAACGCGGCGAGCGAACCCGTGGGTTCGTCCGCCGCGCGGGGGACGTCAGGTTGACGCGCGTTCCTGCGCGTCAAGGCCGGCAATCACTACGGGAGGACATAGCGGAAGGCGTCGGCCTCGCTTGCGGTCGCGCCGTCTTCGCCCCGCAGGATGCTCACGTCCACGAGGCCTGTGCCGTCGCCGGCGCGCGGCGAAGGCGGAGTCGTCACCTGCAGCACGAATTCATTGATGAGCGTGTGGGACGTTCCCATCGCGCCGCCAAAGAAGACGCGCGTATCGGCGGTGAAGCCAGTTCCCAGGATCGTGACCGCGGTTCCGCCGGCCACCAGACCACGTGCGGGTCCGATGCCGTCGGTCGCGACGGTGAGAGCCGGACGGGCCAGATACTCAAAGGCGGCCGCGAGCGTCACCGGCGATTGGCCCGGAACCAGCACGGTCACGTCAACGATCGCCGCGGTGGTTGCGGCCGCAGTGACCGCGGTGATCAGGTTGGGGTTGACCACCACGACCGACGTTGCGGCGATGCCGCCGACGACCACTCCCGCGCCGTCGGCAAAGCCTGCGCCGAGGATGCTGATGGACGTTCCGCCCGATACCGGGCCGCTGTCCGGAGTGACCGACGTAATCGTCGGGCTGACCGGCGGCGGCGGCGGGATCGGCGCCTCGTAGGTAAACGATGCCGCCAACGTGGCGCTGTCGATTCCGCGGCGCACCTGCACGTCGACCGCCCCGGCGTTGCCGGCGGGCGTCGTCGCCTGCAGCACGCTCGTGCTGAGCACATCCACGTCGGATGCCACCACGCCGTCGACCAGGACGATCATGTCGCCCTCGAAGCCGTCGCCGAGGATCGTCAGGCGCGTACCGCCCGCGACCGGTCCGTCGAGCGGAGCGAGCGCGTCGAACGCCAGCGGCGCCGGTGCCGGCGGTGGCGGCGGCGGCGGCGCCGCTTCATAGGTGAAAGCCGCCGCGAGCGTATCGCTCTCGGCGCCGCGTCGCACTTCGACATCGACCGTTCCGACAGCGCCGGCCGGCGTCGTAGCCTGTAGCACGGTGCTGCTGACGGCCGTGACATTGGTCGCCAGCACGCCGCCGACGAGGACGAGCACGTCGCCGTCGAAGCTCTCGCCGAGGATCGTCAGGCGCGTGCCGCCGGCCTCAGTGCCGGTCTGCGGAGCGACCGCGCTGATCGCCAGGGCCGGCGGGGCCGGCGGCGGCGGCGAGGCTTCATAGGTAAACGCGCCGGACAAACCGGCTGACGTGCCGGCGTCGCGCAGTTCGACATCCGCAGCCCCCGCGGGGCCGGCCGGCGTCGTCGCCTGCAACACCGAACTGCTCAGCACGGCGACATCGGTCGCGACCACGCCGCCAACAAGCACCAGCACGCCGGTCGCGAAACCGTCGCCGATGATCGTGACGCGCGTCCCGCCGGCGGTCGGGCCGCTGTCGGGAGCGATGCCCGAAAACGCCAAAGCCGGAGGCAGCGGCGGCGCGACCGGCGCCTCATAGGTAAACGCGCCGGCGGATATTGCGCTCTCCGAGCCGCGACGCAGCTCGACGTCGAACGCGCCCGCGGCGCCTGCCGGCGTCGTCGCTTGCAGGATCGTGCTGCTCACCACGGTCACGTCGGTCGCGAGCACGCCGCCCACGAGCACGCGCACATCGGCGTCAATACTCTCGCCGAGGATCGTCAGCACGGTCCC
>CAYQLG010000152.1:0-9024 GCA_964418235.1 uncultured Planctomycetales bacterium
CAAGGGGCCGTGAAGACTCTCATAACAGATGGATCAGTTTGAGGGGAGCAGGCCACCTGCGCGCCGTAGCGGAGCTCTCCGCAACGTTACCGCTCGCAGTGTTATTCAGCGCTGCGGAGAGATCGCGCTCAAGTGCGCGAAACTCTGTTTTCTTTCGAAGCAGGTAGCGCTCCGCAGGCTCTAGCGCTGTTCGATAGACTTGCCACGCAAGTGCCGTTTGCTCTTTGTCAAGCCCGCAGCGATCGATAAAAAAAGCAACGTATCGTTCCCACTCAGAAACTCGCGTATCGCTGTCTCCGTGCCAGCCTGCGGCGTTCATCGCGCTGGCCAGCATCGCTGTTCTCACAAAGTTTGCGCCCTTCTGCAGGCTGCCGGCTCGTATCCTCGCGACAATCTCACCATATGGCCGCAACTCCCATCCATCCCAGCCATAGGTTTTCGTTTTACCCTTCTTCGCATCGTGAACACGAATATTGGTGCCAACTTCGATGCCGATTAGATCGGGGCCGATCTTCGGTGGAGTGGATTCGTTGATCGCTGTATCGGTTATGAACATGGACTGCCCCATCCCGGAAAAATCACCAAAGTCAACGCTTGATGGGTAGCACTTGTCTTTATACCGATCATAGGAGGAGCTTGCCCAGAAAGAGACGGCGCCGTCGGCTTCGATTCGTTCTACACGCGTTACCAGCGGCGGATCATTCGACGTCAAGATCCACCGGTAGCCCGTTCCGGAAGAATCCTTAGCGGTAATGATGCTGACATGACCGGCGCGCTCAATCGAGTAACTGAAAGCGCTGCTTGAGAGCTCTCGGAGCATGGACTCGGGTGATTTTCCAGATGGTTGCGGCAGTAGGCCGATTCCTTGTGGAAAAAAACGGTCGCGTTCAGAGGTGTCGTCCGATAGGGTGGCGACGGCGGATCGGCCGTCCGTCTCCCAGCGTTGACCATTCCACACCATCGTATGACGTTCGAGTATGGGGGTGAGCAATGAATCATCATGCGTCGAAGGATGACATACGCGCGAAAGCCACTCAGGTCCCACACTGCGCTCATGAATCAACACGTCCGAGCCTCTACCGGCATGATGATGATGGATGCTGATCGAGTAGTTCGAGAAGATCCTGGCACTGATCGCCTGTTGGAGCTCTGAAGGCATCGGCTCAGCGCCGAAAATGGGCAGTGTGATCTGAACGACTAATGCCGAAACAAGTAAGTCGTGCCTCATGTGTTGCTCCGCGACCTTAGTATCATACCCCCCCCCCCCCGGAAAAACGCAAGCGCTACACTGCTGTGAATTGGGGTGTCGTGACCGAGCCCGGCAAACTGGAACCTGGATCAATGCCGTCTTCATGCATGTTCGTGAAACCCATTCGTTTTATGTTCGCGATACAACGATGAAACATCGTCACAAACCTTAGCCGTAACGCGGTCCGCTCTCGAAAGCCCAGCCGCACTCGTGAGGACGCGATGGGCATTGAGCGGCGCGCGGATAAGCCGAATGCCATCGGAATCTGCGTGGCTTGTCGCCGGTATCGCGTGGCGCTTTGTGCCGTTATGCGTTGTACGGCGTCGTGATCTGAGCCGGTTGATGTGCCGATGTGTATGGCCGGTTACAAAGACAGTTGAAGGGGGGGTTGGTTTAGGCGCCGTCGGAATCGAATCGCTTCCTTACGGGCGCGGTTCGGTTCGAGCCTGCGTCCGGTTCGAGCCTGCAGTTCGCTTTGGAGGCACGGAGACCCGGTGGCGCGGTTCGGTCTCAAGCTCCATCCTTGTTTCCCGCCGGTTCGCACCGTACACTCCGGGGCTTGTTCGCAGGATGTTTGCCCGACTGCCGGGCCGGCCGACGGGGCCGCCGGGGCGGTCGAAATCGCTCGGCCTGACCGCCGCAGCCAAAGGAGCCTCCCCGTGCCGTCAACGGCGTATTCCGGTCGTTACTTCTTTACGTCCGAGTCTGTCAGCATGGGCCACCCCGACAAGGTGGCCGATCAAATTTCCGACGCGATCCTCGACGCGATGCTCGAACAGGATCCGTTTTCGCGCGTCGCGGTCGAAACGCTCGTCTCGACCGGCATGGCGGTCGTCGCCGGCGAAGTGACCACCAAGGCCTATGTCGAGATTCCCGACGTCGTGCGCGACGTGATCCGCGAGATCGGCTACACCTCGGACGAGATGCGCTTCGACTGCGAGAGCTGCGCCGTCCTGACCTCGATTAAGAAGCAATCGCCCGACATTGCGATGGGCGTCGATCGCGAAGGCGCCGGCGATCAGGGCATGATGTTCGGCTTTGCCTGCCGCGAGACCGATCACCTCATGCCGCTGCCGATCGACATGGCTCATCGCCTCGTCGAGCAGCAGGTGCACGTCCGCCGCAGCGGGATCATCCCCGGTCTGCGCCCGGACGCGAAGAGCCAGGTGACGGTCGAATATGACGGGCTGAAGCCGCTGCGCATCGAGACGGTCGTGTTGAGCACGCAACATGACAAGTCCTGGAACGAGCGCCAGGGCGAGTTGAAGAACTCCGTCGTGCAGGAGATCTTCAAGCCGGTGCTCGGCAAATGGTGGCGCGATGACATCAAGGTCTACGTCAACCCGACCGGCCGCTTTGAGATCGGTGGTCCGCACGGCGACACCGGTCTGACCGGTCGCAAGATCATCGTCGACACCTATGGCGGCCGCGGGCGGCACGGCGGCGGCGCCTTCAGCGGCAAAGACCCGACCAAGGTTGATCGCTCGGCCGCCTATATGACGCGCTACATCGCGAAGAACATCGTCGCCGCGGGGCTGGCTGATGTCTGCGAGGTGCAGCTTTCGTACGCGATCGGCGTGGCGGAGCCGATCAGCGTGCTGGTTCATACCGAACAGACCGCGAAGCTGCCGGAAGAGCAGATCAGCAAGCTCGTGCGGGAGCATTTTCCGCTGACGCCGCGCGGCATCATCGAGCATCTGAAGCTGCGCCGGCCGATTTATCGCGAGACAGCGCGGCACGGCCACTTTGGCCGGGCGCTGCCGACGTTTACGTGGGAGGCGACCGACAAAGCCGCGGCTCTCCGCGGCGCGGCTGGAATGCGCTAGGACGGGTCGCCGCGCCGATGAAGCACGCATGCCGCCTGCTTCATCGGCGGGGCGAAATCGGCAAGATGTTGGCACGGTTGTCAGGGAGAGCAGGCTTTGAGCCGGCTCGCAAGAGGTACACGGATCGCGCCGTCAACTTGAAAGCGGCAGCGCCGCAGGGGCGCGAGGTTGCCAACGGTTTTGAAACTCTCGTCGCGTTGGGGGTTTTCAACCATGATGCCAAGAATCTCTATAATCCGTGAGAATTGGGTATGCGGCAGGGGCTGCTGACAGGGTGTCCCCCGCCGCGACCGATCGAATTTCCAAACGTGCGACATGACACAATCAGCGTCCATTAATCCCGTGATTCTAACCGACCAGGACGGGCCGGGTTCGGCGGCTCGCTTTTCGCGTCTTTCCGATGCCGACGCGCTGGCGATGTATCACGAGCTGTCGATCCACGAGCTGGGCCGGCGGGCGCATCAGCGCCTGATGCAGCTCCATCCGGAGCCGTATCGCACCTACGTCATCGACCGCAACATCAATTACAGCAACGTCTGCACGGCGACGTGCATCTTCTGCAACTTCAAGGTCGCGCCCGGCGATGACGGCGCGTACATCCTGAGCTTTTCCGAAATCGGCGCGAAGATCGAAGAATTGATCGACATCGGCGGCACGCAGATCCTCATGCAGGGCGGCCTCGTCCCCGATGAGTCTGATCCGCACGGCCACGGCCTGCCGTTTCAGTGGTATCTCGACCTGTTGCGTTTCATCCGCACCAACTATCCGTCGATCCACATTCACGCCTTCAGCCCGCCGGAGATCTGGGCGTTTCACCAGATTTATCGCATGCCGCTGCGCGACGTGCTGCTGCGCTTGCAGGAGGCCGGCCTCGCGACGATCCCCGGCGGCGGCGGCGAAATCCTCGTCGATCGCATCCGCAGCAAGATCAGCCGCGGCAAGACCAACTCGGACGAGTGGCTCGCGGTCATGCGCGAAGCGCACAAGGTCGGCATGCAGACCTCCTGCACGATGATGATGGGTCACATCGAGACCATCGCAGAGCGCATCGAGCACATGCGCCGACTCCGCGATCTGCAGGACGAAACCGGTGGTTTCACGGCATTCATTCACTGGCCCTTCCAGCCCGACGGCACGCCGCTGGGCCGCTGGAAGCGGCTGCCGACGGAAGACGGTGTGGGAACGTGGGATCGTGGGAACGTGGGAACGGAACACAATCCGGATGCCGCGCAGTCTTCCACCTTCCCACCTTCCCACCTTTCCACCTTGTCACCTTCTCACTTGCCTTCTACCACGCCTCGTCCGCTCAATGACGGTCAGCATCTGCTGCTCGCCGATGCGCATGAGTATCTGGTGATGCTGGCGATTGCGCGGCTATACCTCGACAACATCCCCAACATCCAGTCGAGCTGGGTGACGATGGGGCCGAAGGTCGGACAGCTCGCGCTCTTCTATGGCGCCAACGACATGGGCAGCGTGATGATGGAGGAAAACGTCGTCAGCAAGGCCGGCGCGACTTACCGACTGGGCGAGCAGGAAATCCGCCGGCTGATCACCGACGCCGGCTGGGCGCCGCAGCAGCGCGACCAGTATTACCGCCCGATCAATCCGCCGAAGCGCGTCCGGATCGGCGCCGATGGTCAGCCGATCGCGGCCCGGCCCGAGGGTTTCACCGATGTCGCACGGCGTTCGGGCGTGGTGGCGCTGACCGTCACACCGCAATAGAAATACTGGCCACGGCTCACATGTTGCCGGCTGTCCGTGGCGTGCCATCGGGCCATTAACATCATTCCCGAAAAACCTTCAGGCGCTCCTTGCCGATCGGTTAGAGCGTTTTGATATTGGGTCTACCGGCTCTAGCGGAGCCGCGACCGTCACGAAGCGGAGATTTACGGCCAATCTAGCCACTCCCTTACGGTCGTAGCTCTGCCAAGCGACAGACTATTCTGAAAATGCTCAAGTCAATCGGCCACGCTCCGAACGCTCGACCCCCGTCATGAACCCAACCGGCGCTTCGGCGGCGCCTCGTAGGCCACGCGAAACACGCCGCGCTCGTCGCTCGTCAACGTGGCAATCCCGCCGGCGGGTACGCGATCGAGATAGTCCTGCACTTGGGTGATGGCCGGTCCTTCGTCTTCGACCGACGGCCAGCGCTGCAGTAGCCGCACAAGCGCCGCCGAAACCCAGCCGTGCGCGTCGCGCGTCAGCGCGTCGGCCGGGTTGTCGGCGAGATCGGCGGCGATGGCGCGCAGCGTATCAATCGGGCCGACGCGCTCATATCCCGCCAGGCGCGGATCGATCTCGCCGATCAGTTGCACGCGCGTAGAAGCTGGCTGGAATGAGCTGGACGGCTCGCGCGCTGAAACGCGCAGCTTGCCCGCGACCCGCCGATCAGCGGAGATCAGGACGACGACGGCTTCGACCTCGCCCAGCGGACTTTTCTCGAAGTACGCGACGGTTTTGTCGCTGCGCCGGGCCGCTTCCTCAGGAAAGGCGGTCTCATACTCGTTCCGCGCGGCGCCGAGCGACAATCGATCGTAGCTCAAACCCACGCAACCCATCGACGCGAAGCAACACATCAGCGACGACATAACCAGCCGCAGCGCGCTCCAGCGCGACCGCGGGGAAGCGCGGCCTGTATGAGCTTTCGAGGACTGCGGCCCGGCATGGTCCGTGCTGGAAATCGCACCATGCAGCGCGTGCGCAGGCTGACATTTCTGGGAATGATCGTGGCGGGTTGTGCCCATGCGGCCATCATCCGTGTCTCGCGCAAAATCCGCAAGCTGCGCGCGACGCGCCTTACTCGTCCAGTTCCTCGATCGTGTCGCCGGCCTCCAGCTTTGGAATCGACGTGAAGGCGATGCGCGTCGGGGCGGCCGTGCGGGTTTCGTGCATCGACGCGAAGTAGAGCGCATGCTTGCCGTAGCGCTGGTTGAAACCGTCCACAAAATTGTCCAGCCGGCGATTGTGCTGCTCTTCACCGAAAAGCGGCAGCGTCGCACAGTCCTGCCGGCACAACCCGGTGAAGACCACGCCGACCTTTAGCGGGGCGCCGACCGCCGGCCGCGTGCGCCACATCGACGCCAACGCTTCCAAAAACTGGCGCGTATCCTGTGTCGCGGGGAACGTCCGTCGCGCTTCCCAAGCCGGCGGCGGCGCCGCCCCGCGCCCGCCGCGCTGGTAGGAAACATACGCATGCAGCGCGCCCGCGGCATACCCGATTGCGCGCAGGCGCGTCGCCGCTTTGGTGAGCAGCCGCACGAGCACGGCATAAGCGCCCTCGTCCGTGCGGCGCTCGGGCGGCAGGACGTGCGAATGGCCGAGTGTGCGGCGCTGCGTGGGCAGCTCGGGCACATCTTCGCCGCGCAGGATGGACCACCATTGCCGCCCGATGATGCTGTTCCACAACGTTTCGAGCCGGTCCGCCGGCAGCGCGCACAACTCGGCAAGGGTGTGCACGCCGCCGCGCTCCAGGCGCGCCCGCATGCGCGGGCCGATGCCGGGCAGGTCGATCAGCTCGAGATCGTACAGGCGCTGCGGCAGTTCGTGGCGCTCGATGATCGTCAGGCCGTCGGGTTTGCGCATGTCGGCGGCGACCTTGGCCAACATGCGGTTGGGCGCGATGCCGATGCTGCATGAGAGGTAGTCGCCGGCCTGGGCGCGGATGGCGTGTTTGATCGCCATCGCGCGCGACCGCGCGACCTCTGGAATGCGCTCCTCCCCAATCAGGCGGCAGGATAGCTCATCGATCGAGCGAACCTTCTCCACGGGCAGGATCGACTCGACCGCGGCGATGATGCGATGGTGCACTTCGACATAACGGCCGGGGCGAGCCTCGATCAGCGTGATCTGCGGGCAGAGCCGCCGGGCATCGGCGACGCGCGTGCCGGTTTTCACGCCGTGCGCCTTGGCTTCGTAACTGGCGGCGATGCAGCAGGTCGTATCGGCCTTGAGCGGGACCACCGCAACCGGCCGGCCGCGCAGGCGCGGGCGATCCTGCTGCTCGACCGAGGCGAAGTAGCTGTTCATGTCGACAAAGAGCGTGCTGAGCGCCATGCGCGGCCTCCGGCCCCGGTCGCGTCAGCTCCGCCCCGCGCCGGGTCATGCGTTCCGCCGCCCTCCGTGCGGCGGATCAAATCCTAACATCATACGAACTCATGATAGCGGATGAAGGGGACAAGTGAATATAGAATCGCATGAAATCGTGCGGATTGGGTGGAACAGGCTGCCAGCCTGTCGACGGGGCAGGCTAGTGCTTCGTCAAACTTGAATTTTCGGATGAAGCGGAAAAGAGCTCCGACGTCACGGCATGAGATTCGTGCCTATCTTTGTCGTGGGACGCACGGGCCGGAGGCCCATGCTACCCTCGTTGCGAACCCGCAAATTCAACTGTGACGAAACACTAGAGGCCTCCCCACCCTTGCGATTCGGCCACAACGGGCTGCATGATCGCGCTGGTCTTCGGCGTGTTTCGGCGACGCGACTCACGTCATCGCCTGGGGACGCTTCTACCTGATCACCTGATCACTTGAGCGCGTTATCGCTCTCTATTGCGGCGCTACCCGCGGCAGCCAGCCGCTGCCTTCGAGACCGCCGAAGAAGCTCTCCCAGTGTTGGCGCGATGGGCCGGGTTGAGCGGCGAACTCGGCGGCGGGGATGGCGCGCAACTGCCAGCGGGCTTGCTCGAGAAGCCGTCCGGCTTCGGCATCTTCGCCGCGGCGCAGATGGATGTTGGCCATCTGCACGCGCGCGGTCATCGCCGCCGGACGCCCTTCCTGCTGAGCGGCGATGCGACGATAGAGGCCCAGCGCGCCGGCAAGCGTCTCCGGCTCGTTGACTTCAAACAGACAGTCGGCCTGATAGGTTTGCGCGAGCGTCTGCAACTCCTGTTCGAGCGCGGCCCGCGCCGGCCGTATCGCGAGCGCCCCGAAATGGTCCGCCGCCTGCAGCAGCCGCTTGCGGCCTTCGGTGTGCCCCTCCGGCTCGGTTCCGTCACGGAGCGTCAGGCCGCTGCGCCGATAGGCGTCGGCCAGCGTGAACTCAACGCGCGGGCGCTCGGGATCATCGCCATAGAGCGTGAGCGCGTTTTGCAGCCGCCCGATCGATTCGCCATAGCGGCTCTGCGAAAAAAGCAGCTCGCCCAGCAGCAGCAACCCCTCGCGATAGACCGCCGCGTCGGGCGCGACGCGCCCATCTTCGAGCAGGTCGGTCAACAATCCCTCGGCGGCGGCGTGATGCTCGGGGCCTTTGCCGATCATGCAGTGCACCGTCGCCACGCGGGCACGGGCAGCCTCTTCGAGCGCGGGATAGTTCTCGCGCACCTGCCGATACCACGCGATGGCGGCGTCGAATTCGCCCAGCGCTTCATCCACCTGGCCCAGCATCAGCAACCCGCGCGGGCGGCGCAGGTCTTCACGTCGCGCGCTTTCGACAAAGGGGGTGAGTGCGGCGCGCATCTGCTTCAACAAGCCGGCGCGGTCAAACTGCTCGGCCGCCGCCCAGAGATGATCGTTACGGCGGTCGTCTTCACCGGTGAGCATGTCGGCGGCGCGGCGATGCGCTTCGCCGGCGCGGCGCCGCCAGGTTCTCACGTCCTGTCCGCCGTGCTCGGCGTGAGTCGCATGCGGGCTGCGGGAGTTGGCCGGTGAATGATGATCGTCGGCCGTAGCCTCCGCGGCGCTCGCATCCGCATGGCTTTCGTCGGCGTGGATCGCCGCATGCCCGTCCGCCATGTGATCGGGGGCGTGTCCATTCGCGTGGCCGTGTCCGCTTTGCTCATATTCATCCGCCGCGCGGGCGTAGGCTTTGGCGAGGCGCTCCTGCCAAGGCAGGCCGGCCCCGCCCAGTTCGGCGGCTAGCTCCAGATCTTCCAGCGCTTCAGCGACGTGCCCCTGCTGCCAGGTCATTTCTGCCAGCGGCACAAGCCCCAGGGCAAATTCTTCCGCCAGC
>CAYQLG010000153.1:0-8825 GCA_964418235.1 uncultured Planctomycetales bacterium
AGATACCACTCGCGTCAAGGCGAAAAATTCACAGGCTCTCCGGCCCGTGCGTCCAAGAACCCGTCGCAGCACAGACTCACGGCATGGCGCCGGGTTTGAATTCCGCGCAACCCGAAAATGACAACTTGAAGAAGCACGAGCCTGACCGGCGGATTCCTGAGAGAGCAACCGGCCTCCCCATGCCCCCACACCTCGCTCCATCGGCAACGTCTGCGCCCTTTTGACCCACGGCGCAACTACGAGCAGCCCCACCGCCGATAGCAATCAGCGTCGCGCTACTCGGTGCGATCGCCCGGCTTGGGCGAAAGACGATCTTTTTGCAGGTGCGATCCATGGAAAAAACCGCCACTCGACCGCGACGCAACCCGGTACACCTGACGACGGAAGCCGACCGCTCCGCCCATCGTGGCGGGTCTGTGGGCGCCGCCGGCGACGCCTCCGGGCGCCCAGCCATCACTGCCGCGGCCCTCCAGCGGCTTGAGGAAGCGACACTTCGAAAGGTCGGGGAAGGAACCACTCTCGTGATGCCCGATGCCATCTTGCAGGAGCGCAACGACGTGCTCGCCGTGATCAACGAGCTGGAAGATCAACTCGACCGCCAACAGGAAGTGCGCGAGGCCCTGGAGCGCGAACTGAAAGCCACGCACGAGCGCCAGCAGACCAGCCAGCAGCGCGTCCAGGAGCTCGAATGGCAACATGTCGCCTTTCAGGCTCGGCTCGAAGCCATGGAGCATCTGCGGCAGGAAGTCGCCGAACTCGAAGGACAGCTCGCGGACGCCTCTTCCAAATCGCAGCGCACCGCGGAGACGCTCTCGCAGATCGAGCAGGAACGCGACCGGCTGAACGCCGAACTGAAGAGCAGCGCCAAGCAGCTCGAGGAGCTGTGGACCGTCCGCAAGGAGCGTGACAGCCTGCGCGGCGAGTGCAAGACCGCCACGACGCGCATCGAGGAGTTGGAACGTTCCCTGCGCGAGACCCAGGACGAGCGCAGCGCGCTGCAGACCCGTCTCAACGAAACGCAATCCCTGCTGGATGAAGCGCGCACCGAAAAGCACGAGGTGCACCTGGCGCTGCGCGCCGCCGACGAGCGCATCCGCGAGTCACAACGGGCGCAGGAAGAACTCGGCGACAAGCTCGAAACGCTCCGCGCGGAGAAGAAAGCCCTGCACACCCACGCCGGCAACCTCGAACGCGAAAACGCCCGCATGGTCGAGCAACGCCAGTACTACGAGCGCGAGCTGACGTCGCTGCGAAATTCCAATCGCAGCTCGGAAGCGGCGCTCACGAGCATCAAGAAGGCCTTTTCGGAAGTGCGCATCGCGCTCACCGGCGCCAGCGCCAAGGTCCGCCGCCGCAGCATGGACGGCCTGCCGCGCGGTCTTAGTGCCGGTGCGATCGAAGCGCTCAACGGGCTGCCGTCGGATGATTCATTCGCGACCACCGCCGACGCCGGCGGCGCACCGACCGACAGTTGCGCTCATTCAAACGGCCAGCGCGTAGTCGCCACGGCCAGTGCGCCGATCGAAAACCTGACTGCCGACGCGGTTTCTAGCTGAGCTTGACCGGCGCGTCAGTACTCCGCGCCCGTCATCTGGCAGAGCCGCGACCGTCAGGAAGCGGAGCATCAAGCCGAGCCTGACCGCGTCCCGCACACGCGACTCCGAATCATCCCCCTGCATGCTGACCCTCAACAGCGATGCGCTGCGCGAAAGCGCCGCATCGCATCTTTCGCAATACCTGCGCGTCCTGCGCTCTTGCCATTCCCGCTCAAATCAGAAAAACGAGAAAGCCCCCCCGACGTTTGGACAACTCGCGCCGCAAACTCTGTCTGACGATCAAAACCAATTACAGCCCGCCGTATTATTAGAAAATAATCTCTAATAAAATTTTATAGGACTATTACGGTTTCTATTCGTCCGCGATCTCGGCTTGTCCTCACCCACCGTTGCACGTGAAACACCGCGCAATCCTCACTGTCACCCGATATAAACACACGCATGCTCATGGCGGGCTTGTGTTTCACGTGAAACTGAGTACGCTCACGATCTTGTGCGTACGCCGATGCCGCTCTCCGCTGCGGCTCGTTCGGCCTCGCTAGACGCTAAGATGCATGGAGGCAGATGATGTCAAAGAACACGTCCCGGCTTGGCCGCGGCCTGAGCGCCCTGTTAGACAACCACCCCGAACCCGAAACAGCCGCCCTCGCTGCACTACCCGACCAGGCCACCCATGACCGCGAGCAGTTCCGCGAACTTCCCCTCGATGTAATCATCCCCAACCCTCACCAACCACGCACAGACTTCGCGGAAGAGGCGCTTCAGCAGTTGGCTGCTTCAATCAAAAACGTCGGCGTGCTCCAGCCCATCCTGACCCGTCAGCGCGCCGACGGTCGCTTCGAGTTGATCGCCGGTGAGCGCCGTCTACGCGCAGCGAAACTCGCCGGCATGACCACGATTCCCGCGATCGTCCGCGAAGCCTCGGCGGATCAGGCGGCCGAGCTGGCGCTCATCGAGAACCTCCAGCGCGAAGATCTGGCGCCGCTCGAGCGCGCCAGAGCCTATCAGGAGTATCTGGATACTTTTCGTGTCTCGCCAGAGCAACTGGCTCAAAAACTCTCCGAAAGCCGGGCCAACGTCGTCAACTACCTGCGCCTGCTGAAGCTGGAGGAACCTGTGCGAGCACTGGTCGAAAGTGGTGAACTGGGCATGGGCCAGGCCCGCGCACTGATCACGATTGCAAAACCCGAGCAGCAGCTCGCCATTGCACGACTCGCCGTGCGCCGCAACCTATCCGTGCGGCAAGTCGAGGAGCTGGTTCGCCAAGCCGCGGTAGAGGCGGCTCAGGGTCTGATCGAAGCCGAGTCGAACGAGACCATCCGTTCGGGTGAGCGGCACTATGTCGAGGTGGAGCGCTCGCTGAGCAAGGCGGTCGGCGTACCGATCCAGCTGCGGCCAGGCAAGCGAAAGAACGCCGGTCGCCTGATCATCCACTATGCCAGTCTGACCGACTTCGAGCGCATCGTGGGTATGCTCGGTGCGAAAGTCACCGTGGAATAATGAAGCCCCAAGTGGCGATGCCGGGCGCGGCCGCGACTGCCAACCGCCCATTACCCATCCACACAACGGCAGGTCGTGCGAACCTATCGCGATACGCTCTTGCGGCGACACATCTACAAGCCGGACAACATGGCCACCGCACACAGCGTGACTGTGCCCCCTGCAATGGCGTGGTTGTAGCGTGACCAGCCGCCAAATGTGATCGTCCGCAGGCCATAATACCCAATGGCCACCGTGCAGAGCATGGTCATCAACGTACTGAGCGAGAACGCCGCCGCAACCCCAAGCCCCAGCCATGGGGCGATCTGCCAAGCCGGCAGCATCAACGGAATTAGCGGCTCGCACGGTCCAAAGACGAACACAAGAAAGAGCATCCAGGGCGTCCACAGTCCGCCGGCTGTTGATGCGCAATCCTGAGCGTGTGGCTCCGACGCCAACGCTGGCGTGGTCGGCTCGATATTCTGATCGGGTGATAGGCGTCGCGCGTGGACGTGGGCATGGTCGGCGTTGTGCGTGTGGTCGTGGACGTGGATAGTTCCGTCCGCGTGCGTGTGCCAATGGGCGTGCGGGCGGTTGCGGTACGCCGCGCGCAGGCCGAAGATGGTGTAGACAAGACCTAGCCCAAGGAGCAGCCAGGCCGCCACGTCGCCGCGTGCGCCCTCGATCCCAAGGAGCCGCTCGATCAGCACTTCGAGCGAGCCACCCAAAGAACGAAAGAGCCAAAGCCCCGCGCAGGCGAGCAGGATGGAACTGGCGACATGCGCAACGCCGCAGAGCAACGCCACGGCCAGCGTGCGCCGCAGGGACCAGGCGCCGGCGCGGGCGAGCGCGATGAAGGGGAGATAGTGGTCCGGGCCGGCCAGGGTGTGGGCGGCGCCGATCCAGGCGGCGGCGAGCATGGCGGGCCAGAAGCCGTGACTGATCGATTCCATAGAAATACTAGAAAGCGCCTGTCCGGCGCGCGCAGGCCCGCGCACGATGCCGGCCACCCTGCCGGCGGCGTGCCCGCCGCGCGTCCGGCGAAACCCATTCCTCCGACCCGCATCTATAAAGCGGATTGGCCCGGCGGACAAGCGGCGCGCGGCCTTGCTAGAATAGCATGATTATTAATCATTTCTACATTACTCATGATTTGTAGAAAACATAGAAAAGCTTGACGGCGCTGGGAAAGCCGGCGCGGCGCGGCGACGGGCCGCACGGGCAAGCCATCGCGTGAGAATGTGTTTGGCTTTTTGGGGGAGATGCTCGGGCAACGGCTTGCCCGTGCCGAGAGGGCGCTGCTCTTCGAACGGGCGGCGCGCAGCCGGCACGGGCAAGCGCGCACGCTTGCCCATGCGACCCAACCTGGGCTTGGCTTGGGCACCTGGCGATTACGGCGCGCTCCAAGCCATGCCGACGCATAAAGCCGTCGGCATGGCTCCGGGACAGGCAAGCCGCCGGCCCCGCTTGTCCATCCTCAGCGATCTGCCATTCGATCGCCTCAGCTCAACTTCACCCAGATGGCGACCGACGGCAGGTTGTTCGCCGTCACGCTCGCTTTGCCATAGATGAAGAGCATGTACCAGCCTGGCGGGGCATAGCTGCGATTCGTCGGCGTCGATACGCGCAGCACATCCGGGTATGGATAGGTCGAGCCTGGATCTTCCGGCTCGACCTCGAAATTCAGTTCCAGCATGCGCTGATTCTGGTCAAACCCGTGTGTGGATGCGCCCGGGCTGATTAGCCGAACTTTGGAAATCCCGAAGGCATAGGGCGTACGGACAATGAATGTCGAATCATACTTGACTTAGGCCTGATCCGGGCTGGTCTCGCAGGGGCTGCATTCCGGCGGCGATCCGCCGGTCGTGCCGTAGGTCATGTTGTAGATGGTCGGCCGGGCGCCCTGAAAGAAGTACGGCGGATAGAAGATTTCGTATGTCCGCTGCTCTTCGCGCGTGATGCCGATGGGGTCCGGTCCGGCGCCATCGATGTCGTAGAGCATTCCATCCGGGCAATTCGCCGGGACAACCGCGGTCGCGTTCGCCTGCCCCCCACTACAGAACAAGCTAGCGTCCGGAAGCAAGCAGGCGCTCGAGTGGTACATGCGCGGGTAGACCATCGGGTTCATCGTCGTCCAGGTATCCGTCGCGGGATCCCAGATCTCAGCTTCCAGTACGGTGTCGCATACGGAGCAGTTTTGGCGCGGGTTAGACTGAGCGGCCGTTCCGCCGCTATTTCCGCCGACCACGCAGATCGTGCCATCGGGGAGCGCAACCGCATTGTGATAAACGCGCCGCGTCGCCATGCTGGAGACCAGCGACCACGTCGGCGTCGCAGCGTCGAGCGTGATCGTCGCCGCGCTCTTCAAACCAAACACCTCCGGCCCGCACTCATTGCCGATCTCACGATCCGGCCCACCGACGATCAGAACTTTGTTGTGCTGATACATCACGGCCGTTCCGCTCGCAAACGGCAACTGTGTCGTCGTCGTACACGGCCCGCCGTTGCTCTCCGGGTTGAAGGTGCGCGACGCCATGTCGCAATTCGCCAGTGTTCCCGAATAGTCCGGCGGCGTGCAGGGATTCTGGAGCGGCGCCGGGTTCTGATAGGTCGAGCCGGCATAGAAGACCCGATGCACCAGCGGCCCGTTGCCGCCGCCGACCATCGCGGCGGTGAACATCTGCGGATAATAGCGCAGCGACCAGCCTTTCTGATAGTTCGAGACCAGCGGCGAGGCCGTGTCGCCCCGTCCATACTCGCTGAGCACAATCGGCGAGAACGTGCCGAGCGCGCCCGAGCAGATGTTCGTCGTCGGCGGGATATATTTCACCACCATCGTCGGACGGCCGTATTCTGGCCACTCCGGGTACTGCGTCACAAAGCAGCGTCCATCGGCAATGAGCAGTTCGCCGTTGTGCCGGCGCGTCACGGTCGGGTACCAACGGCGATTCCGATGCTCAGAAGACAGCGGCGGCGAATATGCCGGAGGCAATGGGTCAAACCAGAGCTCTTCTTGGGCTGTGCCCCAACAGCCGACTTGCGCGCCACCGGTGCTGCCGGTTGGGTCGTAGAGCGTCACGCGGAATTCGGGCATTGTCTCGCGAACAATATGCTGGTCTGGTGCTTCGCCTTCTATCTCACCACATTCAAACCGCCCACCGCCGCTAAACAGGAGTGCGCCGTTGCTGGTGAATGTGTGGCCGCTGCAAAAGAGGTCTTGACCGCCTTGCAATGAATTCTCGGCATTGCGTATGCTGCAATCCGCTGGATCGAACAACACCACACGTGGCGTCAAGTATACTGCCGGTGTACCGATCTGCTCATTCTTGAAGTTGAACCAGTCGACGCACAGCACGCGCGCCTTCTTGTGCACCCAGTCATAGACCAGGATCGAGTGGATCGCTTCCATCGGATTGTCCGTGGGGCCGATTCCGGTGTTGATCTTCAGTTGCTTCGGGCAGGACCACGCGCCTTTGGATGCGCTATCCGGAAAGGCGCTGCGCAGCTTCAGGTCGGAGCAGCCGTTTCCGAGCGCCGTGGAAGGAAGCGAGAACGACCCGCACGTCCCGGTCCAGTCGCTTGGCTGCGCCAGCGCCAGGTCCACGCCAAACCCCCATGCCAGCATCGCCAAGCCATGAGAATACACTTTCTGCTTGTACAACATAACAACCACCCTTTCCGGCCGAGAGAATCGGCCATTCAAACCCCTGACATGCAAAGGCTGCTATCGACGCCGATGCAGCCCGGATACCATCATCAACAATAGCAAAGATGTAGCAGGTTCTGGCACGTAGGCGACCGTCTGCCATCCAAACTCCACGCCACCACCAAATGCGGCACCGGCGGTGAAAAAAGTTGATGTGCGCGTATCATAGGCCAATATTTGTGTTGAATTGGCTATATATATAGTTTGATCAAACGCAGAATATGTCATCGACACTTCTTGTGATAGACCGACATAGGTAGCAAGTGTCTCACGCGTTCCCGGCAACCCTTGTCGCCATCGAATAAGAGCCGGGCGGCTCTCGAAGCCTAGCCCAATTGCATAGACATCGCCATTGTCTGCGATCGCCAGCGGCTGCTCGCGTGCGCCCGGCGACGAGCTGTCGATCAATTCCGGGGTTCCGACCTGCGGGATGCGATACAGTCGGCTGCCAGAACGGTAGAAGACGTCGTCGTTCAACCCGACGCCGATCGCGCCGCCCAACGGATCGACCAGCCCGCCCACCAAGATGGACATCGGCCCGCCGTCGGCGGGAAACTTGCGGATCGCGTTCCCGCCGCAGGCATAAAAATTCCCACGGCTGTCATAGGCGATGCTCGGCGCGCCGAAGGGATTGCGCACGCCGTCGTCGCGATCGAGCACGGTCTTGCGATTGCCGTCGCCGTCGATCTCCAGAATTTCGCTCGTCGTCGAGCGGGCGACGCGCAGCCGGCTGCCGTCGGGCGTAAAGACCATGCCCGAGACACCGCTGATATCGGAGAGAAAAATGCGATTCTCGCCATTCGCCGGATCGAACTCCCAAATTCGCCCCGGCGTGCCGAAGAATGAACTGGGGGCGTCATAGATGTAAAGCGCACCCGGCTGAAACGCGGCCCAGGCGGGCAACGGCAAGGCCAGGAGCAGCCCACACGCCGCAGAAACCCCGCGAACTATCCGACGCGCCCGGCCCGCATTGACACCCATGCCTCTCATCCGCGGCCCCTTTCAACTTCCATGCGCTCGACGCGCTGCTGCCTGAAACGAACTGAGACGAATCGGCGGCCGGTCTGATTCCGCCGAGAATAGAAGAATAACTCAAATAGCATCGAAATAGCAGGAGAATCTTTATTATTTCACGTCCGGCAGGCGCCATGCCGACGGTTTTGGCGTCGGCATATCTTTGCCCGCCGGCAGGATGTGGGAGTGAGTCCAAGCGGGCCGTCTGGCGGCACGCGCCGAAATGAGCGGCTTCCCTGCGCGAAGATGTCCGCAGTGATGTGCGGTTTGTGGCCCTGCTGCTTTATCTTCATCCGCCACGCAGTTATCCGGTTGGCGTGCTCGCCCGGCCTGCGGCGTCCGGCCCGACTGTGACTACCTCACGGTAAAACTCGCCAAGGGCGACAGTGTGGAAAATTTCACGATAGCGACGCATTCGTCACGTGGCTCGTAGGCGGCACGGTGGGCGCTCCAAGCCATGCCGGCGCACAGGCCGTCGGCACGGCGCCCGGCTACGGCGTGAAGGCGTGAAATAAATGCCGGTGATGGTTGGGGGGACACACGAGCCGCGAGGCCGATGCTACCCGCGTTTCAAATTCGAAAAGTGAGCTGCGGCAGACAACTCGAACGATTTCACTTTTCGTGTAGCGTCGGGCGTCCCTGCCCGTCGGCGTATCGCTGTAGCTTCACCGTCGGACACAGAGTAGCTTCGACGTCGGCCACGGAGGGCCGACGCTACCTTAGCAGTCCGTTGATAAAGTCGCCGCGGCTTCCAACAAACCGCGTTTTCGACAGCGCGACTAGTGCTTCGTCAACATTTGATTTTCGGGTCACGAGGAAAAGAATCCTGGCGTCAAGCCCTGAATCTGTGCCGCGGTTGGTTGATGGACGCACGGGTCGGAGGCCCATGCTACCCTCGATTAGAACCTGAAAAATAAAGTGTTACAGACCACTAGTGCTTCGTCAAACTTGAATTTTCGGATGAAGCGGAAAGGAGCTCCGACTTCACGGCATGAGATTGGGGCCTATCTTTGTAGTGGGACGCACGGGCCGGAGAGCCTGTGAATTTTTCGCCTTGACGCGAGTGGTAT
>CAYQLG010000154.1:0-8819 GCA_964418235.1 uncultured Planctomycetales bacterium
GACTGGCGCCGTCCGTCGTCGCCTCGCGCGCCGCTGCGTCCACGGTTTCGGCGGCTTCTCCGCCATCGCGGCGCGGCGAGGGCGGGCGAGCGGCGGCGGAAAGCTCTTCGAGCGCTTCACTGGCGATGCGCCCGGACTGCGCCCTGCGACCCGCGCGCGCGCCATCCGAAAGCCAGCGCGCCGAGCCGGCGATTACCACGCGCACCGGCGATTGCTCGATGAGCTCCTGTGTTACCTCGAGCGAACGGCGCGGCGGGCGATCCCACCGCAGCCCTTCGGCCAGCGGCTCCTGCCCGGCCTGCTGCCAACCCTCCTCCAGCGGCAGCAGCCACGGCCCAAGTCCGAACTCATCCGCGAGGTTGCGCCCGCGCGCGTCCTTCCACGTCGCACAGACGCCGCTGGCCAAGGTCACGTCATAGCGCCGCGAACAGCGCACACGAATCCGCGCCCCATCACGCGTCACGCTGATTTCGTGCTCTTCCGGCCACTCCGGTTCTTCCAGCGCTGGGCGATCGGCGAGCGCCTCATCCGGCGGAGCCGCCTCGTCGCTGCGAGATGTCGGCGTGTCCGCCAGCGGGCGATCGGGCAGACGCGGCGCGGCGCTTGCGCGACGCGGCGCCGCGGGCGGCCCCAGCGCGTCGGCGGTCGTGGCACGCGGCGCCCCACCATCCACGGTTGTCGACGACGTTGATGCAGCCGCGTCGATTTCGCCGGTCCCGGGCGCGAGCGGCGCACGATAATCGGAAGACGATTCCTGCTGTGCCGCGAAGGCCTCGACGACCGAATCTCCGGCGGGCGCTCCGCTGCGCATGGGGACATCGACAAAGGCCGATTCGTCCGGCGTGCCGAACGGTTCTGCGGCGCGCTCGACTGTCAGCGGCGCTGCGGGCTGTGTTGCGGCCGGGCCGAACGCCTCGCAGCCGCCGAGCAGCAGGGCCATGAAGGCGCCCAGCATTAGAACCCGCTGCATGTCACAAATGCCGCCGGAGCGGCGGGCGGCGGAACATGGGGGCCGCTGTTGAGAGTTGCCAGGCATGTCGTGCCAGGCGCGCGAGTGGTTTGAGGCGATTGGGGTTGATAGCGGGGTGGGCGGGGTGAATCGCGCGCCTGCGGGATCAAACCGCTCCCTTACGGTCGCGGTTCCGCCCGAGGAAACGGCTTGCTGAGGGGAATAGCCGCGAAGGTTGATTGGCGCGCCCCAGGAATCTAATCGCTCCCTTACGGTCGCGGTTCGGTTTGCGGTTGCGGCGCCGCGCGGCTTCGCGCTTCCCTTGTCACACTTCATATTTCATACTTCGCTCTTCGCTCATCGCACGATCTATCGCTCTCACTTCGCCACGTGGATCGCGTGACCCAGCACCGCCTCGGCGGCTTCCATGATCGTCTCCGACGTTGCGGGGTGCGGGTGGATCGTCATCGCGATGTCTTCGGCGGTCGCGCCCATTTCCATCGCGAGCACCGCTTCGGCAATCAAATCGCCGGCGTGCTCACCGACGATGCCGACGCCGAGCACGCGGCCGGCCTCGTTGCAGAGGATCTTGGTGAGGCCCTCGGCCCGGCCCATTGCGATCGCGCGGCCGCTGGCCCCCCACGGAAACTTGCCGATCTTCAGCGCGATGTTCTGACGCTTCGCCTCGGTCTCCGTCAGACCGCACCACGCGACCTCCGGGCTGGTGTAAACCACTGCCGGAATCGCACGCGGGTCAAAGACCGTCGGCATGCCCGCGATCACCTCCGCCGCCACGACGCCTTCGCGGCTGGCTTTGTGGGCGAGCATCGGGTCGCCGGCCACGTCGCCGATCGCGAAGATGTGCTTGTCGGCGGTGCGGCATTGCGGGTCGATCTCGATGAAGCCGCGATCGTTGACCTTCACCTTCGTGGTTTCGAGCCCCAGCCCCGTCGTGTTCGGCTGCCGGCCGACCGAGACCAGCACACGGTCAAAATCCTTCTTATGCTTCTCGCCGTTGTGGGCATACTGGATCGTGATTTCGTTCTTGTCGCGCTTGGCCGATTCGAGCGTCGCTCCGGTCAAAATCGCGTCAAACTGCTTCTTGAGCCGCGCCGTCAGCACGCGCGCGAGATCCTCATCCGCGCCCGGCAACAGCCGATCGAGCGCCTCGATCACCGTGACCTTGCTGCCGAGGGCGGCGTAGACCTGTCCCAGTTCCAACCCGATATAACCGCCACCCACAACCAGCAGCTTGTCGGGGATCGTCGGCAGCTCCAGCGCGCCGGTCGAATCTTCGCAGCAATCTGCCGGCATCAGCCGCTCCGGCAAGCGCTTCGGAGTCGAGCCGGTGGCGATGATGCAGTTCTTGAATTTCAGCCGAACGGCTTCGGTCCCTTCAACCTTGACCGTCTTGGAGTCTTCGAACCGGGCCGTGCCCTGAATGACACGCACCTTGCGCTTGCCGGCGAGCGTCTTGACGCCGCCGCACAGTCGATCGACGACGCTCTGCTTCCAGCCGCGCAGCTTATCGAGGTCGATCTTGGGTTCCTTGAAGCTGATGCCCCAGTCGGCCGCCGCGTGGGCGTTCTCAATGGTATGAGCGGCATGCAGCAGGGCCTTGGAGGGAATGCAGCCCTCGCGCAGGCAGACACCGCCGAGCAGCGGGTTGGCCTCGACCAGCGTGGTTTGCAAGCCGAGGTCGGCCGCGCGAAACGCCGCGACATAGCCGCCCGGGCCGCCGCCTATGACAAGCAAATCGGTGGATTCGGTGAGTTCGCCAATGACCACTTCGTTATCCTTTCGCAGCCGGCGCACCAGACGTGCCGGATCGGTAGGAAAAGGGAAACGGCGCTCCCCGTCAAGCGGCAGTGAAAACCACGCGCAGGGGCGCGGGGGCAACCGCATTCTGTTTCACGGCGTTCGATAAGAATGCGTGAGTCAGGCTTCCAGTCGGTTGGATGTGGCCTGCTTTCGCCAAGTTCCGGATACGCATGTTCTCGACGGGGTTACGAGACGGCCTACGCCAACGTCGCTTGGGAACATGCCGTTTTAGACCATTGAAAGATTCAATCAAGTCGCCCGGGCGACGCGCCGATCTTGCTAGGTTACATCCCGCCCCCCCGCGCCAGGCCGCCGTTTGTCGCAGGAATTGCGCATCGGCGAGTGCCCGGTGTCGCTGACCCTGCGCCCCCTCCCACACAGGAGAACACGCGATGGATTCCAGCGCCCTTTCCCGTATCGAGCAAAGCTTTCAGGCAATCGCCCCGCGCGGACCGGAGTTGGTGGACCGCTTCTACGCGCTCTTGTTCGCGCGGCATCCCAGTGTCCGGCAGTTATTCCCCCAGGATATGTCCGCGCAGAAACAGAAGCTGCTCGCCAGCCTGAAACTCGTGATTCAGAACATCCGCGCGCCCGAAAAACTCCGCGAGCCGTTGCTGCAGATGGGCGCCCGACATGCCAACTATGGCGCGCAGCCCGCGCACTACCCGGCCGTGCGCGACACGCTGATCGAGGTGCTGGCCGAACTGGCCGGTCCGGCGTGGACGCCGCAGCATCAGCAGGATTGGACCGATGCGCTCAACCTGGTCGCGACGGTCATGCTCGAGGGGCAGCGCCAAGCGGCTCAGGTTGGCTCGCCCGAGTAAGCGCCGCGAACGGCTGTGGCGGTTTGCGATCGGCGGCCCGCGATGCGCCGCCGGTCCCGCCTGAGAGTGCGGGACGCTAGCCCCGGGTCAAGACACCGGCGGCCTGCCACGAATCCGCTTCGCCCCCTCACGCGCGCGGCTCATCGTCGCTTTCGGCATCATCGTCAGCAGCCGTGCCCGAATCGCCGCTGACCGGAAAAATCCGCGGCTCACCCTCCCAGGCAAACGACTCGCCAAACTCATACTCGCCGGCGGCATTGCGCGCGTAGGGATAGAACACATCAATCGCAAAGCCGTCGGCGTCCTCAAGCTGCGCACAGATCGCGTCGGTCTCGACCCCCTGCTCGTCGTCGCTGACGCGCGCGTTGAAGCATAAGACGCTCGCCGTCAGTTCGCCGCGGGTCGCCCGCTCGCGCAACCGCGTGACGATGTCTTCGATCACATCTTCCGATGGTTGCAATTCGTCATCGTCTTCGTCTTCATCGCCCAGGCGCAGCAGCTCGATCTGCGTCTCGCTGGTGATGCCGCCGCCAAACGGCACAAAAGAGCCTTCATTGCGCAGCTCCTCTTCGGCGAGGGGAAAGACCAGATCCAAAAGTTCCGCGAAGTCGGCGTGTTCCATGAGGCCGGTCACTATAACCGCGGTCGCAACCGGGATGGACCACTGGTCGCCCGCAATCTGCCAAGCCGCGGCCGGCCGCGAGTGACGACCATCGAATAGAGCCGAGCGGGCTGGGCAGAGATCATGCCGGCTGGTGCGCGTCAATTCGCTGCGGGGGCGAGCGCCGCATCCAGCGTAGCGCGAAAGACCTCGACGCTTCGAAAGCCCGTCAACCGCTCGCCATTGATGAAGAACGTCGGCGTGCCGGCGACCCCGAGCGCCAGCCCGCTATCGACGTCGCGCTGCACGCGCGCCGCGACCGCATCGCTCGCCCGACAGGCGTCAAAGGCCGCGATGTTGAGACCGGCCGCGTTGCCGTAAGCGGTCAGGTCGGCGTCGCCCAGCGCGCTCTGATTGGCGAACAACTGGCTGTGATACTCCCAGAACTTACCCTGTTGCGCGGCGCACTCAGCCGCACGGCCCGCGGACTCCGCCTGTGGGTGAATGTTCCGCAGGGGGAAGTGCCGGAAAACCCACCGCACGCGCCCGGTGTCGACGTACTCACGCCGGATCGTGGGGAACGTGTCGCGCTCGAACCGCCCGCAAACAGGGCACTGAAAATCGCCGTACTCGATCACGGTTACTGCGGCCGTGTCGCGGCCCAGGCTGTAATCATCCGCGCGGATCGCGAGATTCGGCTCGTCGGTTCCCGGCGGCGGGTTGCGCGCTGCATCATCGATCGGCGGACAGCCGGCCACGCACACGAGCGCGATCACCACGAACGATCCGATCAGACGGCGGGCGTGTTTTGCAACGAACATCCTGAATTCCTGAAAAAAAACTGGCGCGTGATCCTTCGCTGCAGCTTCGCGGCGCTCAAGCCGGGCAGCCGGTGATGCTTGTGCGCCACATCGGACCGGTCTTGCGCACCGGCTCAGCGCGGCTGAAACTTCGCTTTGGGCCGATCGCGTCCCAAAGCGCGCAGTGGTCTGCGCAAGTAGCGAAGTGTAGCCGCCCATCCGCTCAAAACTGCACGGATGGCGCGCCAGACGGGGCGAGATCTTCATTCGCCTGCTTGAAGCTGCGGAACTCAACCTGGAAGTTGCGGTTGATCACGTTGATGCCTTTCTGATGCGGGCCGACCACGCGCTGCTGGTCGATCGTCACCAGGTCGCGCATGTACGTCGCGCGCGACTTCACATACTCCTGGGCATATTGGGTGAATTCGCGCGCGGTGCGCGGCTGGGCCACGACATTCATCCGAAACGTCTGGTGCGCGCGCCCGTCGAGCACGCCAAAGGCCGCCCGCAGATAGCTCTCTTCCGGCTCCACCGTGCCATTGGGCTGATTCCAGCCCGAATCACGATAGGTGAAGCGCCACGGCTTGCTGGCGCGCGGCCAGCCGCCCGTCGCCGACGGGCAGACAAACAGCCGATCCTCATTCGCAATGTAGCGCGGCATGAGCAGATTCGGCAACGAGATCGGCCAGCGCTGACGATCGAAGGGATCGACTTCGGCGTCGGGCCGGGCGGGGTTGCCAAACGCGGTGTTGGTCATCGGCGTCTCGACGCATGGCAGGCGGCCGTTGTAATCATTGCTGTAGCTGGTCATGCCGACGGCGACCTGATAGAGCCGCCCGGCACAGACCGACTTGCGGGCCTGCGCCCGCACATGCCCCATCGCGGGCAGCAGAATCGATATCAACAGGCTGATGATCGCGACCACGATCAACAGCTCAATCAGCGTGAAGGCGTTGCGTTTCATGGTTTGCTCGCTCACTGGCTGGTTCATGAGCGCCTCTTGGCGACTCGCGCGAATGCGCTCAGCAAAGTTCATTCGCCTGACCATGCCCGGCTGTGTCGGGTTGATCATGTTTTGTTCCGTCAAAGCAGTGCCTGGCAGCACGGCGATGTCCTCCATCCGGCCCGGCCGGACCGGGCCGGGCCAGATGGCCTTTGATCATTACGGCAGCGTCAGACAAACGACGAAGCGATTGATGTCGTCAAAGTCGACACTGCCATCGTCATTGATGTCATTGGCGCAGCGATAGTCGCACGCGCCCGGCAGCACGCACTCGGCCCAGGCCGTCTCACTCACGAGGGCTGAGACGAAGCAGTTGATGTCATCAAAGTCGACATCTCCGTCGCAGTTTGCATCGCAAATCTGGGCCCGGTCACAGCGCCCGCCGGCGGCGATGATCACCGCGTCATAGCTGACTGTGTCGACGAAGATCGGGTCAAAGCTGTTGTTGATGCCGAAGCCCGCCGCCTCGAGGTAGACCAGCCGCCGCGCGTCTCCCGGAATGCGCGGAAGCACGACCTCGTCGAGATAGCGGCCCAGGTCGCCGCCAAAATCAGACAACGCCACGCCGCCGTTGCCCGGGGCGGTGAACGTGTCGCCCGTCGGCCCGGTGGTGATCGTGGCCAATCCGCCGGCGGCGCCGTTGGCCGTGGCGAAGGACTGGCCCACGGCGGAAGTATCGATCTCAGGCCAGGCCGTCGTGCCCAGGCCCTGGCCGGCGAGCGTCGGCCACGCCCCGCCGGAGCCGCGCTCAATCAACCAGCCGTTGAATCGCCCGAGGAACTGCAGCGTGCCCAACAGCGGGCCGGTGCTGGGCGAATTGAGCAGCGTGTCCTCCCAGATTTCGTAGCCCAGATCGTCAATGCTCCAGACGCCGGCGAGCATGCCGCTTGTGCCGAGGAAGGGCGTCAAGCCGCCGCTGCGCGTGTCGATGGCCGGGTTGATCGCGCCGCCGCGAGTGCCATTGGGCTGAGTGCCGGCGAGTACGGCGACGATCGTCGCGACTTCCGGCCCGGCGCCGGGGCCGCCTTCGTTCGTGCCGGTCGCGTCCAACCCCAGCAACTCGACGCGCCCGATCGACGGATAGAACGCCAGATCGATGAAGCTGGTCGAATTCGGAATCGGCACCGCCGTGCGCCCGGTCACGGGAATCAGGCTGCGCACGCCATTGGTAAGGTCGCCATCGAGGTCGAGCAACGGGCCGCCGAGGAACTCGATCCCCATGAACGGCAGCCGGCCGGTCGGACCGAGCGGCACGCTGCCGCGGCGGAAGAGCATGCTCAGTGATCCGAAAGCGTTCGGGTCAAAGAGCGGCTGCGGCGGGTTGCCCTGATAGATGATCGTCGGGCCGACGTCGCTGGTGCCGGCCAGGCGGTCGCCGTCATTGAATGTGCCGGGCACGCCCGACATGGGGAAGCTGCTGGGAAGGACTGTACGATCGGCGCCGGGATAGAGCCGGTTTTCAACGCCCGTAAGCAGTTCCAGTCGTTCGCCAAACACCGACACGGCGCAGGCGCAAACACAGATCAACGCAAACGAATGCGAAAATGAACGCATGGCTATCTTCTCCTGATCGAGAACAAAGTTCTGCAATAGACGCAACTCGGCGCTGTGCGGCGCGGCGCAGGGCAGCGCACACAACATCACCACGCGACCGAAGAGGGCGATTCGGCGACGGAACTAAGCGAATGCGCGATCACCCAACGACGGTCAGGCGTTGCAGCAGGGAGGCGCGCGGTACGTCGGTCCCGCGCGGACCAGGAGGAGATTTCGCGGCGGCAAATGCGCCAGCCGCACCGCCCCGAGCAGATTGGAAAGCAGCGCTTGAAGACGGCGTTCGCCATGCGAAAGCAGCCGCAGCACATGCGTCAGAGCCAGCGCGCCGGCAAGGCCCGACAACGATGCGAGCAGAGAAACCGTCTGAACGGTCGGCTCAGCCGCGTCGAGCCGGACGCCAAGCGTCCGGCTGACCACGTCGGCATGCAGGAGCGCCACACACAACGTCAGCACGATCCACGCACCGCGATGTTGCGAAAATCGCAGAACGCGCCAGTCGGCGGCTTTGAGCGCGAGGAAAACCAGCGAGAGCGTCAGCAGGATGAAGCGCAGCGGATCAAATGAATCGCCGAGCAGACCAGCCGACTTCAACCACACCGGCAAATGCGCCAACCCCAGCAGCAGCCAGACACTGCGACCGGCGGCGTCCCGCTGCGCGAGCGCCGACGGCACGCTTTGGATGAAGCGGCCGGCACCGTGCGCCAGTCGGCTGGCACAGTTGCAGGTTGATCGGGCTGTCTGGGTCACAAGGTGCATTGCAAATCCCATACGGCGTACTCGGCAGAGTATACCACGTGCTATCGTCGTTGACACGGCTTCGCTTCAGAGTTTCATAACCACCGAAAGCGATCCGCTATTCCCACGCCGCCAGCCGCGCAAAACACATACCGGTTACGTACGAATTGCGCGGCCGCCGGGCGTTCCTGGCGTAGGTTCTGATCCAGAAGACGGGGTAAACCGCGTTTTATGCGGGCAACCGGTTACGAAGAAGTATCGTCAGGCGTAGATTGCCGGCATTTTCCCAGCCCGACCCAGCTAAGTTTCATTCCTTTTGCCGCAATGCCGGGGTGGGATAAGCAACTGGCATGGCTTTGACTGTCTCCTGGCTTCGACAGGCTGGAAGCTGTGCCACCCATTTTCATGCTAGTGCTTCGTCACACTTGAATTTTCGGATGAAGCGGAAAGGAGCTCCGACGTTACGGCATGAGTTTAGTGCCTATCTTTGTCGTGGGACGCACGGGCCGGAGAGCTCGTGAACTTTTTGCCG
>CAYQLG010000155.1:0-8760 GCA_964418235.1 uncultured Planctomycetales bacterium
CGTCCGCCGCATTGGCGGCCGCGCCCGCCGGCGCTGCGCCGCCCGACTTCGGCGAGCCGCCGACAACGCCGCTGCCCGGCGCCTTGGTCGGCTGGTAGGTCGTAAGATCTTCAAGGATGCCCTTGTCGGCTGCATAGGAAAGCGCGAGCGGCGCGCCCTCTTTGACGCCGCCCAGCACGCGCGGATAGGCGGTGCTCGGTGGATCGCTCTGTCCGCAGCCGAGAAGCGAGATTGCCAGCCCGGCCGCAGCCAGACGGTGCAATCGCCGTAGGTTCATCACGGTGATCGTCATGAGTTTCCTGCCCGCGCCACAACCACTCGCGCGTCGAGGCGCTGCGACGCCCCAGCCCGTAGCCGAGCGCCGCAGCACGCGATGGCAACCTAGCCCGCTGCCCAGATGCCGTCAATGGCCGCCGCCGGCACTCCGTCAGCGGTTGCCTGCGGCAAACCCGCGCGCGGACTCGATGACTTCATGCCTGCTGATACAACGGGATAAACATGTCGCCAGCCGGTCGCGCGCCGGCTGAAACTCCGCCGCATGCTCCCATCGCGCCCGCCGCCGCCCAGCGGATGGATCACGACGGCAGCGCCAGCAAAGCAAGACCGGCCGCATTGTGGCGCGCGCCACAATACGGCCGGCGTTTCATTTCCGGGTCGCACCGGGGCGGCCCGCCGAGGGGCGCATCGCCCTGGGCTGCCGGCGCGAGTTATCCCGCGACGATCGTGCGCAGACCGGCGACAACGGCGCCCGCACCGGCAAAGCGAATCAGGAAATCGCCGATGTTGCAGCCGCCCACTTGCATCAGGGTCGCGCCGCTGACAATGAGCATCGACCAGCGCAGAACACGTGCATTTCGCATTTCGAAAGACTCCACTAGATCGTCGAGTGCGGAGCGATCGCGTCGGCACCACGCCGCGCAAGACGATCGTCCGTCGAAGAACGAAGTTAGCTTAGGCGCTCCAACAGCATTGGCAAGCCGAATGTGACCCGTCGCGGTCTCAATGGGATCGGGCGCAATCGCGCGCGGCGCATTGCGGCCCGCGGGCGTCCGGGTTAAGGCAGGGCCGCCGAACGCAGCGGACCACCCGCTTTTCGCGCCGGGATCGACCGGGGCCGCACGCCATAGCCGAATTTCAGAATTGTGCTTATACTTTTGTCGTACCGCTGGTTTGTGTGGGCCGCCGGGTAGACCTGCGGCCCGCGTTGTTTCGGGGCATTCAGCCCGGCCATCCGGCGGTGACGATGACAACCCGGACGGGCGCCGGCGTCGGTATCCGGCGTGACAACTGAATAGGCAGGACGTAGACATGAATGCAGATCTTATTCGCATCATCGACGGCATCTGTCGCGACAAGCGCATCGAGCGCGAATTCTTCATCGCCGATCTCGAGCAGGCCATCGCCGGCGCCGTCCGCAAGCAATCCAAAGAAGAGGACGCCGTCGACGTGCGCTATGACCCGCTCAGCGGCGAATTTCGCGTGCGCGTCAATGACGAGGTGCGCACGCTCGACTCCTTTGGGCGCATCGCCGCCCAGACCGCCAAGCAATTCATCATTCAGAAAACCAAGGAGCGCGAGCGCGCCAGCATCTACGAAGACTTCACCGATCGCGTCGGCACGATCGTGACCGGCACGGTCAGCCGTCAGGAAGGCCCCAATCTGCTGGTCAATCTCGGCAGCACCGAGGGGTTCCTGCCGCGCAGCGAGCAGATTCCCGGCGAGACGCACCAGGTCGGCGAGCGCATTCGCGTGCTGATTCTTGAGGTGCGCGAACAGCCCAATCAGATCAAGATCATTCTGTCGCGTTCGCATCCGAAGTTCATTGAGCAACTCTTCTCGCTCGAAGTGCCCGAAGTGGCCGAGCGCACGATCGAGCTGAAAGCGCTCGCGCGGGAGGCCGGCTATCGCACCAAAGTCGCCGTCAGCAGCATCGACAGCAAGGTCGACGCCGTCGGCGCGTGCGTCGGCGTGCGCGGCAGCCGCATCAAGAACATCGTCGAAGAGATCAACAACGAGAAGATCGACATCGTTCGCTGGAACGAGTCGAGCCAGATTCTGATTCAAAACGCGCTCAAGCCCGCTGAGGTGCAGGAGATCGCGCTCTGCTTCGAGCTGGGCAAGGCCACTGTCGTCGTCGCCGAGGATCAGCTCTCGCTGGCGATCGGTAAGCGCGGCCAGAATGTGCGGCTGGCCGCCCGGCTGACCGGCTGGGACGTCGACATCCTCACGCCCGCCGAATATACCAAGCACCTCGAAAATCTCTCGACCGTGCTCAAGCGGATCGAGGGCGTCGACGACGTGATCATCGACAAGCTGATCGCGATCGGCTGCGTCACGGCGGCGGATATCGACGAGATCGGCCCCGACCCGCTCGTGAAGGACCTGGGGCTGGAGCAGACGCTGGCCGACAAGATCGCCGATGCTGCCGCTGAAGAGGCCATGCGCCAAGAGGAAGAGCGCGAGGCGCAGATGAAGGCCAATCAGATTGTGAACCCCGCCCCGGCGGCCGCGCCGGCCGCCGACGCAGGTGGTCCGAGCGGCTTCGTTCCTGCGCCAGGGTCGGAGGTGCTCGACGACGCGACCGGCGCAGCGCCGGGCGGCGAGGTTTCCGACGTAGCCGCCGGCGCAGCGCCCGACGCTTCGGAGAGCGGGGATTCGCCGGACGTGGATTCGGATGCCCCGTTGCCAGTCTCTTCGAGCGCCGCCCAGACAGAAACCGGCGCCGCATCACATTTCGCGGCGGAGCCGGAGGAAGAACTCGCCGTGCCGCCGAAAGAGGCGTAACGGCGGATTGCATCGGGAAGATCGACAGTGCAGCGCTCCACCGACATGGACGGATCAGGCGGTGCAGTGGCCCGTGGTACCCGCGCAATGGGAGTAGCTCTTCGTTTGTCTTTCCCCTTCCCACTTTCCCACCTTCCCACCTGCTCACCCATTCAACGACGCACGGGCCGGAGGCCCATGCTAACCGTGCGAGACATAATGCGCTGAAGATGTCCGTCATCCCCTTCGTCGCTCTGTCGCTGCGTCGCTTCGTCGCTATTCCACGCCGGTGCAGATTCTGAATCGCTCCCTCACGGTCGCGGTTCGGTATCCGGTCGCGGTTCGGTATCCGGTCGCGGCTCGGTTCCTTATCGCGGTTCTGCAAGCTGGAATTCTCCCGTATAGTTCTCGACGTGAGTCGCGAAACAGATGAGTCAAAACTCTCGCCTCCGCTGCAAGCTTCCATGTCCGGTCGCGCACCGGCCGGCAGCTTGACGCCGCCTGCGCCCGGCGGATTCCAAGAGCGCATCGACGCCTGGGCGCAGGAGCGGCCCGATCTCGTGCTGATGGCGCCGTTCATGACCTATCTTGTGCTCATGCTGGCGAAAGACGCCGTACCGGTCGAGTTCCAGCCGGCGGCGATCTTGCTGCGCGCGATCGGGGCGTTCGCCGTCGTCTGGCTCTTGCGGCGGCATTTTCCGCCGTGGGGCCGGCCGCACTGGTTGGCGGCGGTGGCCGTTGCGCTCTTCTGCGGCTGGGGCTGGATGGCGGGGCAATATCTTGCGGACGAGTATGGGCTTGGGGGCCGGTTGCCGGGCATGCCCGGCAAAAAGGAGCTCATCGACCCGCGCAGCTATCTGGGCGCGGGCGATCTGTTTTGGGCGACATGGTCGGCGCGGCTGATCGTCGCGTGCACCGCTGTGCCGGTGGTTGAGGAGCTGTTTTGGCGCGCGTTTCTGCTGCGCGCGATGGCCGATTGGTCACGCTTCGACAAATATCCGCTGGGCTATTGCACGCTCTTTTCGTTTCTGGGCACGTCGCTGCTTTCGACTGTGCAGCATCCGGACAACTGGCTTGTCAGCATTCCCTGCTGGTTCGCTTTTAACGCGCTCTTCATCTGGACGCGCAGCATCTGGTGCCTGGTGATCTGTCATGGCGTGACAAATCTGGTGCTCTACTTGATGGCGCTGCGGATCGATGATTGGAGCTTTTTCTAATGGCGTCGCGGCGGGCGGGCGCGCCGGTAGCTTAGGATGCGGCGGTGAAGTAATGCTGCGACGAAGCGACGGAGCGACGGAGGGGGCAGATGAATGGCCAGAGAATAAATCGATACGGATATGACTCTCCCGGTCCCCGCTATCAAAAGTCCTTCGATCTGCGAGATTAGCCCAGCGCTCTCTAGCTGCGCGTGCATGGCGGCCTTCGCATGTACCACTGCGCCGCAACGTGGCGCGCGCTCACATGCGCAGCTTGCAATCGCGCGGGTGATGGCGCTGGCCGCGATTTTGCACGCGCTGACCGCCGCCCATGCTCAGCACACGCCGCCGGACGAAGCGCTCTGGCGGCAGATCGATCCCACGCTCGGCCCGCCCGCCACTTCGCAGCCGTATGAGGAGTGGCTGCGGCAGAGCGGGGGACGGTTGCGCCTGCGGCTTGAGCGCTTGGCGCTTTATCAGCGGCTCTATCCTGGCGCGCGGCATCGCGATGAGGCCGCAGCGCTGGAGCTGCGCACGCTGTACGACCTCGGCACGCTCACGGGCGGCGAGTTGACGGCGCTGTGTGTGCGGACGCGCGAACTTTTGGAGCGACCGCCCTCCGCCGCGATCGAGGCCGAGGCCGCCTATTGGGAGTTGCTCTGTCGGCGCGTGCGGGCGGCCACGCCCACGTCGCAGCCCGCCTCGCAACCCGTCGCGGCCCTCGATGAAGACCTGAATCGTGAATACGACGATTATGTACGTCGCTATCCGGGCAGCCCCTACACGCCGCGACTGGCCGGCCAGCTCGCCGAACAGGCGCTGGAGCGCGGTCAGATCGAGCGCGGCCGGGCACTGGCGGAGCTGCTGCGCAAGCACTTCCCGGGTCACACCGCCAGCGAAGCGCTCGACGCCACGCTGTTGCGCATCGACGCCGTCGGCAAGCCTTTTCGAGCGCGGTTCAAGTTGACCGTCGGCGGCGAGGTCGATACGGCGGCGTGGATCGGCCGCGTCGGCGTGATTCTCGTGTGGGCCGGATATGACGCTCGCAGCCGGGCCGCGCTGCGCGAGCTGACCACGCTGGCCGGAGAGCGGCCGGAGCTGCAACTCGTCGGCGTCTGCCTCGATGAGCGCCCGGAGGCGATCGAGCCGCGGCTGCGCGAAGCCGGCGGGAGCTGGCCACAAGCGCACGACGGCCTGGGCCGGGCCGGTGAATTTGTGCGGACGTGGGGCATCAGCGAGATACCGCAGCTTTTCGTGATCGGGCGAGATTCGCAGTTGCTGGCGGTGTATGACCTGCGACATGAGCGCCGCGCACTCGAGGCATTGATTCCGCGCTGACCCGAACGCGCGGAGATGCGATCGAGGTTAGGGGACGTGATCACGTGATGAGGTGAAAAAGCCGGCGAAGAGCTGTTGCCGGAATGCCCGTTGAGTTCAATTCGTTCTTCGCTATTCGTTCCTCGTAATTCCCAACTCGCCGTCGGCCACGGAGGGCCGACGCTACAGTTCCTTTCGCGGCACACCGTCGGCGCGCACTTCGCGCCGGGCCAGCTCCAGGTCAGCCTCGACCATCATCGTGACCAACTCGGCAAAGCGCACCCGCGGCGTCCAGCCGAGCCGCTCGCGCACCTTGGATGGATCGGCCAGCAGGCAATCGACCTCGGTCGGACGGAAGTAGCGCGGATCGATCTTGACGAAGTCGCGGTAGTCGAGATTGAAGTGACCAAAGGCCGCGGCGCACAATTCGCGCACGCTATGCGCCTCGCCGGTGCCGACGACATAATCGTCGGGTGCGTCGGTCTGCATCATGAGCCACATGGCCTCGACGAAATCGCCGGCGTAGCCCCAGTCGCGCCGCGCGTCGAGATTGCCCAGAAACAGCTCCTTTTGCAGACCGGTCTTGATGCGGGCCGCCGCGCGCGTCACCTTGCGCGTGACAAAGGTCTCGCCGCGCCGCGGCGATTCATGGTTGAAGAGGATGCCGTTCACCGCAAAGAGGCCATACGCCTCGCGATAATTGCGCGTGATGTGATAGGCGAAGACCTTCGCGGCGGCGTAGGGGCTGCGCGGGTCAAAGGGCGTCTGCTCGTTGATCGCGCCGCTGGTCGCGTTGCCAAACATCTCGCTGCTGCTGGCCTGATAGAAGCGGATGCGCGGATTCACGTCGCGGACGCACTCCAGCACGCGCAGCGCCCCCAGCCCGCCGATGTCCGCCGTGAATTCGGGCTGGTCAAAGCTGACGCGCACGTGCGACTGTGCTCCGAGGTTATAGATTTCGTCGGGCGCGGTGCGCGATACGAGACGGTGCAGGCTGGCGCCGTCGGACAGGTCGGCATAGTGCAGCCGCAGCCGCACGTCGCTTTCGTGCTGGTCGCGATAGAGGTGGTCGATGCGATCGGTGTTGAACGAACTGCTACGGCGGATCAGGCCGTGGACGGTGTAACCCTTCGCGAGCAAAAGCTCGGCGAGATAGGAACCATCCTGGCCGGTGATGCCGGTGATCAGGGCTGTGGGCATGGGTATTCCATCGACAGTTTTGCGCCGCGCGGGTCAGGTCCGTCCGGGTCGGTTTTCGGCCTGCGCTCGCCGAGCGGTTCGCGCACGGGTCGGCTACGCCTGGGAGGCTTCGCGCAGCCGGCCGAGCGCGTCTTCCAGCGTAGGCGCGATGGTGAAAAACCGATCGAGCTGCGTTGCCGCGAGGACGTCGGCCACGAAGGGCTGCGGCGTGGCCAGCACGACGCGACCCTCCATCATGTTGGCCTGCGCGACGAGCTGCACCAACTGCCCCAGCCCCTGCGAGTTCATATACGTCACAGCGCTCAGGTCGAGTACGACCCGCGCGCCGCGCGGCGCGAGCAGGTCATTCACCACGGTGATCAAATCAGAGTCGGTATCCGGGCCGAGCTGCCCGGAAAGATGCACCAAATGAACACCGTCGCGCAGCTGCGTTGCGATCGTCATGCCGATTCTCCGCGTTGGATGGTAGGCGAATTTTGTCGGCGTTGCATCGGGTTGTGATTGGCGTCGCGCGCATGCGGCGGAGCCGCGCCCGTAAGGAAGCGGAGCAACATGGCAAGACCTGATATTCGCCGATTGCCACAATCTCACTCGAACTCGAGCAACTCGCAACATTCGCGCGCTGCCGGCCGCGAATCGCTCCCTCACGGTCGCGGTTCGGATTGCGGCGTTGTTTGGCGCGGGATCACGCATTAACGACGCACGGGCCAGAGGCCCATGCTACCCGCGCAACGGACATATCGCTCCAATCCGGCTTCACCTTCCCACTTTCCCACCTTCCCACCTGCGCACGCATTCAACGACGCACGGGCCAGAGGCCCATGCTACCCGCGCAACGGACATATCGCTCCAATCCGGCTTCACCTTCCCACTTTCCCACCTTCCCACCTGCGCACGCATTCAACGACGCACGGGCCAGAGGCCCATGCTACCCGCGCGAGAAACGATGCGCTCAGGATGTCCGATTTCCCCTTCGTCGCTTCATCGCTTACTTGCCTCGTGGCATTATCATTGTCCCAGGCAATTGCAGATGCTGAATCGCTCCCTCACGGTCGCGGTTCGGATTGCGCGGCGGCGTCGATCAGCTTGGGCAAGACCGGCTCTTTGGCGCCCTCGATGCGCCAGCGCGGGCTCCATTTGCCGTTGATCACAATATGAGGAATGCCGCGCAGGTTGATCAGTTGCGCGTGCTGAACGTCCTGCGACAGCGCCGTCTCGACCGGCCCGGTTTGCATCTCGGCCAGCAGCTTGTCGGCATCGATGCCAAGCCGCTGTGCGTCGATCCTCAGCCGCTTTTCGTCCGCCTTGCCCTGCTGTTCCATCAGCCATTCGTGCACCGCCCAGAATTTCTCCGGCCCCGCGGCGATCGCCAGCTTCGCCGCCCAGCAAGAATGCGGAAAGAGCGTTTTCTCGACGGTTCCGTTGCAGTCGGAGTTAAACGGATAGTTTCGGAAGGTGTATTGCACGTCGCCGCGACGCAGCACCGCCGCCCGGATCATCGCATCGGTCTCGGCGGTGAACGGCTCCATGTAATCTCCCCAGACGACGATCTTGATGCGGGCGTTCTCCGGCCCCAGCGGTGTGAGGCCGGGCCGCGTCGAGAGCGACCGCGTCGGCTGCACGCGCCAGTCATCAATGAATTTTTCCTCAGCGGTCGGCGGGCGATCCGCCTCGGGCCCCAGCGCCGGCAGGTTCTTCGCCGCCAGCGATTCGACTGTGCGAAGCAGCGCGTTGGGCGCGTTCCAGCCTTTCAGTTCGACGCCGTTGACGAAAATCATCGGCGTGAATAGCAAGCCGACGGCCATCGCTTCCTCGATGTCCTGCTTCACGATTTCGAGCGTCGCGGCGCTTTGCATCACGCGGCCGAATTCATCCTTGTCAAAGCCGAGCGTCGGCAGCGCGGCCTCCAGCTCCTGATTGGTGAACGAGCCTTTTTGCTTGAAAAGCCAGTCGTGCATGCGCCAGAAGCCGTCGTCGCCGGCGAGGATGCCGGCGGCCTCCGCCGCCCGCGCCGCCCAACAGCCGTTGGGCTGCTTGTCGGGTTTGTCGGGCGGCATGAAGCGATTGCAGCCTTTGGTGAAGGGGAAGTGCTTGATCGTGACGTGAATGTCCTTGCGCTCGCGGCGGAGCTGCTCAAGCTGCGGTTCGACCTTCTGACAATCGATGCACTGATAACCCGTGACCATGACAATTCGAATCGGCGCTTCACGTGGGCCGAAACGGTAGCGCCCGATGAAGGGCTTCGCCGCAGCGGTCGCCCCCGCGCCGGCCGCTGGCGGAGTGT
>CAYQLG010000156.1:0-8593 GCA_964418235.1 uncultured Planctomycetales bacterium
GGGCCTGGCCGACGCGGCCGACCGCGCGGCGGCGCCTGCAACTTCTCATGATCTTCAGAACGGCCGTCGGCGTCGCGCGACGCGGCCGCTGTCAGTTCCGCTAGATCCGCGCCCTCGTCGCCGGCCTGAAACTCAGCCGAATCCGCCGCGGCGCGCACGGGCGCAGCCGCGCCATCTTTCTTGTCGCCGTCCTTCTTCTCGGCGTCTTTCTTATCGCCTTCCTTGCTCTCCGCAGACTTGGCGGCACGCTCGCCGACCTTCTTCTCGTATTCTTTCACGTCCTCTTCGTAGTCTTCCAGTGAACGGCGATAGTCGCGCGCCGCCTGCAGCGCCTTGCGCAGCTCCTGCCCCGCGCGCACCCGCGCAATCGCCCCTTGCCGCGGATCGACACCCAGCGCGGCGTGCAGCGCCCCGCGCTGCTCTAGCAACACCTGCTTGCGATCGGTCTCGGTCTTGAGCGCGAAGACGGCCCCCGCGCCGCCCCAACCACTATCGACCCGAGCCGGCACATACGTCACGAGGATGCCATCCCGCCATGCCGCCAGCCGTGCATCGTCGTCATATACATCAAAGGCATCGGCGGCCTGCGCCGTGACGGCGCCGTTTCCACCGAGCCGCGCCGCCGTGACACCCCACACGTCGATGAAGCCCGGCGTAACGTATTTTCCTTGACCATCAATCTTGCGGGCGAGCAGGCCTGCGTCGAGGTCGCTGCCGATCGCACTGATCGTGCCGCCACCAAACGAAACGTCGCACCCAGTGCGCCAACTACCATCCGCGTTCAAAACCGCGGCATCACGGATCACGACGGGCTGAAGCTGCGCCGCAGCAGGCCATGCTATGGCTGCCAAAACCACCGGCATAAGCCAGCCCCGCGCGCCACAACAACAGCGCGCGCCTGGCGTCCGGCGAACGCCGCGAATCGTATGCAACCAGGAGTGAATGGAATCATCACGTAGAGCAGGCGGCGCAGGTTTTCCGCCGTCAGCCGCTGAGCGAGGACAAATCATCGGCACCTTCGTGCTGAGTCGTTGGGAACGAGCGTGACCGAATATGATCCGGCTCACACGCACCGCTCTTGGTCGAGAGTACGAAATCTCGCCTGAAAGTCAAACACTATTGCGCGGGTCTGGCCGCAGCGAAGCAACCACACGCAGTTTTCAGTTCTGCGATGAAATTCGCCAGGACAGGCTTCCAGCCAGTCGCGGACAGGCAAGCTGCCTGCCCCATCCTTGCTTCGCTGCGCCAATTGGGATCACGATCGCCCTGCGCCTCCATGGCGGCACGACGATCATCCCATCGTGAATAGCTTCACACTGGCTCGACGCGACACCTATGCCGACATATTTCGACACAGGAACCATTCAAGAATTTCCGCGCAGCACACGCATGGCGCAAACGCAAAAAAAATCACCGCGCCAAACCGACGATATAATCTCGCTGATTCGTCCCTGCGGATCGATGGGCCGCGCCCCACGCGCATCAGCGAGCGGGGTGATTCAGCGTGCGTCCTCCTGCGCCCGCTTCATCGAGCTTGCCGGCCGACGCGCAAAGGTGGTGTGCGGATGGGCAACAACCCGTTTGATTCCGGCGGCCCCGCCGAATGGACCCGCAAAATCCAGGACATCTTCGATGAGATGCTGCACCGCGATTTCTTTGACTATCGCGCGGGCGGACAGTGGCAGCCGGCCATCAACGAGTATGAGACCGAGCGCGCGTTCTATGTCTGCGTCGAACTCGCCGGCATGGCCCCCGACGGGGCCGGCATCGCACTGCCCGATGATCACACGCTCATTATCAGCGGCTGCCGCGATAGCCCGCGTCCGCCGGTCGTCGGACCGCTCAGCATTCATGCACTCGAAATTGACGAGGGCTGCTTCCGTCGCCAGCTCGAATTCTCCACGCCGCTCGATCGCGATCGCGTCGAGGTCAGTTATGACAAGGGCTATTTATGGCTAAGGCTTCCCAAAAAGCCTGGACAATAGGCGCGGCCCCCGCCGCCGACGAAGACCTCACCCGCGCGCCCGACGCACCAAGCGGCGGGGCGGATGATGTCGACCCGGCCGTCGCTCACGGCGCCGAGCGCTCCGCCAACAATGACGAGACCCTGCCGGAAATCCCCCCGGAGCTGCCGGCCCTGCCAATTCGCGAAATTGTCGTCTTTCCCGGCACCGTCGTGCCGCTCACCGTCGGGCGCGAGAAGTCGAAGCGCCTGATCGACAGCGTCCTCGCCGGCAACAAGCTGCTGGCGGTCTTCACGCAGCGCCGCAGCGAAACCGAGGATCCGCGCGTCAACGATCTCTACCGCGTCGGCACGGCCTGCCAGGTGCTCAAGCTGCTGCGCATGCCCGACGGCGCCAACAGCCTGCTCGTCCACGGCCTGGTGCGGCTGGGCCTGGTCGATATCGTCCGCGACGAGCCGTTTTGGGTCGCCCACGTTGAGCCGCACGAAGACGCTTGGACCGATGGCATCGAGGTGGAGGCGCTCGTGCATAGCGCCCGACAAACCGCACTGCAGATCATCGAGCTAAGCCCCAACGTGCCCGACGAGGCTAAGACTATTCTGGAGAACATCGACAAGCCCGGCCCGCTGGCCGATTTTCTCTCCGCCAATCTCTCGCTGGGCCTCGTGCAAAAGCAGGAACTGCTCGAAACCTTCGACGTGGCCGAGCGGCTGCGCAAAGTCAACGCGACCCTGAATAATCAGCTCGAAGTGCTGCAGCTCTCCGCGAAAATTCAATCCGACGTGCGCAGCCAGATCGACAAGTCGCAGCGGCAGTATTACCTGCAGGAGCAGATGCGCGCGATTCAAAAGGAACTCGGCGAGGCCGACAGCCGCCAATCCGAAATCGACGAGCTGCGCCAGCGCATCCTCGCGGCCAAAATGCCCGACCCCGTCCGGCTGGAGGCCGAGCGCGAAGTCAGCCGGCTCGAACGCGTCTCGCCGGCCTCACCCGAAAGCGGCGTCATCCGCGACTACGTCGAATGGCTCTGCGCCCTGCCTTGGGAGGCGCATACCGCCGACCTGCTCGACCTGCAGCGCGCCGAGGAAATCCTCGACGCCGACCATTACGGCCTGAGCAAGGTCAAGCGGCGAATCCTGGAATTTCTCGCGGTGCGCAAGCTCAACCCCGCCGGCCGCAGCCCGATTCTCTGCTTTGTCGGGCCGCCCGGCGTCGGCAAGACCTCGCTCGGCCAGAGCATTGCCCGCGCGCTCGGACGGCAGTTCATCCGCATCGCGCTCGGCGGCGTGCGCGACGAAGCCGACATCCGCGGCCATCGCCGCACCTACATCGGCTCGATCCCGGGGCGCATCATTCAGGAAATCCGCAAGGCCGGCGTCAAGAACCCGGTCATCATGCTCGACGAATTGGACAAGCTCGGGCAGGACTTTCGCGGCGACCCCGCCGCCGCCCTGCTCGAAGTCCTCGACCCGTCGCAAAACCACACCTTCACCGATCACTATCTCGGCGTGCCCTTTGACCTGTCCAAGGTCGTTTTCATCGCAACGGCCAACTATCTCGACCCCGTGCCGCCGGCACTACTTGACCGGCTGGAGGTCATCGAGCTGTCCGGCTACACCGCACGCGAGAAAATCGAAATCGCGCAGCGCTATCTCGTGCCGCGACAGCTCGCCGACAACGGCCTCGCCGGGCAGCCGATCACGCTTCCGCCTGAGACCATACTGGCGATCATCGATCGCTACACGCGCGAGGCGGGCGTGCGCAATCTCGAACGCGCCATCGGCTCGGTCTGTCGCGGTCTCGCGGCGAGGGTCGCGCGCAGCCTGACCGATCCGCAGGCCTGGCAGGAGCGCGCCAAAGCCGGCGCCGAGAAAGCCGCCGCCATCCGACACAGCGCCGAAAAACCCGCCGCCGAAGCCGGACCGGGACAGCGCGCCGCCGGCCAGGAAAACAACGGCAAGCCCTCCTCCGTCGCCTGTGCGCCGCTCGCCGTCACGCCGGAAGACCTCGAGGAATATCTCGGTCCACCGCGCTATGAGCGTGAAAACGCGCTCACCCAGGGCGTGCCCGGCGTCGTGACCGGCCTGGCCTATACCCCCGCCGGCGGCGACATCATCTTTATCGAGGCGACCAAGATGCCCGGCCGCGGCGGGTTCACGCTGACCGGCCAGATCGGCGATGTGATGCGCGAATCCGCCACCGCCGCTCTCTCGCTCGTGCGCGCCCGCGCCCAAGAATGGGGCCTCCCGGCGGAAGACCTAACCAAATCCGATGTGCACATCCACGTACCCGCCGGCGGCATTCCCAAAGACGGCCCCTCTGCCGGCGTGGCCATGACCACCGCGCTGGTCTCGCTGCTCTCTGGCCGCCCCGCCGACCCGACCGTCGGCATGACCGGCGAAATCACGCTCCGCGGCCTGGTGCTGCCGATCGGCGGCGTGCGCGAGAAAGTGCTGAGCGCCCACCGCGCCGGCCTCAAGACGATCATCCTGCCCGCGCGCAATCGGCATGACCTGGTCGATGTGCCGGCGGATGTGCGCGAGCAACTGCGCTTTGTGTTGGCCGAGCGAATGGATCAAGTGCTCGAGGTCGCGCTCGCCGCGCCGCTTCAACCGGCCCAACCGCGCCGCGAGCCTCGCAGCGCGCCCCAGGCGCGCCCAGTTCGCCGCACGAGCGGCGCAGCCAAGCAGCGCCGCAATCGCTAGACCGCTTTCAAATCTTGGCCTGCAGCAGAGCCGCGCCCGTAAGGAAGCGGTGATTCGCAGAGCCGCGACCGTATGGAAGCGGTGATTCACAGAGAACCTAACCACTCCCTCACGATCGTGGCTCTGCCAAGCGACGCTCGTGGCTACTTGCCGACCGGGTTCTCCTGCAACGTGCGAATGATGTTGATCGCCGCCGGCCCGGCGAGCACGATGCCCATCGCCGGAAAGATGAAGATCACCAGTGGAATCATCAGCTTCACGGCGGTTTTCTGAGCTTTCTCTTCCGCCGCCTGGCGGCGCTTCGTGCGGATCGTCTCGCCCTGATTGCGCAGCGCTCGCGCCACGCTCGTGCCGAATTTTTCCGCCTGCGTGATGACCGAGACGAGGCTGCGCACCTCTTCGACGCCCGTCCGGCGGGCCATGTTGTCGAGCGCCTCCGACCGCGGAATGCCCATCGAAGATTCCGCCGTCGCGATGCGCATCTCTTCCGACAGTTCCGCATGCACCGGCGCCATTTCATCGCCGACGCGCTTCAGCGCGGCGTCGAGCGCCAGGCCCGACTCTACCGAGACGACCAGCAGGTCGAGCGTATCGGCCAGGCCGTGCTTGATCTTCTGCTTGCGGTCGCTCATGGCCAGCGACAGCCACAACTCCGGCAGCAGCAAGCCGAGGCCGCCGCCAAACGCCGCGGCGCCGACGATCATCGTCAGTTGTTGCCCGGTGGTGATGCCGGCGACGGCGCCGACGATCACGCCGATCACGGCGATGATCGACTTGCTCGCGAGGAATAGCGTCTGTGCCGAGGCGTGGCGATATCCCGCGCACATCAGCTTCATGCGCAGATTGGTCTGTTCCTGATCGCTGACGGGCATGATCAGCCGCGTCAGCATCGGCGTCGCTTTGCGGACGAGCTGGTCGGTGGCGTTTTTCCGGGCCTGCTCCTTGATCTGCGCGGTCTCGTCGACGCCGCGCTGACCCGAGAGGCGGCGTTTGACCGTCTCGCGCTCGTCGCTCTTGCGCGGCATGAGGCTGTAGATCACCAGGCCGATCGACAGCGCCATCAGGAAGGCCAGCATCAATACATTGGAATCCATAGCGACCTCTACGGGGAATTCAGAATGGCGAAGAGCGAAGAACGAATCTCCGGTTCAAGCCGCCGACAATTCGTTGGTTCGTGGTTCACCATTTGCTTCAGTGCACTTTGCTCATCGCACGATCCGCTCACGCCGTCGGCCACGGAGGGCCGACGCTACAGGGTATTGATTTCGCTCTTCGCGCTTCGAACTTCTTCAACTCGTTACTCGCTACTCGCTGCTGATCACTTGCAACTCAATCTCTCCATTCGTTCTTCGCTGTTCGCACTTCGCCCTTACACCTTGATGTTCACAATCTTCTTAATCATCGCCCAGCCCATCAGCTGCATGACGATCGCGGCGGTCAGCATCATCTTGCCCATCGGATCGGTGATCAGCAGTCGGGCGTATTCGCCGTTCACCTGCATCATGACGAAGAAGACGATCACCGGCAGCGCCAGCAGCACATAGCCGCTCATGCGGCCTTCGGCGGTCAGGGCCTGCACCGTGCCGAAGAGCTTGATGCGTTCGCGAATGACGCCGCCGATCTTGTCGAGCACCTCGGCGAGATCGCCGCCGGTTTGGCGCTGAATGAGTACGGCCGTGACGAAGAAGCGCACATCGAGCATGCCGACGCGCTCCGCCATATTGCGGAGCGCGTCCTCGATCTTCAGCCCCAGATTCTGCTCGTGAAAGACGCGGCCGAATTCGGTGCCGGCCGGGTCGGGCAGTTCCTTCGCGATGAGCTGCATGCCCGACGCCAGCGAGTGCCCCGCGCGCAGCGCCTGACTCAGCAGCTCGAACACATCCGGCAGTTGCTCGACGAATTTCTTGAGCCGGCCGGTGCGCTTCTTGTAGAAGTACATGACCGGCATGACAAAGACCGCCGCGCCCAGCCCCAGCGCCATGACCGCCGAGGCCCCGACCGCCAGCAGGATGACCAGCGCCAGCGCCGCGATGCCCGCCAGATTCAGCAGCGTCTGCGGCGCCGACCAGGGCACATTGGCCTGATCGAGCACACGCTGAAATGACGCGGTGAAGCTGAGCTTCGCGACGGCCCGCGCGAGGAAGTTGCCGCCCTCGCCCGACTGCTTGCGGAAGTCTTCGAAGGTGGTCTTCTCGCCCTTCTGGCCGCCTTGTCCGCCGCGCAAACGGTCCATGACCTTCTTGCGCGTGTTGGTTTTCAGCCCGACGTAGATCTGCGTGACGCCGTAGGCCAGGAGAACCGAGCCGAACAGCGGCAGCAGGATCAGGAGAATGCTATTCAGAGCGCTCATCGCCAACTCCACATCGAAACTGCCCGGAACTCAACCGCATCTCACAGCGCGGCCCGCGGCCCATCTGGTCGTCCGTGGCTTGTATCCGGCGAGCTTTCATCGTTATCCGCCGTCGGCCACCGAGGGCCGACGCTGCAGGGCCTGATCATTTCGCCCTTCGTACTTCGCGCTTCTTCCACTCGCTCCTCGCCACTCACGCGCCACTACTTAGGCATATTCATCCGTCACCAAATCGCGCGCCACAAACCACGACGGATCCACGTGCGAGCCAGACGCTTTCAGCCGCTCGAAGAAGCCCGGCCGCACGCCGGTCGAGACGATGCGCCCATAGGCCTTGCCGCTGGGCGTCACGCCGTCCTGCTCGAATTTGAAGATGTCCTGCATCGTGACGACCTCGCCCTCCATGCCCTGCACCTCGGTGACGGCGATGATCTTGCGCGGTCCGCCCGTCAGACGCGCCGCCTGCACAATCAGGTGCACGGCGGAGGCGAACTGCTGGCGGATCGCGCGCGTCGGCAGGTCGAAACCCGCCATCATCACCATCGTCTCGACGCGTTGCACCGCGTCGCGCGTGTTGTTCGCGTGCAGCGTCGTCATCGAGCCGTCGTGGCCCGTGTTCATCGCCTGCAACATGTCGAGCGTCTCGCCGCCGCGGCACTCGCCGACCACGATCCGGTCGGGACGCATGCGCAGCGCGTTGATCAAGAGATCGCGGATCGTGATGCGCCCCTTGCCCTCGATGTTCGGCGGGCGCGTCTCGAGGCGGACGATGTGCGGCTGGCGCAGTTGCAATTCGGCGGCGTCTTCGATCGTGACGATGCGCTCATCCTCGGGAATGAACGTCGAGAGGTTGTTCAAGAGCGTCGTCTTGCCCGAGCCGGTGCCGCCCGCGACGATGATGTTCAGTCCGGCGTGCACGCACGCCTGCAGGAACTCCACCATCTCCTGCGAGCAGCTCTTGTAGCGCACATAGTCTTCCCACTTCACCGGATTGCTGCCGAAACGACGAATCGACATGCTCGGTCCGTCGATCGCCAGCGGCGGAATGATCGCGTTGACGCGCGAGCCGTCCTTCAGTCGGGCGTCGACCATCGGCGAGACTTCGTCGCAGCGCCGGCCGAGCGGGCTGACGATCTTGTCGATCACGTGCAACAGGTGCGCGTTGTCCTTGAACTTCACGTCGGACAGTTCCAGCCGTCCGCCGCGCTCGATGTACACCTGCACCGGGCCGTTAATCAGAATGTCCGAGATCTTCGGGTCTTTGAGCAGCGCCTCGAGCGGGCCGAGGCCGAACGTCTCATCCAGGATTTCTTGCGCGAGCTTTTGCCGCTCGGTGTAGTTCATCACCGCGTTTTCTTCTTCGCACAGCGCCACGACAAGCTGGCGCACCTGCTCGCGCAGCTCTTCGCTGGCGTCGCGCGAGAGCTTGGCCATGTCGAGCTGTTCGACCAGCTTGCGATGGATCGAGCCTTTAAGTTCCTGGAACCGCTTGGCGCGCTCATCCACGACTTTATCTTTTCCCGCAGGTTTGCTGGGCGCGGCGCTGGCGCCGCCGGCGCCCGCCGGGGGCGATG
>CAYQLG010000157.1:0-8521 GCA_964418235.1 uncultured Planctomycetales bacterium
CGTGCCACCCGGCTGCGCGGCGCCGACCAGCGGCGGATTCGCGCCCGCCGCGGCGCCGCCCGTCGGGCCTTGTGCCAGTGTGATCGACGTGAGGGAGAGCATAAGAAATAGCGTCGCGGGCTGTGCGCGGCGCGGCGAGTATGCGTGCATGCGGCGGCCTCGGCCAAAGGGGTCTGCCCGGCCCGGCGCGCACGGCACAAGCATGCGCAGCAGCGCGACGGCTCACCCATATGGTACGCCCGCGAGGCGTAACGGTGCGAGAGCAATTTTCACGTTGCAGCCAAACCAATCCACGCCCTCATTCCGCACCGCGCCCGTCAGGAAGTAATTCGACGCCACGCCGGCCTGATCTAATCATCTCGAACAGAACCCCTTCATGTCGCCCTTGCTCATCAAGCGCGTCGCGGCATGAATATCTCCGGTAACGTGCGCGCGCGAAAGGCCCGCCCGGTCAGATAAAGCAGCGCGACCAGGTTGCCCAGCAACAGCAACCCCAGCACCCACGCGCACCACCGCCACGTGTGGCGCTCGACCACGCGCAGCCAGAGCGCGACGCACAGCCCGCCGGCGTAGACATCGAGCAACGTCATGATGCCCCAGCGATTGGCGAACAGATGCCGCAGGCCCACGTCGAGGCCCGACTCCGCCGCCGCCCAGACGATTCCGCCGATCATCCCCGCACTGGCCAGCAGTAAAACCACCCGCGCCGCCCAGATTCCGCCGCCCGCGAAGCCATGATTGTCCCAATCATCCGGCTTTGCGGATGGCGCAGCTGCGTTTTCGTGTGTACTCATCGCAGAATCGTAGCGCCGCAAACGCCTCATGCCGATAGGGTTCGGTGAATCGGGCCAGTTCTTGCCGTCGTCGCGGGCACGGTGCTTCAGTGCCGCCGCGACGGTGCGAACCATGCCGCCTTCTCGGTAAAGCTAACCGTTTCTTCACAACGGCCCTGGACCAGTCCGTTTGGTTGCAAGTCTCAGGCGCTTCGCTACCAACACGCGCGTTTCTTGACCGCGGCGCATCGAGTACACTGCCGCTTCTTCGGCGGTTCGAGGGAACTGCTCGACAAACCAGCCCGGCGGGCCGCGAGCGCGGCTCTTGGTCGGAGGCCCGCCGTCACGAACGCGTGCGGCGCGTCGCCGGCTCGCATGGAGGTGCTGCTGATGCCCAAGCCCAAACCCAAGGACACGTTCACGCACGAATCGCTGCAGGACTGCGAATCCGTGGTCGACTATCTGCGCGCGGTCGAAAACGGCCTCGTGCAGCGGGCCTTGCAGTTTTCCTCCGGCGGTCAGCAGATCGTCTTCAAGCCGCAGCCGATGGTGAAGTTCGCGCTCAAGGCGGAGCGCAAAGGCTCGCGGGCCCGGCTGGTGATCAAGCTGAGTTGGAAAGAGGCGGAGGAAGCCCAGAAGCCCGAGGATCCGCTGGTCATCCGCCCCGGCAAGTCAAAGGGCTAGACGATGCAGCGCTACGAAAGCATGGCGAACAACTTTCGCTTCATGGTGCTGCACGTCGGCAAGCAGGTCGCGGCCGCGCAGCAGCTTTTCGAGCGCCCCAGCGAGCGGCTCGTCGCCAAGATCGACGCCGCGGACGACTACATCGACATTCAGAAGACGCTGATCGAGAAAGAGTGCTTTGCGATCGTGCGCAAGGCCGATGCGCGCGACAAGGGCACGGTCGACCTGATGCGCTCAGTCATCACGATCACCAACAACCTTGAGCGCATCGCCGATTTTTGCGCCAACATCAGCCGGCGCGTGCACGCGCTGCCCGATCCCGGCGTGCTGCGGCGCTATCCGCACCGGCCCTTCTTCGATGTGATCGAGCTTGGGCTGGGCCACGTCGTGCGGGCCATTTTCGAGCGCGACACGGCCCTGGCCCTGCGCATCTGTGAGACCGAGAGCGCCCTCAACCGCCTCTATCACGATCACCACGAGCAGGTCATGCGCGAGTTGCCCACGTCGGGGTCGCCCGGCGTCCTGATCGACGTGCTCTTCACGTATCACTACCTGGAGCGCGTCGGCGATTCGCTGCTCAACATCGGCGAGGCGATCATCTCGGCGATCATCGGCGAGCGGCTGAAAATCCGTCAGTATCAGGCGATGGAGAAAACGCTCGCCCACCTGCACGCGGGCGCGGGCGTCGAAGACATGTCCTTCCGCGCAATCTGGGGCACGCGCTCGGGCCATCGCATCGGCACGCTCGCCGATCGCGAGCTGGGCGGCGAGCGGCGCGTGCTCTTCAAGGAAGGCCACACCGAGAAACTCAGCGAGGAGAAAGAAAACATCGAGCGCTGGCAGCAGCTTATGCCCGGACTGACGCCGAGCGTCCTCGATTTCCAGAAGTTCGACGGCGATGCCGCACTGCTGCTCGAATATATCGAGGGCGTCACCCTCCAGGACCTCGCGCTCTCCAGCGACCGCGAATTGGCCGACCGCGCCCTCGTCCGGCTGGAGGCGACCCTGCGGCACATCTGGACGCAGACGCGCACGCCCGAGCCCATCAACGCTCGCTATGTGCAGCAGCTCCGCGCGCGGCTCGGCGACGTCTACCAGGTGCATCCCTATCTGCAGCGCCCGCCCATGAGCATCGGCGGCCTGTCGCGGCCGGCGCTCGATGAGCAACTGGAGGCAGCCCTCTTCCTGGATGATGCCCTGATGTCGCCGTGCGGCATTTTTATCCACGGCGATCTGAATATCGACAACATCATCTATAACGCGGACGAAGACCGTGTCTATTTCATCGACGTGCACCGCTCGCAGCGTAACGACTATCTCCAGGATGTTTCGGTCTTTCTCGTGTCGCATTTCCGTCTGCCGGTCTTTGGAGCCGCGGCGCGGGCGCGGCTGCGTGAGCTGATGCTGGGCTTTCTGGCGTTTGTGCGCGGATTTGCCGCCGAGATCGGCGATCGCACGTATGAGGCTCGGCTGGCGCTGGGGCTGGTGCGATCATTCATTACTTCCACGCGCTTCCAGCTCAACCGGCGCTTTGCGAAATCGATGTATCAGCGCGGCATCTATCTGCTCGATCGGATCACCGCGCACGCCGGCCGGCCCTGGGAGGAATTCGCCCTGCCGCCGGCGGTCTTCATGGAATAACGGCTGGCATCCGCCGGCCAGCGTGATGCCCAGACGCCGCGCCCAGCGCGTGATGCATCGCAACATGGCCCTGGCAAAGAACTGTTTTCCCCTCGTCGCGGACACGGGCGGCGCGGCGATGATCAAACTATGACGCAACGACGAAGGAATATCGGTGTCATCGGCGTCCGCGGCGGCTGGTCGACGGAGCAGTTGCTCCGCGCGCTCTGCGCTCGGGCCGACGCGACGCTGCTCGATCTCGCCGAAGTCGCCTACGACGCGCAGACCGGGCGCGTCGCGTGCGGCGGGGCGGCGCTCGAAGCGTATGACGCGCTCGTAATCAAGAAGGCCGGCCCGCAATATGGCGTCGAGTTGCAGGATCGGCTCGAGCTGCTGCGCCTGCTCAATCAGCGCGGCCAGCCGATTTTCTCGCGCCCCGCGCAAATCCTGCGGGCGTTGAATCGCCTGCAAAACACCACCATCTTGCGCGAAGGGGGCATCCCGATGCCGCGCACGCTCGTCACCGAAGACCCGCGCCGCGCGCTCGAAGCGGTGCGGCTGTTCGAGCGGGCCGTGCTGAAGCCGCTCTATTCGAGCAAAGCCCGCGGAATGCAAGTGGTCAGCGCCGGTCCGCAGGCCGAGGATCAGATTCGCGCGTTTCAGATCGCCGGCAATCCGATGATCTACGTGCAGCAACTGGTCCCCTTTCCGGGGCATGATCTGGGCGTGGTGTTCCTGGGCGGGCGCTATCTCGCGACGTATGCCCGCGTCGGGCGCTTCCTGACGCCGGGCACGACCGAGCATGCCATGGCGCGCTACGAGGCGTTTGAGCCGTCGATGGAAATCGTCACGCTGGCCGAGCGGGCGCAGGCGCTCTTCGGCCTCGATTTCACTTGTGTCGACGTTGTTGAGACGGACGAGGGACCGCTGGTTTTTGAGGTCTCGACCTTTGGCGGGTTTCGCGGTTTGCTGGAAGGCAACAAGATCGACGCCGCCGCGCTCCTGGCCGACTACGTGCTGGATCGAGCCGGCGCGTGGAGCCGGTCATGAGCGTCACCAGCGTCGCGGAGTTTCAACAGGCGCTGGCCGCAGCGCACCCGCCGACGGCGCAGTTGCACTTGCGTTTCGCGCATTGCCGCGTGGTTGTGCATACGAATGCGCCGACCCTGCTCGAAAAGCTGCGCGGCTATTTCGCGCCGTTTGTCGCTCCGCCCGCCCTCGAATCCGAAACGATCGAGATTTTCGCGCACGAAGCGCCGCCGCTTGATCCGGCTGTGCTGCCGGCGCTAAGCCCCTTCGCGCCGGAGCCGGGCAAGGCCCGCGTCAAAGAGGAGTATGCCGAGCTGCGTGACGGGCGGCTTGTGCGAAAGCGCCTGACGGGCATGGTCTTCGCCTTTGGCGGCACGCGCCACGTCGCGGTCGGACCATGCGTCGCCAATGACAACCAGATCGTGAATTTCGTCAACAGCCGCTTCATTCAAGCGCAAGTCCGGCGAGGCTATCTGCTCTGTCATGCGGCGGGGCTGGCGCTGGCGCGGCCCGTAGCCGGCGCCGCGATGCCTGCCTCCGGGGCGCCGTCGCACGTCTCCGGCGAAACGCGTGCTGCGAGCGCGCCGGCGCGGGGGCTGGCATTGGCGGGTATGTCGGGGCGCGGAAAGTCAACGCTCGCGCTGCACCTGCTCAATCGCGGGTTTGATTTTGTGAGCAACGATCGGTTGTTGATCCGGCGCGGGGCGCCGCTGGCCGACGGTCGACCGCAACCAGCCGCGGCGGATGCAGCGCTTGAGATGGTCGGCGTCGCCAAGTGGCCGCGCGTTAATCCCGGCACGCTGCTTAACAATCCGGCCCTGCAAGGCATTCTCAGCCCGGACGAGCGCGCCCGGTATTCTGCGTTGCCCAAGGACGAGCTGCGCCGACTGGAAGCAAAATACGACGTGCTGATTGAAGCGTGCTATGGCCCCAATCGCTTCCGGCTCGCCGCCACGATGCGAGCTGCGGTCATCCTCAATTGGAACTGGGAGGCCGGCCCGCTGCGCGTCACGCGCTTTGAGCCCGCCGCGCGGCCGGACCTGCTCGCTGCTTTGATGAAGCGCCTCGGCCTCTTCTTCGAACCGCCCGGCGGCGGGCTTGGCCCCGATCCTCAGCCTCACGAGTACATCGCTATGCTGGCCGATCTGCCCTGCTACGAATTCACCGGCGGCGTCGATTTCGACGCGGCGGCGGATGCCTGTGCGCGGTTGCTCACCGAATCCGCCTGATGCGACGCGGCAACGTCGCGCGGGCAGGTCGTCGTGCGGGCCGCCGGCCGCCTGGCGCGCGGCTCGGTTTTCCTCCGAGCATGCCCCGCGCATGACGCACGCATGACGCGCGTAATCCCGCTACCCGAACCTCTTACCCGCCGATGGGCGGCGCGTCGTTGGTCCAAGCCGGGTCGCTCGATTCCACTGCATTGCCCGTGCCCAGCACGCCGGGGGTCGGGCTGACGATGTTGCGCAGTGACTGGCCGCTGCCTTCGCTGAGCGGCCATGAGCCGACCAGCCCGTTGATCGGCGTTCGGGCGCGCTGCCCGCGGCCGGCGGCGATCTCTGCCGCGGTCCGCGCCACACCCCAGAAGCGCACCTCCGACAGCTTGCCGACGAAGCCATTGCCGATGATCAACTGACCCGCCGATAGACTCGCCACACCGGTTGAACTGCCGATCGGTTGCGCATCGAGATAGACGCGCACGCCGCTGGCGGCGTCATGCGTCAGCGCGATGTGACGCCAGCCGCCGGCGAGATTGCTGGCGGTCGCGCGGCTGGGCGCGCCGCTGCCAAGCGACCACTCGATGCTGTTGCTGTTGGGGAAGACTTCAAGCGTCAGGGCCGCCTCTCCGAGCGTGAAGAGCACGCCGCCGGCCGCCTCCGCCCTGAACCAGCCCTCGAGCGAAAACGCCGAGCGCGCCGCGGCCGAGCCGAGCGGCAGCGTCGCGAACTGGCTGCCGTTGAATTGCAGCGCGGCGGTGGTGGCGGTGACGTTGATGGTGGCTTCGACCTCGTCTTCAACCCCGCCGCCGCTGACGGCGCGAAGCGTGACGGTGTAGGTTCCGCCGACGGTGTAGGTGTGTACGGGCTTGGAGCTGCGCGCGGTGGCGCCGTCGCCGAAATCCCAGAAATAGTCGAGAATTTCATCATCGGGCGGATCGCTGGCGGTGCCATCGAAGCGCACGGTCAGCGGAGCGTTGCCGCTGGTCGGGTCGGCGGCGATCACAGCCGTGACCGGCCCGCCGGCGACGCGGATGTCCACGCTGCTGCTGGCGGTCGCGCCGGTCGCGTCGGTCGCGGTAAGCCGGACGGTCTTGCGGCCGGGCGTGTTGAAGGTGTGCGTGATGGATTCGGTCGTGGCGGTGGCCTCGCCGGCCAGATCCCACAGAAATGTCAGCGCGCCGCCGTTGTCCGAGAACGAGCCGGCCGCCGACAGCGTCAACCGCAACGGGGCCGGTCCGCGCGTCGCGGATGGCGTGATCTGGACCTTCACCGGCGTCTGTTGCTCTTGGGGGCAGCCGCCCAGGGCGAGTGTCAACCCGACTATCGCAACCGCCGCCGCCGTCTGTCGTATCTCGCGCCGCGTCATCTTGGCTCCCATCAAGCACGCGCCGCGGCGGCCCGCTCGGGGCCATGCCGCTGTGCGTGAATAACGCCACTGAACAACCGCTCCAATTATAAATCACCGCCAGCCGTCCCGACGTCCCCGGCTGCGATGGAATGGGTGAGACTGGCTTCCAGCCGTTCGAGTACAGGCCAGATGCCTACTCCACCTTCGCGGATCATGTCACGACAAACCCATCACGCATCGCGCCGTTCGGGGGCGCGCTTGCTCGTGACGGCTAGCCCCCTTGCAGCAGCGCTCGCCACGCGAGCAGTTTCTCCCGCGCCGTTTCCGCCGGCAGATCGGCCGGGTCCACCTCGCGCAGCAGCCGGACAACCTGCTCCTCCGGCTCTTCGAAAAGCCGCAATTGGCGCGTGCGGCGGCGCTGGACGGCGGCCAGCACGGGCCGCTGCGACTCACGTGAGAAGTTGCGCTCCAATTCCTGCAGAACGGCCCCGGCCCGCTCCAGCACCGGCCGCGGCAGGCCGGCCAGTTTGGCCACGTGGACGCCATAGCTACGATCGGCGACGCCGCGCTCAATGTGGTGCAGAAAGACGACCTGATCTTCGAACTCGCGCACGGCGACGGTGAGGTTGAAGACGGATTCGAGCAACTCAGCCAGCTCGGTCAACTCGTGGTAGTGCGTCGCGAAAAGCGCACGGCAGCGCGTGCGTGTTGCGAGGTGTTCCGTAATCGCCCACGCCAGGGCGAGACCGTCGAACGTGCTCGTGCCGCGCCCGACCTCGTCCAGCACGACGAGGCTCGCGGGGGTGGCGTTGTGCAGAATTTCAGCGGTCTCGAGCATCTCAACCATGAAGGTCGATTGACCGCGGGCCAGCTCGTCACTGGCGCCGACGCGCGTGAAGATGCGATCGACCGGGCTGAAGCGCATCTTCTCAGCCGGCGCCCAACAGCCGGCCTGCGCCAGCAGCGCCAGCGTCGCGACCTGACGAATATAAGTGCTCTTGCCGGCCATGTTGGGGCCGGTGATCAGCGCGAGCGACTTGCCGCCGCCGTCCAGCTCCGTGTCGTTGGGCACGAACGTGTTTTCGAGCAACTGCTCGACGACCGGATGCCGCCCGGCGACGATCTGTAAGATCGCGGGCGTCTCCGGCAACACCTCGGGCCGGGTATAGCCGCGCTCCTGCGCGAGCTGCGCCCAGCCCGCCAGCACGTCGAGTTCGGCCAGTTGAGCGGCGGCGGTCTGCAAGGCCGGAATGTGCCGCGCGACGTCATCGCGGAGTTGCTGAAACAGCTCATATTCCAGATCGACGCTGCGCGACGCCGCCGAGAGCGCCTCCTGCTCATAATGCTTCAACTCGTCGGTGATGTAGCGCTCGGCGTTCTTGACGGTTTGCTTCCGCACATAATGGGGCGGAATGCGCGTTTTGTGGGTGTTGCTCACCTCGATGAAATAGCCGAAGACGCGCGTATAGCCGACCTTCAGCGAGGCGATGCCGGTCGCCGCCGCCTCGCGCGCCTGGAACTCGGCCAGCCAGCGCGTGCCGTCTTCGGCGAGCTGTCGATAGCGATCCAGCTCCGCGTGTTGACCGGCGTTGAAAATCCGGCCCTCACGGACGGTCAGCGGCGCGTCGGGCCGCAGCGCCGTGCGAAGTTGATCGGCGACCCCATCCAGCCCCGTCAGCGCCGCCGCGTCGCCGATCTGCAACTCCGCCAGCGCCGCCCGAATCGTCGGCAATTCGGCCAGCCCATCGCCCAGCGCACGCAGGTCGCGCGGCGTAACACGTCGTACGCCGAGCCGGCCGACCTGGCGCTCGATGTCGCCCAGGCGGCGCAGCGCCTCACGCAACCCGGCC
>CAYQLG010000158.1:0-8452 GCA_964418235.1 uncultured Planctomycetales bacterium
ACGATGAGCGGAAAAAAATCACACCTACCAGCCGCGCCACGCCGATTCAGCCACCTCCGAGGCCAGGTATTTCGACAGCCTCTTACGAGGCTGTCGAAATACTTGTCAAAATCAAGCTCGACAGCCTGCCGATCACCTGGCGTCGCATCGAAACCCAAGGTCTGATGCTGCGCCAAGCATTCGGCGCGCCGTCGTGGTGTATTTCGACAGCCTCTTACGGGCGCGGCTCTGCCATGCGACAGCCAAACGCTGAAAATGGACCAGAGCGCTTTGATGTTTGCTGTAGCGTCGGGCGTCCCACCCAGACGGCGTTTCGAACAGATTCGCCGTCGGCCACGGAGCCGATTCGCCGTCGGCCACGGAGGGCCGACGCTACAGATCAATCGAAACGGCGATGGTGCTCCGCTGCCGCGTTTCAAACCGCGAATCGAGCTGTGACAGACTATGAGGTCGCTTGGGCCGGCGGCTTTGCGCTAGGCGGTTGCGGCGGGAGGATCAGGCTGGCAAAGCTGCGAGCTACGTCGATGGCTTCGTCAAAGTTGCGATAGATCGCCAGCCACGGACGATGCTTCCAGCCGGCTCTGGCCATCAGCTTCAGCGGCTCCATCTGGACTCCGCCGATGATCGTGAAGATGTTTGCGTCGTGGAGCTTCTGCAACGTGGCTTCGAGGCTGACCAGTCCGGTCGCATCCATCGTCGGCACCGAGCGCAGGTCAAGCACGACGGCGGTTACGCCGCCGCCGCCGACGGTGCGCAGCGCGCTCATGGCCTGTTGGGCGGCGCCGAAAAAGAGCGGCCCGGCCACTTCGTAGATCAAGACGCCCGGCGGCAGCGGCTCAGCGAGTTGCGGGTGCCGCTCTTCGATCAGCCGAGCGCCGGTCAAATCCGCCATGCGCCGCATGAAAAGCAGCGCCGCAAGCACGACGCCGACCGAAACCGAAATCACCATGTCGAAGAGCACGGTGAGGGCAAGGCAGACCAACAGCACGGCCTTGTCGCTGGGCGGTGAGACGCGCAAGAGATAGAGCACGTGCTTGACTTCGCTCATGTTCCAGGCGACGAGCAGCAGCAGCGCGGCCAGCGCCGCCATCGGCAAATAGCCCAGAATCGGCGCAAGCACGAGCACCGCCGCAAGGATGAAGAGCGCGTGCACAATCGCCGAGATCGGCGAACGCGCCCCGGCCCGGATGCTGGTCGCGGTGCGCGCGATGGCGCCGGTCGCGGCGAACCCGCCGAAGAACGGCGCGAGGATGTTGCCGGCGCCCTGCGCGATCAGCTCGCCGTCGGGGTCGTGCTTGCGGCCGGTCATGCCGTCGGCGATGACGGCGGTCAGAAGCGACTCGATCGCCCCAAGCATCGCGATCGCAAACGATGAGACCAGCAGCGGGCGAATCACGTCATAGGAGAGTTGCAGCGGCTGACCGTTGGGGCCGTCATATTGCCAGGGCCACTGCGGTATCGGCGGCGTTTGTGGAATGCCGCCGAAGCGCGTCGCGATCGTCTCGACCTGGAAGCCCGGCCAGATCAGGCTGACCACCCACGCCCCCAGCGCGGCGAGCGGGAGCGCGACCAGCGGCGCCGGCAGTTTGCGCGTTACCTTGGGCCACAGTAGTAATATGCCGAGCGTTGCGGCGCCGACCAGCGTATCGCCCAGCCGCACCGTCGGGGCGGCCTGCCAGAGCGCGTGGATGCGCTCGAGATAGTGATCCGGCATTTTGGCAACGGTCAGGCCGAAGAAGTCCTTGAGCTGCAGCGTGGCGATGACGATGGCGATGCCGGCGGTGAAGCCGCTGGTCACCGGATAGGGCACAAACTCGATCAGCTTGCCCAGCCGCGCCAATCCCATCACGATCAAGATCACGCCGGCGAAGAGCGTGGCGAGGGCGAGTCCGGCCAGGCCAAACTTGGCCGAGATCGGCGCGAGGATGACTACGAAGGCGGCGGTCGGTCCGGAGATTTGCACGGCCGAGCCGCCCAGCAGCGCGATGACCGCTCCGGCGACGATGGCGGTGTAGATGCCGAATTGCGGCGGTACCCCGGTCGCAATAGCCAAGGCCATCGAAAGCGGCAGGGCGACAATGCCGACAACGAGACCGGCCAGGATGTCTTGGCGCAGGTCGGCAGCCCCATATCCGGCGCCGAGCGTTGTTTTCAGACCATGAGCGATCACAAGTGGCGTTTTGATCGTATCGGCCGGGGAGGAGCGCGCGTGTGTATCCATGCTGGTAAACTCGAATGTAGCCGACAATCGCGCGGGTGGGAACGAGGGCACGGGAAACCGTCGTCGTCTGTCACAGCTACATTTCGGGTTTGCAGCGCGGGTAGCATGGCCACCCCGCCCGCGCGTTCCGCAACGAACAAAGGCATTGATTTCACGCCGTCGCGGCGGGGAGCTATTCCGCTTCATCCGAAAATTTAAGCGTGAAGGAACCCTAGTCGGCGCTTGACGCGCTCGCGTACTCGGCGCGAGCGGACATAAGGGTTCATGCTCGGCCCCTATCTTCTGTGAAAACAAGCGGTTATCGGCAGACTGCGTAATGTTTCGGATTCTACGTCGGATTGGCCCAGCAGTTTTACCTTACATTCGCCGGGCCGGGTAGCTTGGGCGTAAGATAAGGGGTCATGAAGGATGGTTGTTGCCAGCCGAGGCCTGTACCGCTGCCGGCGCGCTCCTCCCGAGCCGTGCACGGCGTTCGCATCCTGTTACGATTCATAGCGTTGAGGATGATTGGGGCGAAGGCGGCTCAGGTTGGTTGGGGTTGTAGGGCCAGACGCGGCCAATCGGCAACCGGGGCGGATCACTTCATCTTGACACGAACTTCTCAATCTTATAAGGTTTGGTTAGGAGAGAGTATAGCGCTGCCCCGTTCCAAACCGGTTTCGGCGTTGCAAGCGCCGGTCCGGTTGCCGCATGAGAGGAAGAGGCTCACACGGTAAGCACAGCCGCCGGGCGCATGGCAACCACGCCCCCGCTGACGCTATCGAGCGAGTTTTCAAGCTGATCACGCTGCGATTGGGACGGATGTACTGGTTCAAGCAAGGTGAATTGGTGCATCGGGCAGCCAACTGGTGCAAGTAAATCGGAAACTGATGTGGCCGTCGAACGTTCTTGGGCCGGTATCGCTCCGGCTTGGTTCGGCGCCTCCGATTTGGGTTTGTGGTGCAAGGGAAGAGGTTCGAAAGGAGACATTCTATGTCGTGTAAGTTGACTGCATTGATGGGCTTGGCGGTGCTGTGTTGTAGCACAGCATTCGCGGCCACAGCCACGCCGGTGGTATCGGCTGCTGACTTCGCGTCGCAGCCGGTCGCGGTGATGCCGGCTGAAGTGGCCGACATGGTCCGCGAGGATTATGACGGCGGTCTGGTGGAGGTGTTTACGGGTCGTCAGTGCGAAGTCGATTGCCCGCCGGGCGGTCGTCTTTCGGTCGAGCCGAACTGCGCCCCGGACTATGTCGACGCGACCAACGGCGGTTGCAATACCACCCCGCCGCTGTTCGAGGCGATCAACTGCGGCGATACGGTGTGCGGCACGGCCGGCACGTTCGATCGCCCCAGCGCGACCCCGCCGACGCGCGGTCGCGACCTCGACTGGTACCGTTTCACGATCACGACCAACACGGTCGTTCGTTGGACGGTCCGGGCCGAGTTCAACCTGCAGCAGTTCCTGCAGTGGGATACGAATCCGTCGCCGACGGATTCGTGCCCGGGCACCACGCTGTTCGTCGTTCCGGCCACGACGGCCGCTCCGGCGGTTGCGCCGTGCACCGATTCGACGATTCGCGCGTGGGTTCCGGCCGGTCAGTACTTCGGCATCATCGGCCCGCGTAATGCGACCATCACGGTTCCGTGCGACGCTGAGTATCAGGCCAGCCTGACCTGCGAAGCGGCCGGCGCTTGCGAGATTGATTGCGCTCCGGGCGCGACGGTTTCGACCGAGCCGCCGTGCGGCGAAGACTACATCGACACGACCGACGGCGGTTGCAACACGACCCCGACGGCGTTCGGTCGCGTGGTTTGCGGCGAGACGGTGTGCGGCACGCTGGGCACGTATGTGTTCGCCGGCGTCCCGGGCCGTCGTGATCTGGACTGGTATCGCCTGACGCTGACGGTCACGTCGAGCGTATCGGTCGATATCGAAGCCGACACCCCGCCGCTCGTCATTCTGGCGGGTCTGGTCGGCACGCCGCCAGCCTTTGATCCCTGCCAGGCACAGACGGTCGACAGCGAGCCGGATGCCGGCGACACCGCCGATCCGTGCACGATTGTCAACCTGACCTTTACGGTCAACCCGGGCGAGTACCTCGTGATCGCTTCGTCGCGCTACTTCGGCGCGGTTCCGTGCGGCGATGCCGAGTACAACATGACAGTGACCTGCCAGCCGATCGCGGTTCCGTGCGTTCCGCTGAACTGCCCGCCGGGCGGCCAGGTCAGCGACGAGCCGCTTTGCGGTCCGGGTTACATCGATGAGTACAACGTCGGTTGCAACGGCACCCCGCCGTGCCTCTCCGACCCGGATCCGGATACCGGTATCCCGGGCGACCCGACCGGCGACGACTGCTTTGAGTCGGCCGCGTGCGGCGACATCATCTGCGGTAAGGTCGGCGCGTATCCGCGCGATGGCGGTTCGTTCCGCGACCTCGACTGGTACGAGATCATCACCACGGTTCCGTGCACCGTCCGCGCTCGCATGACGGCGACGTTCGCGTCGGTCGTCTTCCTGCTCGACGGTAATGCCGGCTGCCCGGCTCCGCCGTCGCTCGACACCGCCACCGCGGCCGTCTGCGAAGAGGCGCTGGCCGAGGCCACCGTCCTTCCGGGCACCTACTGGATTGCGGTTTCGTCGCAGGGCTTCGGCGGCGTGAATTGCACCGACGCCGACTATGTGCTGGCGATCGAGTGCGAGTGCAGCGCGCCGTGCACGCTGACCTGCCCGCCGGGTTATCGCACGGATGGCGAGCCGGATTGCGGTCCGGAGTACGTCGATACGACGAACCCGGGTTGCAACGGCACCCCGCCGGCCTACACCGACCTCAACTGCCCGCTCGATCGCATCTGCGGCACGGTTGGTAACTACACCCGTGGCGGCACCGCCCTGCGTGAGCAGGATTGGCTGCGCCTGAACATCACCAGCCAGACCCAGATCACCTGGCGCTTTACTTGTGCGTTCCCGGGCGCCGCGGTTCTGCTGAACGTGGCCGATTGCTCGGCGCCGGTCGCGGTCGGCGATGCGGTCATCGTCAATCCGTGCCAGGAAGGCACCCTGACGGCGTGCCTCGAGCCGGGCACCTACGCGATCCTGATGCAGCCGCAAGGCTTCGTCGGCGTCCCGTGCGGTTCGCTCTGGTTTGGTGAGCTGACCTGCGGCCCGTGCGCTTCGACGTGCGGCGTTGTGCAGCGCGGCGACTCAGACAACAGCGGCGGTATCGACTTCAACGATATCAACTGCTTCGTCCCGGCGCTGATCAGCCTGACTTCGTGGGAAGGTTGCCCGCAGGTGACTCCGATCACCGGCCTGGCCAACTACACCTGCCGTAACGACGTGAACTGCAGCGGTGCGGTGGACTTCGACGACATCGGCACGTTCGTCACGTGCCTCGTCGGCGCGGCCTGCCCGACCACTCCGCCGTGTACGCCGTGACGATGATGATTCGGTAACGAATCACGTCGTTCAGACGTAACAAATGCCCGTGCCGCCGTGAAGCGATCCGCTTCCGGCGGCACGGGTTTTTTTGGGGGGGGAATGGTGTTTGGTTGAATGTCATCGTTGCTGTCGGAGCACTTCGCACAAGCGTCGCGGGGAGCTGCTCTGCTCGCAGGCGGTTCGAGCATGGTCAGAATGGAGTTGGTAGGTCATGCAGAGCCGCGACCGTCAGGAAGCGGAGGCTTTGCGGGAGACTTCCACTCCCTCACGGTCGTGGCTCCGCTACACGGTTGTGGCTCTGCCGCACGGTCGTGGCTCCGCCAAGCGACAGGGCCGCTCAGGAATAGCTCTTAGGCAGTCGGCTTGTGGGCGCTCACGTTCAGGCTGGTGACAAAATCGGCCGGACGCGTGCCCACGGGCAACGCCGCGGCGATCCTGGCATACAGCGGATCGGCGCCGGCGGTCATCGCGTCGATGTACTCGCCCTTTGACTCGAGCCGGATATCCGTCAGGCCCGCCGCGCGCGCAAAGCGCTCGGTGCTTTCAACCAGCTCAGCTCCGGCGATGCAGCCGATCAGCGCTTCGAGATCGGCGCGCACGGCAGCGGGCAGGGGGCGCAGCAGCGCCAGATCAGACACGGCCACGCGCCCGCCAGGCCGCAATACACGCGCGATCTCGCGCCAGACCTGCGGCTTGTCGGGCGACAGGTTGATCACGCAATTCGAGATCACAACATCAACGCTGGCGTCTGCAACCGGGAGATGCTCAATCTCACCCAGGCGGAATTCGACATTGTCCAGGCCGCTGCGCTGGCGATAGGCAGCGCAATTGCCGCGCGCCTTGGCCAGCATCTCCGCCGTCATATCAACACCGATCACGCGGCCTGTCGAACCGACCTTCGGCCCGGCCAGGAAGCAGTCAAACCCGCCGCCGGCGCCCAGATCGAGCACAACCTCGCCCGGTCGCAGCGACGCCAGCGCGGTCGGATTGCCGCACGAGAGGCCCATGTCGGCGCCATCCGGCAAGCGACTGAGTTCTTCGGCGCTGTAGCCGATGCGCTCGGCGATGCCCGGCCCACACGACGAGCCCGGCCCGCAGCAGCCGCCCGAGCCGAGGGTGGATCCGCGGACGGCGATTTCGGCGTATCCGGCCCGGACCTGCGTGCGGATGTCATTTGAATCCGGCTGGGACGTCGTCGATACGGGGATGGAAACGTGGTTGCTCATGTTGGCGCTCCTGATTGGGGCCGGGCCGGCGCGAGAGCGGCGGCCGCGGCGCTATTGTGTTATGGCCTATTGATTGATTCGTTGCGGCTTGCGGCACGGCTCATCACATAGAGCATCTCGCGCGCGATCTGCGCACAGCGCTCGTCGTAGGTGGCCGATTCCGCAGGCGTGTCGTCGGAGACTTTCGGATCGACAAAGGGCAGCGCGAAGCGCGCAGCGGCGCCCGGCACGAGCGGACAGGCTTTGTCCGCTTCGTTGCAAACCATGACCGCGGCGAAATCGGAGCGCGGGTTGGGTTCGGCGTCGTATCGCTTGGAGAAGCATTCCAGCGGCGGAAATTCATGGCCCAGCCGCGCGAGATAGCGCGGGTTTGTCGTCGGGCCGCCGGCCGTTGACGGGTCTGATGCTGCGATGTTCAGCCCCGCCCGCTGCAGTGCTGCAACGGCGCGCGGGTTAAAGGCGGTGGCTTCCGTGCCGCCGGAGAATGTCGCGACGCGCAGGCCGTAGGCTTCCGCCGCGGCCGCGGCCCACAACTGGGCCATGTGGCTGCGACGACTGTTGTGCGTGCAGACAAACGTGAGCCGCACGGGCCGCTCGGCGGCGCGCTGCTCGCGGATGAAGCCGCTCAGCTCCTCCAGGTCCTCCCTGCGGGCGTCGGGAATGCGGTCATACTCGGCCTGACGGGCGGCGACATAGGCCGCGAGCGGCGGATAGAGTGCGAGCATTTCCGGCTGGACGCCAAATTGGCTCTTTCGCGTCGAATCTGCCATCGTGGTTTTCTCAAATTTCTCGGAATCCTTGCTTTTCTCGAGGACGGCGGCGGGGCGTGCGCCTTCGGGCGCTGCGGCCTTCGCGCTGCCGTCGGCGGCGGGCGCCGGCTCGCGATCGAATACACAGCCGGTATTGAGCATGATGGCAGTCCCGAGCAGCGCGGGCATCCGTCGCAGCATCGTCATGAAGCGATTCATCGGTCTTCGACTCCTGTGGGATTGCGTTGGGGGCTGGCGCCGGATGACGGCGAAAACCTGGGCTTGCCGCGAGCCGGATCAGCCGTACGGTTCACGGTCGCAGGCGCGCAGCAACCCGCGGTAGCGCAGCATTCGCCGGCGGCGGGCCGCCATTCATCGATGGCGTCGGCCAAGGCTCGCAGCCGGGCGGCGAGCATTGCGCCGCGGGCGTGATACCAGACGGTGCGGCCCTTCTTCTCGACGGCGAGCAGGTCGATCCGAGCGAGCAGGCCGAGATGCCGCGCGACGACGGAAAAATCTACCGCACAACAAGCGGCGACCTCGCTGACGGAGCAAGGTCGCCCGCATTTCACCAGGCACGCGAGCAGCTTGGCGCGGGTCGGATCGGACAGGGCCTTGAACAAGTCCGGATCGAGCCGCCGATCGACCGCTGCCGCACGCCGGGCGGCGGCCCGCGGATCGCGTGGCGGGCGGCGCACAGGCGGCTCGATATTTTGGTTTACTGACGCCATCATGCAAGTATTATAGCGGCGCGGCGGGGCGGGTCAAGCGCGCCCGCGGCCCCGCCGACGCATCGCCTCGTACCGGCGCGAAGCGCTTGACGACGCCCAGCCCCG
>CAYQLG010000159.1:0-8428 GCA_964418235.1 uncultured Planctomycetales bacterium
TTTCCACTTCATCCGATGATTCAAGTTTGACGAAGCACTAGGCTATCTAGTCCATCGCGGCGCCGCGCGGCGCGGCGACCGATCCATCCGCCAGCAGCCACGCATACGCCCGCGCATAGCCGTTGACGAATGCGCGCCACGGCCGCGCGGGCGGCCACGGCCGCGCGTGCGCGGCGGCGTGCGATCTGTCGCGGGCGAGCCAATGTCGGAGCGCGATCGCCGCTGCGTGCGAGGCGGCCCCATCGATCCAGATGTTCACGTCCGTCGTGGCGGCCGGGTCGCACGCCGCGCGTAATTCCCGCCGATCGCTCAAGACCAGCGGCAAGCCCAATTGCTGTGCGAGCTGCACGGCCTGAACCGATCGCGGCCGATCGGCCAGAAACAGGCCCGCATCCGCCGCCGTCAAGATCGCGGCGAGGTCCAGCTCCGCGGGCGGTTCCAAGAGCATGAACTCCTGTCGACTGACGCGGGCGAGCCGTATGAGCCGGTCCGACCAGGTGTTTCGCTCGCCCAGCACGACGCGCAACCGCGGAAACAAGTGTTGCACAACGAGGGCCGCCCACAGCGCCGCCTTCAAGCCGGCCGCCGACGAAATCGGCGGCAGCAGCGCCAACAGCGGCTGATCATCAGCCAGTCCCAGCGCGGCGCGGGCCGCGACCCGCACCGGATCAATGGCACGGGGCAGCGCAGGACCCGCCGCCAATTCCGCGGTGTACGGCGCGCGGGCGGCTTGCGGCGCCGCCGCCAGCGGAATGACCAGCCAAGACAGGGGCACGGCGCCGTGCCGGCGCAAGAGGCTCGCCACCGTGCCATCCGGCACGATGAAACGCACCCGGTGCACGGCCGCATCCGACTCGAGCAACGGGGTGAGTGCGGCCCACTCGTCCTCGTAATCCAGTTCAATCAGCATTCGTCGCGGCAAGCCGCACCGACGGATATACGCCTCGGCCGCGACGGCGGACCAGGCGTGGACAAAGGGGGCGGACTCCGGCGCCGCCGACCGCGCCGGCCGTTTCATTGAGACCGATCCGGGCACGAACGCGGCCAGGCGCTGCCGCCGCGCGGCCGAAAGCGACTCAGGAATGAAGTGGCGAACCTGAGATAACGCAGCCTCGGACAGCAGCCGGTCGGCTGACATGCCCGCGGCGAATTCCGCGGCGTCAGCGGCCGACAGCGCTTCGCCAAGTGCTCTCTCCGTGTCGGATTTCGATGTGATTTCTGCGTCTATGGGTGGTGTCTGCATGTTGTAGACGTCATCCTACCGTGATTGTCGATGGACTTCAGTCGCGCAGGCATTCAATCCACACGGAGCAACACCGCGGCCAAATGATCATCGTGCCGCCACGCCTCCGCCGACGCCACCAGCTCAGCCCCGGTGATCAGTGTGGATAGCTCCGCCACGTCGGCCGTGTCGGCCGGGCGCGGTCGACCGTGGCGACGACGATGCTCCGGCGTGAATGTTTCGATCAGCATATACCCGCCCGGCCGCAGGCAACTGCGCGCGCGCCGCAGCGCTGCCCGGTCCAGCGCGCGCACCGACAATATCAAATCGATCGGCAGCGGCGGCATCCAGCCCTGCGTGCGGGGCGTTGCCGACGCAAAGGCGGCGACCGGCGAGCCGGCCAGCGGCACATCAACGGCCGCGTCATCAATCACGGCGACGCCGCTGTCGGCGACGGTGTAATCCGCCACGATCCACGTCGGCTGCCGGTCGGCGGGCAAACAGCGCAGGGCGAGGCGCGCCGCGCGCTGAATCGCATCGGGCAGGCAATCGACGCCGACGACGCGCCATCCCTGCGCAGCCAGGAACACCGCATCGCGGCCCGCGCCGCAACCCAGGTCGAGCGCTGTGCCCACGGGCAACAGCCCGAGCCACGCTTCGACCGCGGCGGAGGGGCGCCACAGCCGGCCGGGCGCGCTCGTTGTCTTGCTCAACGCCGGCGCAGTCAGATCAAGTGGCGTTCCCGGCCCAGCATGTTCGACGCAACGCCCGCCGGCACTGAGCAGTGTTCGCGCCAGCGCTACCCATGGTGCAGGACCGATGATGAGGACCGGCTCCGCCGGCGGCGGCAGCTCATGTAAGCGCGCGAGCAGCTCATCCGTCGGAATGTTGACGCTGTCGGCCCAGGGGGCGGCTTGAGCGATGTCGGCCGGTCGCGGATCGAGGTAGCGCCGCCGCGGCAAGGGTGTCGCTTGCGAAGTCGTGGGATTGTCGGTCGTCATCCGTCGCGCCCCGCGTTCGAGGATGGCTTGGGGAGCGGGTGCGGGCGAGCGTGCAAGGGCTGCACACCCGTCGGCGATCGTGGCAAGCGCAGGATGCGCTCGGCGTTGTACAGCACGATTTCGTTGTAGCCGACGGCGCGGACGGTGCGCGCAATCTGTTGCGTCCACGACGGCTCGCGCGCGATCTCCGCATATTCGCGGCCAAGTTCGCGGCGGACGCGCCACACCGCCGGCGGAATCGGGAAATCGGTGCCGAAGATCAGCTTGTGATGCAATTCCTGGCGTTGTGCGAGATATTTCAGGTAGCCGGTCTTGGTCGGCGCGGTCAGCGCAGAGATGTCGGCATAGAGCGGCTGGTCGGCGAAGTCGCCCGTCAGCGCCGCCAGCAGCGCCTCGTGCGAACTCGGATCGCCCCAGGGCCAGACGCGCGTGGCGGCGTGGGCCACGATCACCGTCGGTATCGTGCCGGTGCTTCGCAGCAGCTTTCGCAGCACGGATAGCAGCGGGTCGACCGCGCGCCATTCGGGGTGATTCGTGGCAAGCGCGGCCTCCTCGCTGTAATGCACGAGCAGCGGCAGTCCCAGCTCGCCGCAGCGACGGAGCATTTCGAGCGCGCGCGGGTCGGTCACATCAATGTTTTGATGCAGTGGCAGCCACTTGAGCAGGCACGCGCCGGCGCGGGCGACCTCATCGAGTGCATCGAGCGCGTCGGGCCGGTAGGGATGAACCGACGCGCCAAACAGAAAGCGCTCGGGCCGCGCCTGGCACAGCGCCCGCACCAGTGAATTCGACGTATAGATGTCGCTGCCGAGGTGGCGCAGCTCCGTCGGCAATGGCGGGCGCGTGCCGTCGGCGGCGTGATAGGCGTCGAAGGCCAGTAATACGTAGCGCGCAATCGGCCCCGGCGCCAGCAGATGGTGGTCAAAAACCTCGCTCAGGCGCCCATCAAGCTCTTCGCCGGGTGGCAGATTCAGCGGCAATGCCAGCAGCCAGCGCAGCCCCAGCAGCGCGGGCCGCCAGAAGGCGCGCGGCGCCATGCACGAATCCCAATGCGTCGGATCAGCCGGATCGGCCGCGGGCAGCTCAAACGCAAAGCGTTCGTGCGGCTGAATGGGACAGCGCGAAAGCACGTAATGGCAGTGCGCGTCGATCACCATGCCGCTATCAGAACCAGTCGCGGCGCGCTCGGCAACGGGTGGCGGATTGTGACGCGCTTCCGAATCGAGCATTGTGCGCGCCCGTTTGCATAGCCGTCTTGGCATAACCGCCCTGGCAGTGCCGCGCTGGCAGAGCCGCGCCCGTCAGGAAGCGGTCTTCATCAACTCCGCGGTGACACTCTCCGAATGGCGTCAGCGACCCTGCCGCGGCTCAACGCTGCCCCGGCTCTCGCGGTGCGCCGTGCGCTGAGCGCTCAGCGCGGCGTCTGTGGCGTCAACTGCAAGCTGTCGGGGTCATATCCCAATTCGGGCAGCAGAGCGAGAATGCCGGCGTAAGTCGCGTCGTCCAACGTCGGCGTGCGGCTCAGGACAAAGAGTCCGTCCGGCCCGGAACCGACCACCGCCCAGCGATACTCGGGATCAAGTGCGATAATGTTGTACGGCGCTTCGAAGAAGGAGAAATCAAAGCGAATGGCCAGCCGAGCTCCGCTTGCGTCGCGGGCCCGCGCGCTGCCGGAGATGCGCAGCGGAATCCCATCAGGCCGATCCAGAAAGCACTCATTGAACAGCCGCACCGTACCGTTCGGCTGGAGCGTATAGGTCGCGGTTGTATTGGTGCAGCGGCCATTGGCCGACGCAACCGACGGGATGCTCGATATTTCGTAGAAGAGGCCCGCATAACGGGCGAGGTCAACCTGCTCGACGACGGGCTGATCCAGCGCCTCTGGCCCGCCCATCAGCCCGCATCCGGCCATCGTCGCGCCAAGCACGAGCGCAGACGCGGGGAAAAACAGACGGCGTGACCAGTATCGAAGCGTGGCGAGTGTAACCGTTGAAAACGCGGGCATCGCAGGCGACTCCTTGTAAATACAGCCTGGGTGTATGTGGTCCATCATGGGCGAACAATCGTAGCGCTGTGCAGGCGAAAGACGAGTCATCTATCGCTCTGCCGACCGCTGCTGATGGCCAGCCGGGCTTCAATTACGGGGTGGAACAGGCTTCCAGCCTGTCGAGGACTGGCGAGCTACTTGCCCCATCCTCGGCCCAAGCATGAAAACCGCAAGATGAGAAACTCAAGCCGTTGAACCAACGACGACCGCTCCTTGGCGCTCGCCCTTTCTTTCCGAGTTTGCGAACGTGCGAATGCTCGCGGCCTGCTTGCGCTTGCCGCGTGTGTGGCCCGCTGTTACAAAACACGGCTCGTTTTTCGCCGGCGACGCGGATCGCCGCATGATGCTTCGTCGCGGAAACTGACTTCCGTCGCCCGCGCTGCGCTGGAGAGACCCGGCATGAAATTGTCCGACACTTTGCTCGAAAAAATCAATCGTAAACAGGCCGTCGTGGGTGTCATGGGGTTGGGCTATGTCGGCCTGCCGCTGGTGCGCGAATTCTGTCACGGCGGCTTCCGCATGATCGGCTTCGACGTGGACGCCGAAAAGGTGAAGATGCTCAAGGCCGGCAAGACCTACATCCGTCATTTGCCGGGCAAGATGTTCAAGGAGTTCATTGACGACGAGCTCTTCACACCGACGACGGACATGGATCAGCTCGCCAAGCCCGATGCGATCCTGATCTGCGTGCCGACCCCGCTGAACAAGATGCGCGAGCCGGACATGCAGTATGTTGAGAGTACCGCCCGCGACATCGCCAAGCGCCTGCGCCCCGGCCAACTCATCGTCCTCGAATCGACCACCTATCCGCGCACAACGCGCGAGATTGTGCTCCCGATTCTGGCCGAAACCGGGCTTAAGCACGGCAAGGATTTCTTCCTGGCATTCTCGCCGGAACGTGAAGACCCCGGCCGCACCGACATCACCACCAAGCAGATTCCGAAAGTGGTCGGCGGGTTGGGTCCCGCCGACGGCAAGCTCGCCGCGGCGCTCTATGGCCAGGTGCTCGATCACGTCGTGCCGGTCTCCACGGCGGAGGTCGCCGAAGCCTGCAAGATCGTCGAGAACGTCTATCGCTGCATCAACATCGCGCTCGTCAACGAGCTGAAGCTCGTCTTTGATCGCATGGGCATCGACGTGTGGGAGGTGATCGAGGCGGCCAAGACCAAGCCGTTCGGCTTTCAGGCGTTTTATCCCGGGCCCGGCCTGGGCGGCCACTGCATCCCGATCGATCCCTTTTATCTTTCGTGGAAGGCGCGCGAGTATGGCATCACCGCCCGTTTCATCGAGCTGGCCGGCGAGATCAACACCGCCATGCCCGAGCACGTCGTCAATCGCGTGGCGGAGGCGCTGAATGAGCACGGCAAAGCGCTCAAGGGTTCGAAGGTGCTGGTGCTCGGGCTGGCTTATAAGAAGGACATCGACGACGTCCGCGAATCACCTTCGGTCGAGTTGATCGAGCTGCTGCAGGAGCGCGGCGCCAAGTGCGACTATCACGATCCGTTCATCCCCGTCGCCAAGCCGATGCGCGAGCACAACATCACCCACATGAAGAGCGTGCCGCTGACGGCCAAGAGCGTGAAGAGCTATGACTGCGTGTTGATCTCTACCGATCACAGCAACGTCGATTACGACATGATCTGTCAGCAGGCGAAGCTGGTCGTCGACACCCGCAACGCCACCGGCAAGAAAAAGCGCCCGGCGGGCCGCGTCGTGAAAGCATAACCGCGCTACGCGGGCCGCATCGCTCGGCGGATCGACCGAGCGGCAACGAGATTCCAATGCCCTCAGGTCGTGCAAGTTTTTTGCGAACGACATGCGTACAACCGTAGCGTTCGGCCCTCCGTGGCCGACGGCGTCTGTCGCCGGCAGATGACGCCTCTCCGACGCGGCGTTGGGTACGGAGCCCCAACGCTACAGGGCGGCGTTGGCCCCCCCGCGGAGCCAGTGCCACGCCGTCCGACGCGCGTGACGCAATGTTTGATGCTCAATTCTTCGCTACGGCAACAATTGATAGACGTGCACGCCATACGGTTCGAATGAATCGACGATCATGCCGTCCTGTAGATCGGCCACGTCGCAGTTGGGCTGATCGGGCCGGCGCACCGCACAGATGCGCCGAAACGGGCCATCCGGCAGGGGAATGTGCACGTCCGTCGCGGCCCGCCCCAGCAACAACGGCGGATAGCTGTCGAGGAAATAGCTGAAGCCGGGCTTGGCCCGCGCGCCATAGCGGACATCCTGCATATCCACGTAGACCCCGGCGCGGTTGACTTTGAACGCCAGGAAGTACTCCAGCGTCGGCTGCAACGCGATCGGCTCGGGCAGCGGCGCATCGACCCACGTCGGCGTGGAACCCAGCGGGAGCCAGTCGGATTCATAGAGTTTGCTGCCTGGGGCCTCGTCGCGCCAATCGTCCACGTAAATCGCAAAACGCACGCTCGCGCCGGCGCTCGGCGGAGCGTAGAGGAAGTGCATGCGCACGCGGTTGATCAGTTCCGTGCGATCGGTGATCGGCGGGGTGATGCGCTTCATCGCGAATTCATTGATCGACAGTTCGCGCACCTGGCGCGGCGCGAAGAAGGCGCTTTCCGATTCATCCTCGACCCCCAGACAATCCGGGTCGGCCAGGTCGATCGCCAGGTCGCCGTCGTTGTCGATGCCGTCGTTGCACTCCGTGCGCGGAAAGACGCGGCTGTCGGGCGTCATCACATAGGCGCGCGGCCGCAGCACCTCGCCTCCGGAGAGCACCTCAAAGAACGGCGAGACGTCCTCGCTGACGTTGACGGCGATGAGATATTCACCGCCGGGCAGGTCGCCATTCACGTCCCAGAGGCGACAGCGCACGTCCGGGTTGTCGCTATAGATCGGGATGTCGGACGGCTCGGACAGGAACAGCGGCGCGTTGCGGCGCAGCTCGATCGCCGTCTGGCGCAGGGCCGCGTGCAGGTCGGGCGAATCGGAGATGTTATAGCCGGCTTCAAAATCCTCGGGGAAGCCGAGCATGCCGCGATCCCACGCGCCGCGCGAATAATTGTACAGATATACGCCCGAGGCGCCGTGCACGATGGCCTCGTACATCCCTGCGCGGACCTCCTGGCTGGTCGGCTCGCGAAAATAATTGCGGTAGCGGCCTGGTTGATACCCTTCCAGCCGGAACAGATAGACGAACGGCTGATCGAGAATCCAGCCCTGCACGCGCGTGATGAAGTCGCCCACGCTGCGCAGCGGCAACGAGGGCGTCGGATAGAACTGAACACCCGTAAAATCCACATACTGGCTATAGACGTAGTAAAGCGTGTCGGCGCCGGCGCTGGGCATGACCACCACGGGCCGCCGACAGGCATCCGCCGCGCGCAGGGCCGCGGCCTGGGCCGCGACATCGCCGCGAATGTCCGACAATGAGAAAACCTGGGGCTCGTGCTCGACCTCCCACGCGATGATCTGACGCCCGGTGGAAGCGGCGAGCGTCGCGCTGGAGTCAATGCGCGGCCGGCTGGGAACGGAGAAATCAAACTGCAGCGTGGATTGCGCGATCATGAAGAGGTTGCGCACGGCCATGGCCGCGTTTCGCGGCGGACTGTTGGGCGGAATCACAAATGAATTGAAGCCGCGCGCGAACTCGTCCCAGCCTTCGTCCGGATCGATGCCGTAAATGCCGTGATAGCCCATCGGAAACGCGCGATCGCCGTTGATCACAAAGTGGCCGTGCGCGTCGAACGACACATCCGTGCAAAACGAGGGTAGCGTCCGCGCCGGCGGGACCACGGTCAGCCCGACGCTGACCGGCGCGCTCACGCGGACGCCGTCCGACACGACATACGTAAAGCAGTCGGCGCCGACATAGGCCGCGGCGGGCGTATAACGCACCGTCGCGAAATTCGCGGGCGACGGGGTCGCGATCGCGCTGAGCCGGCCGATCGTCGGGCTGGTTTCAATCGCAAAGCTCAGGGCGACGCCCTCCGCGGAAAGGCCGGCGAGCGTAATCGTCACCGGGCGGTCGCGTACGACCGTTGCTCGTTGCGCCAGTGCGACCGGAATCACCGGCGCGCCGCCACCGCCGCCGCCGCCGGCCGTACCTGAGTCGGTGGGGTCGGCGGGGGTGGTGTCGCCGCCGGCGGGAACATCGGCGCCGCGCGTCGGTCCCGTCGGGAAAGA
>CAYQLG010000160.1:0-8321 GCA_964418235.1 uncultured Planctomycetales bacterium
AGCCGCCCGACACCAGAAAATCCGGCGCGATCACTCTCAGGAAATCGCCGAAGACTATGTCGAGCTGATCGCTCAACTCATCCTCGCGCGGCGCGAGGCGCGCACCGTCGAGCTGGCCGAGCGGCTCGGCGTCTCGCATGTCACCGTCACCAAGACGCTCTCACGCCTCCAGCGTGACGGCCTGATTCGCACGGAGCCATACCGCTCAATCTTCCTGACCGAGGCCGGCGAAAAGCTGGCTCGCGAGGCCGAAGCGCGCCATGCGCTGGTCGTTCAGTTCCTGCGGAAACTCGGCGTGAACGATGCCGACGCCGAAGCCGACGCCGAAGGCATCGAGCACCACATCAGCGACGCGACGCTGCGGGCCATCCGGCGCTTTGTCGGCGAATCGACGTAGCCTGCATAAGTGCCATGCCGCACTCGCGGCGGAATCTGCCGCGTACGGGGGCTTGTTCAGCGGCGGTGCCAGTGTTGAATTACGGCAAGGGTTCCGCCGGCTATTGTTCTGGGGACATGGGAATACACCTTGCCCTGTCGCAATACCCGCAGGTTATTCAATTCCCTGCGCGGCCAGCCAGCGTTCGGCGTCGAGTGCCGCCATGCAGCCTGTGCCCGCCGCCGTCACCGCCTGGCGATAGACGTGATCAGCCACGTCGCCGGCGGCAAAGACGCCGTCGACATTGGTGTACGTGCTGCCCGGCTTGGCGATTTGGATGTAACCCTTCTCGTCCGTCGTCACGTGCTCGCGCACCAGGTGCGAGTTGGGCGTATGTCCGATCGCGACGAACATGCCCCGACACGGCAGTTCGCGCTCGGCATTGGTCTTCAGATTTTTCAGCCGCACGCCCGTAATCGACGCATCGCCGAGCACGTCGATGACGGCGCTGTCCCACACCGGCTCCATCTTGCCTTCGTGCACGAGCCTGAAAAAACGCTCCTGCATGGCCTTACTGGCGCGGAGCTGGTCGCGACGATGAATCAGAAAGACCTTGCGGGCGAATTTGGTCAGATAGCTGCCCTCTTCGATCGCGGTGTCGCCGCCGCCGATGATGACCAGATCCTGATTGCGAAAGGCCGGCAGCGCGCCGTCGCACACGGCGCAGGCCGAGACGCCGCCGCCGCTCTCGGCCAGCCGCTTTTCATTGGGCAGCCCGAGCCAATTGGCCGAAGCGCCGGTGGACAGGATGATCGTCTGAGCCTGCACGGTGTGCTCGGCGCTCTGGATGGTGAAGGGCCGTCGGGTGAGATCAACGCGCTCGACGTCTTCGCGGATGAAGCGCGTGCCGAAGCGCTCCGCCTGATCTCGGAATTTCTTCATCATCTGCGGGCCGAGCACGCCCTCAGGAAAACCGGGGTAGTTCTCGACATCCGTCGTGAACATGAGTTGCCCGCCGGGAATCAGCCCGCCGGCATTGAACCCCTCGAAGCAGAGCGGCTGCAGCGCGGCGCGGGCGGCATAGATGCACGCAGTCAGCCCCGCCGGCCCCGACCCGATCACGACCAGTTTTTCGATGGTTGCCATGTCCGGATCGTAGTCGCGATAGGCCGCAGCGCGTAGCGCCGCGCGCCGCGACGCTACATGGGCAGGACGATCGACGCGTTCGCGACGCAGACCCGATTGCGCCCGCTGCGCTTGGCCTCATAGAGCATGCGATCGGCATCGCCGAGCAATTGCTCCGGGCGGGCATGCACGACCTGGCGCTCAGCCACGCCGCAGCTTACCGTGACCGGAATCTCAATCGCTTCGGCCTTGATCGGCAGCGTCGCCACGCCGACGCGGATGCGCTCGGCGATGGCAAAGGCGTCCTCGACATTCGCCAGCGGACAGGCCACGACGAACTCCTCCCCGCCGAAGCGTCCGCAAAAGTCATTGCGCCGCAACAACTGTCGCAGCCGCCCACCGACGGTGCGCAGCACAGCGTCGCCGGCGTCGTGGCCGTGCGTGTCGTTCACCTTCTTGAAGTGGTCGACGTCGAGCATGATGCACGAGAGCGCCCGATCGGCTTGCGGGTCGCGTTCCCAATGTTCGTTGAGTTGCTCGAAAAAGTGGCGGCGATTGGGCAACTCGGTCAAGCTGTCGGTGTTGGCCTGTTCCTCGAGCTTGCGCGACAGTGCCGCCAACTCGGCGTTGACGCGGTGCAACTCAGTCTGACGCCGGACCAGTTCGCCCTGCAGCAGCAGCAGCCGCTCGCCGACGCTGATGCGCGCCAGCAGCTCACCGGAGTGATAGGGTTTGGTGAGATAGTCGTTCGCGCCGGCGCTGAGGCCGGCGATGATGCTTTCCTTCTCGCTGTGAGCGGTGAGAAGAATGTAGTAGATGTTGCCTACGGCGCGGATGGCAAACAACTCGCGCAGCGCCTGACAGAGCTGGATGCCGTCCATCTCCGGCATCGACCAGTCGGCCAGGACGATGCCGCTGCCCATCGCGCGGGCGCCATCGAGTGCTTCGCGCCCATTGTTGTATGCGCTGACGGTGTACCCCTGGTGCTCAAGTTGACGCTGCAGCAGCGTGCGCGTGGCGGGGTCGTCTTCGACAATGATGATGGGCACATGCTGGGCGTCATTCATCTACCAAGACTCCCGTAGGGTAAACACGCTATTTCATCGGCAGTCCATTCGGCCGCAATCAATACTCGCAGGTCCGCTTTTCGCAACGCCGGCCGGATCGCGCCCTTGATGTGCCCCGATCAGGCCCGAGCATGGCGGCGTTGCTTCGGCCCCGCCGCCTGCGGCCACCCCGCGTGACATGCTGACGGCCCTTGCCGGCCCGGTCGGCGGCCCCCATGTCGTAGCCCGCCGCGTATTTCCTGCACGGATTGCGGCGCGGCGCCCGTCTAAAAATTTCAGCCGCGCATTTTCGCGCATTTTCGCATTAGTAGAACCTATGTTCTATTAATATGATTCTGAATCGCGGCCGGCCTGAATGACGCCGGCGGCGGCGGCGCGGGCGCGGGTGTGAACGCGCGTGTCCCCGGCTTGGCGGAGGCAAGCAGGCAACTCCGCCCGGGTCGGCATCGGCACGTCGCGTTCACTCCGGCGAGCCGAGCCGAGCCGGTCCGAGCCGGTCCAGGCCCGTGTGTACGCTGTCTACGCGCACCGGGCCTGCGCGTACCGGGCCGAGCAGCCTCTGCCGCGTCCGATCTCCCCGGCAGAGGCGCCACAAACCCCTGAATCGGGCCGGTCGGCTTTGGCTCAAGCCACCGGCCCCGCAGGCCGCGACGTCCCACACTGGCGTCGCGGCTTTGCACCGAGGAGGACGTCGTGCCTTCCCAACGACGTTCCTCCTCTGCTTTTTTTATCGCCATCGGTCGTCATGCCCCGCGTGGTGCGACCGCGCCTCGGATGAACCCATCGCGGCGTTGGGCCTACACTATCACGATGCATCCCCACAACCCGAGTGGCTTCGCCTGGCTCATGCTGCTGCTGATCGCCGGCGGCCTATTTCCGCCTCCCTCCAGCGCCGCCGCCGCAGACGCCTTCGAACCGCTTTCGCTCGAACAGGCGTTGACACAGGCCCAGACCGAGAATCGCCCGGTCTTCGCACATGTTTTCGCCGCGTGGAGCCTGCCCTGCCAATATCTCGATCGGACCACGTTTGCCGAAGCCGACGTGGCCCGGCTGCTGCGTGAGCGCTGCATCCCGATCAAAATCGACGGTGAGCAGCACGCCGCGCTGCGCACGCGCTACGGCCTCGACCGCTATCCGACGCTGCTGCTGCTACGGCCCGACGGCAGTGAACAAGACCGTTGGCAGTCCTACCTGCCCGCGCGGCAATTCATCGATGAATTGCAAGCCGCGTTGGCCGGCAAGGACGCCATCCGCCGCGCGCAAGACTACCTCGAGAAAAGCGGCCCCAACGACCCCCTCGGCCGTGAGCGCCTCGCCGAGGCCTACTTCCGGCTCGGCTGCTATGACGACGCGCTGCGCGAATACGCCTGGTGCTTCGACGTGGCCCTCGAAAAGAGCATCGTTTATGCCAGCGCGCGGCGTCAACCGCTCATGCTCGATCTGGCGGCATTGTCCCAGCGCCATCCGCCGGCCCGCCGCGCCCTCGATGAGCGCCGCGAGCGGCTCGAGCAGCGCATCCAGCAAAACGATCAGCCGCAGCTCGCGCGAAACCTGGCGCTGCTGAACCGCGCCTTGGACATCGAAGACGATACGCTGCGCGTCTTCGACAGCCTGCCGGGCGCCAGCAAATCGCGACGCATTCTCTTTGATCACGTTTTTGATCAGCTCGTCGCGTTGCGGCGGTTTGACGACATCTTCGCCGTCGGCGACGCGCTCGAGACTTTTGTTCAAGATCTTAAACTCGCCCGCGGCCCGGGCGGCGTGCCCTGCTGCAGCGCGCACGCCCGCGGCCCCGGCTCGCAGACCTACCTGCTCGACCGGGCCGAGAAGATGATCGAGGTGCTCACCGCGACCGGCCGCGAACCGGACGCCCGCCGCGTGATCAAGGAAGTCGCGCGACTCGACGATTCACCGACGACGCGAACGCGCATGGAGGCCGCGCTGCAGCGCGGACTGCACCCGATTGCCAGCCAACCAGCCGCACCATAGCCCGCGTGCACCGGGCCAAGTTCCATGCTCTCGCAACGTTCTATGGACCGGCCTTGTCCCATGCATTGGCTTCATCCCAGGCAGCAGCGCCTCGCAACTCGCTACTCTTCACTCGCTACTCGCTCCTCGATCTCACCGCCATTCCGCCGGGAAGTCCGCCTCGCGCCCGGCCAACTTCAGCGCCGTGCGCAGCCGCTCCTTGAAATCGGCCAGAGGCAAGGTCTCGACCGCGCCGTCGATCCGCACATAACGCACGCGGTCCGCAGCGGCATCATGCCGATAGGCGAGTACAGTCAACGGCGGCTGCTTGGTGTTGAGGCCGCGCACAAACGTATACGAAATCCGCGCGTCCTGGTCGTCTGCGTGTACGTCCGCCTCGGTCAGGAAGCCGGCCTCGACCAGGCTCGCCAGCGATTCGGGATGCTTGCCGTCATGATCAGCCGCCCAAATTTCGCAGGCCATCGCGATATTGCGTAGATCGTTGATCTCATCCATGGCCGCGTTGCCGCTACTGCCGGGTGGATAGGCGGCGTCACCCCACGTGCCGATCATCATCAGGCCCAGCAGCGCCCCGCTCTCCGCCATGAAGAAGTACTGCCACGGCGACGTGCCGACCGACATCACGAGCAAGCCGTCGGCGTCGGCGCTATGCGCCCAGAACGTATTGCGCACAGCGCTTAGATCATCGCGAAATGTCGGCAAGGCGGCGAGATCCAGCTCGCGCGCGCCGCCCACGCTCAGCGCCGCCAGCGCCGTCTGCGTCATCAACCGCAGCGTATACCACCAGTGCTGCACGCTGCGCGAATCGAGATAGCCGAGCGCAACCGGCTCTTTCATCAACTCGGCGCGGGCATCGGCCCAATCCGAGTGTTCGAGCAGACTTTGCTTCGCCGGCGAGCGCAGCCGTTCACACGCGATCGTCACCGTCTGCGGATACAGACCGAACACGCCGCGCGATTCGAACAACGACCACGCCGGCGCCACCGGCAACGGAAACCCGCCGGCGAGCATGTAATTCACCGGCGGCTTGACACCGGGCAGTTGTCGCACAGTCAATTCGACGTTCCCTTGCGAGGCCAGCGGCCGGGCCGTCTGCATGGCGCGCCCAATCATGCCTTCGAGTTCCGCCGGCTTGGCCACCTCGGCAATCAGCACGGCCCCGGTGAAGAGCGCCCCGCCATGCGGCGGCGCGTCATAGAGGATCGCCGTGTCGCCCAGCGCGGGCAGGAGATCATCCGTCAATGAGAAGCCGAGAAATTGCCGGATCATCGCGTTCACGCCGTCGATGTCGACCTGCGCGTCGGGCGCGATCTTCTCGATGGCCTTCTGCACGTCGCGCCACAGCTCATGCAGATTGAGATTCCAGGCCGAGGCCCAATGCGCATTCATCGGGATGAGCCGCAGGTCCTCATCGCGCAGCGGTTTCTGTCGCAGCAGACGCCCCAGCACGCCGGCCTCCCCCGCGACGTGCAGAAACATGCCGAGCCGCTTGCCGTATTTGCCAGGCTCGCACGCGAGCGTCCAGCTCTGCACGGCATCCAGTCCCGCCGTCGCGAAGACCTGTTCGATAGTCACGGGCGCGTCGGGGGGCTGAGTTTTCTGGATTTCGTCACGGAGCAGCTCCAGCGCGATTTTTGCTTGAACATGCACGCCGAAATGCCACGGCTCGCCGCGCATGGCCAGCTTCTCACGCGCCAGCGCATAGCTGCGCGTGTCGGCCAGCGTGCGGGCTTTGCCTGCGGCGATCTGCGCGGCCAGTTCGCCGCTCTCTTTGGCGTTGGCGATCAGCACATGCTCGCCGCTGACGGCCCAGCCGAGATACGAGCTGCCGGGGATTTTTCGCGCGCGGTAGCTCACGCCGCCGAGCTCGCGCTGTTCGATCGGCTCGGGCGGATGGATCGATTCGGCGAGCCGCTGCAGGGCCGTGTTCAGCGCCTCGGTGTCACCTTGAGCATGGATGACGACGAGATACGCCGGCCGCTCCGGCGGCGCGAATGGCAGCAGGGAGAACGCGCCGGTGTGCTTGGCGGCGAGCGCGGCAACTTCGAGCAACGCTTGCAGCACGGCCCGATCCTGCGCGTCGGCTTCACGTGCGACGAGCGTTGAGCCGAGCACGGCCTCGGCCCATTGCAGCAGCCGCCAATCGCCATCGTTGATCTTGGACCAACCCGCGTAGAGCAGCGCCTCTTCGGGCGCCAGCCGGGCCGGATCGGTTGCGCCCAGACAGAGCGCCGGGGACAACGCCGACAGCCAGACCATCAGCCGCGCCGCGGATGAACCCGCCCAGCGCATGACTTGCCGCATCGCTCGCTCGCCGTGAATCGACTTCATCTCATTGTCTCCTGCTTTAACGTAAGCCAAGCCACATTCGCCAGCAGAGCCGCGACCGTAAACAGCGCCGCGACCGTAAGGAAGCGGTCTTCGACTACCACGCAAACCAGCGGCTTCAACCCGCGCGTAAGGAATGCAGCCTTCGGCTCGCCCGCCGCTGCGCGGTGATCAACCCGCGCAAACCACGCGAACACCCAACCGTCATAGACTTGTCGGCGGTTGCGTTTCCGCCACGCCGACCCCTCACGCGATCACGCTCTACGCCAAGACGAATCTCATCCGCCCATGGAATATACTCTCAGCGATATTCGACGATGGCCGTACCGCCCGCGTAACACGCGCAGGTTTTTTCGGCCTCGTCGCTCCAGGAGCAACCCGTGCATCGTATCGGCGTCGTCTCGTTCCTGAATTCCCGCCCGCTCATCGACGGGCTGGCCGCTACCGGCAAAGTCCGCATTTTCTTCGACCTGCCCGCACGACTACCCGACAAGCTGCGCACCGGCGAGGCCGACGCCGCGCTGGTGCCGATCTTCGACGTGATCACCGCCGGCGGCGCCCTGCGTATCCTCTCCGATGCCTGCATCGGCTGCGCGGCCGAGACGATGACCGTGCGGGTCTTCTCCAAGCTTCCGCCAGATCGCATTCGGCGGCTGTTTGTCGATATTTCGTCGCACACGTCGGTCGCGCTCGTGCAAGTGCTGTGGCGCGAGCTTTTTGACGTCGAGCTCGACCTTGTGCCCTTCGATCCGCGCACGCAAGCCGGCGAAGACCACGACGCCGTGCTGCTGATCGGCGACAAGGTCGTCGATCCGACGCGCGGAAATTTCTTTGGCTTTGAGGTCGATCTCGGCGCGGCGTGGCGGCACCACACCGGCTTGCCCTTCGTCTTCGCCGTCTGGGCGACGCACGCCGACTTCGACGGCGCCGCGGAACTGGGCGCCATGCTGGCGGCCGCGCGCGATCGCGGCCTGGTCCGGGCCGACGCGATCGTCGACGAGTTCGCCCCGGCGCTGGGCTGGCCGCTCGATGCCGCGCGGCGCTATTTGACGCGCTGCCTTTCTTATCGGCTGACTCCGGCTCTTGTGGCCGGCGCGAATCATTTTGCCGAACTGTGTGCGCGGCATGGCCTGATTCCGGCCGCCGCGGCCTTGCCCTGGCCGACGATCCGGCCCCAGACCATCATCTAGCGCAGTTTTCATCGAACTGTAGCGTCGGCCCTCCGTGGCCGACGGCGAATCCGCGGCGATACGCCGTCGGCAGTGACGCCTGACGCTACAGGAAAAATGAAAACGCTCTAGTGTTCCGTCAAGCTTGAATTTTCGGATGAAGCGGTAAAAAAGCACCGGCGTCACGGCTTGAATGAGAGCCTTTGTTTGTGGTGGGACGCACGGGCCAGAGAGCTCGTGAACTTTTTGCCGGCTCGGATTCTCGCT
>CAYQLG010000161.1:0-8221 GCA_964418235.1 uncultured Planctomycetales bacterium
GGGGCGCGCCCCGCGCGCCGCCCGCGCCGGCGCGGGCTGGTCGGAGGCTTGCGGCGGTTGAAAGTCGGAGGGTTGGTCGGTGATCGGTGCACCTTTCGGCGTCGCCAGCGCAGCCATGCCGGCGCTGCTCATGGCCGCGGTTTGAGATGTTCTCTGATTCGCTCGATGGCCTCATTCACAAAGACATCCAGCCCGGCGTGGCTCAACAGGGCGAGCCGGCCGTCGAGTTGCCGGCGCAATTCGGAGCGGGCCTGCATCGCGAAATGCTCGCGCGGAAGCGTCTCATTGATCAGATCGAGCGGCTCGATGCGATTGTCCGCCAGGCGCAAACGATAGACCGCGCCGCCTTCTTCAGGCAGCCGTGCGAGATAAATCCAGCGCGGATCGCGCCGCTCATAAGGACAGTTTTCCGGCAGCAGCGCGGGAAAACGCGGCTCGGTCGGCAGCGGGATGCGCTGCGCCGACGCCTCGTCCACGTCGAGCCGGATCAACCCCTGATTGCTCAGCAGCACAAGCACGGGCTGATCGGCGTCGGGCGCGGCGGCGCCTGCGTCACGCGCAAGCCGGGCGTAAGCCGGTGGGCGTTTTTCCGGCGTGGCGCGCACGTGAAACGTCAGCGGCTCGGACAATTCAAGCTGTGCCGCTATCTCCGTCGAGGTCCACGTCCGCCGCGACTGTCGATCCGCGATCAGGTGCGGGCCGCCGCGCAGCGCGACGTGCACGAAGCGGGGATGCTCCGGCAGCGGCCGGATAAAGGCGATCTCCGGCAGGAGCGGATCGCTGACATACTCCCCATTTGCGAGGATTTCGTGCCGGAGATATTCGCCATTTTCATCGACCGGCGTGGGGCGTGTTGCGACACATGCGAGAAATTCCTTGAAACATGGCGCCAGGTGCGCCTCGATTCGTTCGATGTCGGCGGGGGTGATGTTCATCAGCGCCGGCGCGCCGGGCACGGTCGCGTCACGCGGATGCACAACCATCAGACGCCGCCGATCATAAACCCATGCCGCCGAAGCGCCGTCGTCGCAGCCGATCCACGGCCACGTCGCCGGCCCCGGATACCAGGTTGCGGAGGGAGGATCGAGCGGCGCCACGTCGGTCGGACCTGGACCGACGCGCATGAGCTGGTGCGTGCGCGTCAGCACAAGCCATTCACCCGCGGCGCCCAGCGGCGCGGCCGACAGCGGCGCGGTCAGTTCGGGCCGACCCTGCGCGGCGGCGGGCGGTGACTGGCGATATCGCAGCGTGTGCCGCAAAGGTCGCAAACGGGCCTCCTCCGGGCGCTCGGCGAGCAACTCGCCGGCCGCGCTTAGGTCGTCGCGCCCGAGCGCATCGAGCACCGCCAGTGCGGCCGCTTCGGCGGCATGTTTGCCGGCGGCATCGGCCGGGCCGACAAGCTTGAGCCATTCACCCAGCGCGCCGGGATTGTCGCCCGGCCGGGCATAGGCCAGCCGCGCGAGCGCTCGCAGGATTTCCACCTGATTGGCGCCTTTGGCGACCTTGAGCAACTGCTCCAACTGGCCGCGCACAAAGGCCTCGTTGCGATCCGTCACCGCGAATTGCAGCCACCAGGCATAACGCGGCAAGGCCCGATGATCGGGCCGGTTGAGCAGACCGACGAGCGAACCGGCCCGCTCGTCTTGCGGCGCCTGGGCCAGGAAAAAAGCGACCATCGCCGCGACCTCGGGGTTGCGGATCACGCTCTGATCGGATTCGGGGAATTGCAGGATCGAGAGCGCGTCGGGATAAAGCAAGTCGATGGCCTTCTTGGCGTGGCCTTGCAGAAAGGGCAGCCAGGCGTCGGTATCGACGCGCAGCCAGCGGCCCACGCCCAGCACCGGGCGCATCCGCAGCAGCGCGCTGCGCGGCTCGATCAGCCGCACGCATTCGGAATGCAGCTCCAGCTCGTGCAGCATCCACGCGCAGACGGCCAGCATGTTGCCGACGGCATTGAGCTCGAGCAGCTGGATTTTGGTGAAGTCGCGCGATTGCAGCCATGAGCGCGCGGAGCGCTCGAACGAATCGAGATAGCGCCCCGCCGGCACGAGCACCCTTTGCACGCTGATGTCGGGTTCGAAGAAGCCGGTCGAGGCGTCATTGATCTGCACCCCGCGTTTACGCCACAGGGCCAGCTCCAGATGAAAGGGCGCCTTGACCGGGGCGGCCATGTCGAGCTGCGAAGGGCCGGCCCAACGGTTGACGCCCATCCATTCGACCAGATGCGGCGAATCCTGCAGTTTCCGCAGGGCGACGTCGCCCTGACCCGCCACATAGGCCAGCAGCGCGGAAAACTCCGGCGGCAACTCGTTTTCGGAGAGCGGCCCCGGCAGGAGCAGCAGACGGTCGTAGGCCTCTTCCGCGTAGCCGTCCGCGAAGAGCCGCACAATCTGGGCGACTTCCGGGCCGTGCGGCGGGGCATAGTCCACCAGCCGGCAAGAGCGCACTTCGCGCAACGGGCCGGCGTCGCGCGGGCCGTTGCGGCCGCGAATGCGCAGCATGTCGGGAATGTCGGCCTCATTCAACAACTGCTGCGCCGTGGCCGAGCGGCGCACGCGGTGGTTGTTGATGTGCGTAATCAGGTCGCCGGGTTCGAGGCCGCTTTCGCCGGCGGCCTTGAGCACCAGCACCGCCTCAATCGGAATCGAGATGCTTTCGAGGACGAAGCGCAGCCGGTAGCGAATTTCCGGATCGGTCTCGGCCAGCAGGCGCTCGCGCGCGGCGGCGAGGATGTCGTCGCCGAGTGTGAGCAGCTCATCCGTTGCGCGCTGACGGGTGAGATACTCGGCGTGGCCGAGCGCATCCATGATTTCCGTCAGCGAGCGCGGCTCTCCTTCTCCAGCGCCGCTGGGCCAGGCGCAAACCCAGACCAAGAGGCCCAGCACTATCGCGGCAGGGCGGGCGGCGCGTGGACAGGGGCGGCGCTTCGAGGCTAAGACGGTGAGCGTCATGAATGAGCATAGTAGGTGAGCGCTGCGGAGCTGGATAGCGCACACGGCGCGCCTCGCGGTGAAGCCATGTGACGCACTATTGCGGCCCGGAGCATTGGTGGGGGCGCCGCCGGAGCGAATGAGACGCCAAGAATGATCGCACACGTGCCGACAACCCGCCCCGCCGGATGGTAAAAGACAAGGCTGATGAGGTGAGTGCGGCGGCAGACAACGCAGCAGCGGCCAGATCCGCGGACCGCTCGCCTTTTCAGACGGCAAGCAGGAGCGCGGATCGGGCCGCTGGGTGGGTCGATTCAGCGGCGCGCCGGTGCCGGCGCGCCGCGTGATGGCTCGCGTAAGCTGCGCCTACGGCACGTTCTCGTCGATCAACTGCTCACACTTGGTGAGGATGTCGGTCGCGTAATCGGGATTGTGCATGCCGTGGCTGCCGTCGTTCAGCACGTAGTAGTACAGGAAGCGAACCTGCTTGGCCCAATCCGGGATGCGCGTCTGCGCGATCGCCGTTTGCGTCGAGCGATACTCCCAGCCGTTGGCGACGCCGAACGTCGTCGTGGCCCAGGCGTTCAGGTCAGTCTTGATTCGCTCGAGACGCGTGTCGACTTCGGCCCGGAGCGTGGCATAAGCTTGCTCCGCCTGCGCCTGCGTCGGGTGGAACGTGTGGCAGGCCGTTGCGCAGGACTTGAAGTCAACCGCGAACGTGTGTCCCGAGATCGCCGGAGCGATGTCGCTCTGGAAATCCTGACGGTACATGTGGCACGTCGCGCACTGTTCCGGCGCCGCCGAGTGCACCGAAAGCTGGCTCAGCACAAGAATATCGCCGTCCTCGGGCAGCGGCATCTCACCGACGTACATGTTGGCCTGATTGCTGTGATGCGGCGGGCGCGACGTTTCCTGCCAGGTGCGGCCGCGATCGTGGTGGCACTGGCCGCAGAGGTTGAAGCGGGCCGGGTTGGTGACCGCGTCAATCGTATTTGTCGGAATCGGATTCGCCACTTCCGGCCAGCGCAACTGGAAGTCGCGCCCATCCTCCGGCGTCGGAGCGTTGCCGGTGCGGCGGTGCGGGTCGTGGCAGATGGCGCATTCGACCGCGTGCTGATCCGCCGCCGCGACGTTCTTCAGCGCGTCGTCGGCGACGGTTTCACCGCTGATGATCTGGCGATAGAAGAAATCACCTGAGTGACACTTGCCGCATTCATTGAGGCGCGTGCCCGCTGTGAAGGAGGCCGCCGGCGACGGCGTCACGATGTCGTGCGCCGAGCCTTGCCAATCCTCGAAGTGCGGATGGTGCGAGCCGGTGTGGCAGGTCGCGCAAACCTCGGACGAGATGCTCTTGGGCGGACGGAGAGCGGCGTCGTTGACGTTTTCGACGTGCTGACGACCCGGACCGTGGCACGATTCGCACCCGACCGAGGCCAAGTCGTTGGTTGTGGCCCGATCAATGAAACCGCCGGTCTGGCCAAAGCCGACCGTGTGGCAGCCGACGCAGCTGGCGTCGCTGGCGCGGCCGATCTTTTCGAGCGTCTCATAGGCCCGGGCGTGCAGGGTCTCGGCCCAGTCGGTGTGTTGGTTCTTGTGGCAGGTCATGCAGCGCGTCGAGCCGACGAACTGCCCGGTGAGGCCGGTGTCGCCCTTGGGCGTGTCGGTGCTCCCGTTGTTGTTCGCGTTGCCGTTTCCGCTTCCCCCGCCGATGTCGGTGAATGGCGGACAACCGCCGAGCAGCAGCGCGAGCAGCGCTGCGCCAGCCGCGAGCGGCCACTGTGAGCCGCGGAACCGTGTGTGAAGTGCTTTCATGACCGTGCGCCTCCATGTCGAACAGAGCTGAGCATCGCTCGATCCGCGTAATGCCTAGATGCCTGGGCCTTGCACGCCGCGCCGGCGCGCGTCGCCCGAAAACTCCAGTAACGAATATGCCGCAGTATAAAATTGTGGCGAACGCGCGCCAACCGATTAGATTTGCAATTCTTATAAAAATCCTACTAGGACTGAGCTGGTGCGATTTATTGCGTTGCCGAAGCGGCTCGTGACGGCTATACATAGCGGCATGCAGTCGCACCGGGTTCGATTGTTTTTCGCGGCCTCAAACGACAAAATGAGATTGATGTCGAGATATCATCTGGAACCGCCCGTGTCTATCGAAGCTCGACAAGCGGGGCGCGGAAAGTCGCTAAATACTACCGTCAGTTTCTGGATACTGGCGCTGTGTCTACACCTTTATTTGATCGCGCCGGCGCCGGCACAGGATCGTGATAACTGCCTCTATTGTCATCAATTCCCGGGTCTTAGCCGGCTCGACGCCGAGACGGGCCAGGTCAGGCTCTTCTACGTTGATCCGAATTACATGCACGCCGCCCGCGGGCCGCATGCCCGACTCGCCTGCACCGACTGTCACGATGCCGACGCCGTGCGGGTCGTGCCCCATCGCACGGTGGCGCCGGTCGATTGCGCTCGGCAGTGCCATCTGGCAGGGGCGGACGGCGCCGAGCGGCGCTTCAGCCACCAGGGCGCCGCCGACCATCTGGCCCGCAGCGTGCACGCGCCCGAGACGCTGGAGAAGGTGCGGCTATCGACCGGCCCGTTGCTGCAGCCGGGCCAGTCGCTCTGTCTTTATTGCCACGATGAGCCGGTCTTTCGCACAGATTGGAATCAGACACACAAAGACCTCGGCGCGCAGCGCTGTGAAAGCTGCCACAGCGTCGGCCTGCCGCTCGAAACCGATTACTTCCTGCGGCACGTCGTGGCGCGCCAGCGCCCGGCCCGCGCGACGCTTGAGCAAGCCCAGATCTGCGCGGTCTGTCACAGCGACCCGAAATTTCTCGCGGATCACGCCGCGGATGACCCTGTCGCCAGCTATCTGCGCAGCTTCCACGGCAAGGCTGCATTGCTTCGCGACTCGGAAACGCCCGACTGCACCGCCTGCCACAGCGGCCGCAATGAGGATGTGCACGCCATGCTCGGCCCGGCCGATCCCGGCTCGGCGGTGCACGTGGATCGTCGGGCCGAATCCTGCCGCAGCACGGCTTGTCACCCTGGCGCCGATCTGGCGATCGCGGCCACCGCGGTGCATCTTGATCTGCCGACGGCTTCGGGCAGCGCGGAATACCTGCTGGCGGTCGCGTTCATCATTCTGACGATCGTCTCATTTGGGCCGTCGGCCCTGATCGTGATTCTGGAGCTGGCGCAGATCGTCCTCGGGCGACACGATCGCACCCACGGCCCGCTGCGGCAACTGACGGCGGCCGTGCTGACGCATCCGCAGGGGCGCGCCAGACTGACGCGCTTCACAGTCGGGCAGCGCATGCAGCACTGGGTTCTGACGCTGCTGTTTGTGCTGCTATGTCTGACGGGCTTTCCGATGAAATTCCCCGAGCAGGCCTGGGCCGACTGGCTGATCGACCGCTTCAGCGGTTTGTCAGAGGCGCGCCTCGTGCATCACTGGGCGGGCGTTGCGCTGGTCGCGGGGTTCATGCTGCATCTGATTGCGGTGATTCCCGGCTTCATCGCCCGGGCGCGCGAGCTGGGCGGACGCTCGTGGCGCGGCTTCTGGCTGGCCTATACGCGGCTGCCGCTGGCCGTCACGCCGGCCGATCTGCGCAAGGCCGGCCAGCTCTTTGCTTTTCTGCTGGGTCTGCGGCGTGAGCGTCCGCTCTTTGGGCGCTTCAGCGCCAGCGAGAAGTTTGAATATCTCGGCGTGATGTGGGGCACGACGCTGCTGGGCGTCACGGGCTTCATGCTGTGGGGTGAGCAAATCACTTCGCACTTATTCGGCGGGCGCGTCTTTAACCTCGCCACGATCATTCACACCTATGAAGCTTTCCTCGCGGTCATTCACGTCGGCATTCTGCATATGTACAGCGTGCTGTTGGCGCCGGCGGTCTTCCCGCTTTCGCCGGCGACGCTGAACGGTCTGACGCCCGCGGACAAGCTCGCGCACGAGAACGGCGAGTTTGTCCTCGAAGTCGCGCGCGACCTGGGCCTCGGCCCGACCAGCGGCCCGCTCGCGGAGGAGACCATCCTTGCCTAGTTCACCGTCGGCCAAACGCGCGTTTTCATTCGCCGCCGCACAAGCGCTGCTGCGCGGCCTGGCGCGGCTGGGGCTGCGCCTGTTCCATAAGCTTTATGCGCTGGCGCTGATGGCGCTGATCATCTGGGTTAGCTGGCAGGCCGTGCGCTATCTGATCGTGTCGCTCGTGACGCCGTCGGCCGTGCCGGCTCAGATCAGCGGGCTGCCTCTGAAACTGGATGAGGTCGTACTTCAGGGCATGCGTCCCGATTGGCTTGGCATGTCGGCGGTGGAAAACCCGCGCGGCCCGCTCGCTCACTACCACCGCTTCGAGAGCTGGACGGTCGCCGATCGCTTCAACGACTGCGCCCGCAGCGGCTGTCACAGCCCGCTTCCGCATACCCGCAGCAAGGAGCTGCGGGCGTTCCTTAACATGCATGCGACCAGCATGCATTGCGGCGTGTGTCACATGCAGGCCGAGCCGGGGCCGCTGCCGCTGACTTGGTATCGCCTGGCCGATGGCGTCGCCGGCGATCCACCGCCGCTGCTGCGGGCGTACGGCTGGCTGACGGAACGCGAAGTCGCTGGGCGCACGGCAAAGCCCCCGACCGTCGCGAAGGAAGAATTCACCCCCGCTGATCAGCATGCGATCGTCTCGTTGCTGCGCTCCGCGTCGCTGGCGGCGCCGGGTGAGCCGCACTTGGCGCGGATCGCCCGCAACCTGGCAGCGCCGCGGGCAGGCAGCGATGAATTCGTCCAACTCTTGCATGACGCGCTCAAGATCGTCGAGCGCGAGTTTCGCGGCGCGTATGGCGCAAAGCTCGCCCGCCTTGATCCGGCCTCGGGGCGGCCGATCCTGGGCCACCCCGATACCGAGCTGGCCGTGTCCGACTGGCTGGCGCGCGGCCGACAGGCCGACCCGGCCACGCGCGAAGAGTTGCTCGCCGCGGTGCACCCGCTCCGCCGTGCGGAGGCGCTGACGTGCACCGCCTGCCACGTGCAGAGCGGCGGTTTGGTTAATTTCGCGGCGTTGGGCTATCCGCCTGCCCGCGTGCGAAAGCTCTTTCAGCCGGAGTTGTTCGAAATGATAGAGAACATCGCCGCAGGCCGACCGTTCTATTTGCCGACGTTTACGGTCCCGGCGACCGCGCCGCCGACCACGCGGCCGGCGGCGCCGTGAGGGTGAGTCGCGCCATGTGTCACCACACGCCACCATCAACGTGCGGCGCTTGGCCGGCCGCCGGCGCGCCGCCGCCGGCGCTTGTCGGCG
>CAYQLG010000162.1:0-8157 GCA_964418235.1 uncultured Planctomycetales bacterium
GCGAGAATCCGAGCCGGCAAAAAGTTCACGAGCTCGGAGGCCCATGCTACCCGTGATTCAGAACTGCCATTCTCACCTTCCCACCTTCCCACGTTCCCACTACACCCGCACGGGCCGGAGGCCCATGCTACCCCATCCGCTTCATCCTCCCGCCAACTACGCGCTATCCACCGACCCCTTGCGGCGTGCGCTCGAGCCGGCTCGGGTCGTAGCCTTGCGCTCGCAGCCGCTCGCAGATTCTCACATAGGTCGGCTCATCAAGTTGCGGCTCGCGACTAAGCACCCACAGCCGCGTCCGGCAGGGCTGCCCAACAACGGCATAGCGGTATTGCTCATCGAGATCGATAATCCAATAGTCGGCCGTGAACGGCCACATGAATTGCACTTTCAGTTTCGCATTGGACTCGTGGCAATGCACCCATGCGACCGCTTCAGAGCGACTGAGCGGCCCATCGAGCTTGCCCTTGTGCCCGCTGTTGACGACGGTGACGCACCCGTCGCCGCGCCGCGAGTATTCGGCGATCACGCCAACCATGCCGTTTTGCCACGAGTTGGGATATCGAGCAATCTCGTACCAACGCCCCATGTAGCGGTCAATATTCACACGCGGCACGACCCGCAGAATGCCCGCGGCGACCGACTCGCTTCCGCCAATCCCAGGGTCGGCCTGTAAACCGGCGGCCAGTAAGCCCGCAATGATCGTCATCTTCAAGAAATCTCTGGCAGTGCCCCAGCGCGGCCTGACCAACTTCGCCATATGCGTTGCTCCAAAGATACTTTGCCGAAGAGCGGATTTCGCTATGTCGTGATTTCCGCGGCTGATCGTAGCGCGTTCGCTGCATTCGACCACCGACAGCATCCCAACGATCTCGCCGCGAGGCAGCCGTAAGCGCGCCAAGTAACTTGATGGCCTGAGTTTGCGGAATTTTTTCGGCCGCACTAACCCCGCCTTTGCGCCAAGCGTCCAAACGTTCATAATGCCCGTCACGTTTTGCGACCCGGCTGGGCGAGGGTGGTGCGACTGCCGGCGGCGTGCGTCTTGGCGCGGTTGACGTTCTGATAATCGGGAGCCGAACGACTCGTGATCTGGCCGTTGGTGGAATTGCTGATCCGCAACTGGGCGATCTGCATCATCGTCCTGACGTTCGTCATTCTGGTGGTCGTTCCGCTGCTGATTCTTAACCGTTACGTAACGATCGCGTTCAACATTCTGCGCACGACCAGCCCGCCGCTGGCGCGCGGCCCGCTCGACTATGTGCGCCTGATCGGTGAACCGGTCTCGTTTCCCGCGTACGACGGGCTGCCCGTGAACGGCATGATCATTCGCGGCAATCCGGATGTGACGCGGCGCGGGCTGATTGTCTTCGCCCACGAATACTCGTCGGATATGTATTCATGCGCCCGCTATTGCCGGGCGCTCTTCGAAGCCGGCTACGACGTCTTTACGTTTGATTTCCGCGGGCACGGCCAGACCGGCTGTCCGCCGGAGTACACGCCGCGCCAATGGATCACCGACCGCGACATGCATGACATGCACGGCGCGATCGCGTTCATCCTGTCATGGCTGGAGGAGCACGACCTGCCTCGCACGGTCGGCATGGTCGGCATCTCGCGCGGGGCGGCGGCGGCGATTCTGGCGGCTGAGGCGACGCCCGAAATTCGGGCGATCGTCGTGGACGGGGCCTTCAGCACCGACACCACGATCGAATTTCTGATGCGCCGCTGGGCCTACATCTATGCCCGCGTGCGCTTTGTCTATGAGAATCATCACCCGGCTTTCTGGCGATTCCTGCGACGGATGATGTTCAACCGCGCGTCGCGCGTGTTTCGCTGTCGCTTTCCCTCGGTCCGCAAGGCCATTCAGCGGATGAAACCCTGTCCGGTGCTCTTCATCCACGGCGAGCGCGATTCCTATCTGCCGGTCGAGCAGAGCCGCAAGCTCTACGCGCTTGCGCCTCAACCCAAATATCTCTGGATCGCCGCGAGTGCCAAGCACAATCAGGCCGTCATCGTTCATGCCGAGTATTACGCGGCGCTGACGACCGCCTTCTTCGATCGCTATCTGGCCGGCATGCCGGAGGCCGGCGAACGGCTGGTCGCGCCGGCCTGCAACCCCGGCAATGCCGTCACCATCGCCAGCAACGCCCCGGGCCGCGCAAGCCTCGATTCCGGAGCGGCCGGGCCACCCACGGGCGGCCGCCCTTCTTCCGCCGCACGTCCTCAATCCTCATGAGCACGCCCCTGCTCGCGGCCCACGGCATCGTCGTGGAGTTCGGCAGCGGCGGGCGCCGCCTGCGCGCGGTCGATGGCGTGAGTCTGGCGCTTTCCGCCGGCGCCTGCGTGGGGCTGGTTGGTGAAAGCGGCTCGGGAAAATCCACGTTGGGACGAGCGCTCTTGCGTCTGATGCCGATTCAAAGCGGGGCGGTGCATTTCGATGGCCGCGACTTGTTCACGCTTGCGGCGCGTGACATGCGCCGTCTGCGCCGCGAGCTGCAGATCGTCTTTCAAGACACCAGCGGCAGCCTCAACCCGCGCCGCACGATCGGCGCGACGCTGATCGAGCCTTTGTTGGCGCATCGGCTAGCCGCGGGGCGCACGGCGGCGCGCGACCGCGCCGCCGATTGGCTGCGGCGCGTCGGCCTCGAACCTGCTGCGCTCACACGCTATCCGCACGAATTCTCCGGCGGTCAGCGCCAGCGGATCGTGATCGCGCGAGCGCTGATCATGGGGCCGCGATTTGTCGTGCTGGATGAACCGGTCTCGGCGCTGGATGTCTCGGTGCAGGCGCAGATTCTGAATCTGCTCGCCGAGTTGCGCGAAGAGCTGCGACTGACCTACTTGTTCATCTCGCACAATCTGGCGGTGGTGCGCCACTTTTGCGATGAGATCATCGTTTACCGCGCCGGCCGCATCGTCGAGCAACAGCCGGTCGAAGAATTGTTCCGCAACCCGCAAGCGGAGTACACGCGCGGCCTGCTACGGGCCATGCCCGCGCCGCCGGGATGAAATGTATCGGGACGCTATCCAATCGGGTGGGACAGGCTTCCAGCCTGTCGAGTGCAGACCAATCACGTCCATTACCCGCATTGCCGACTACAGCAAGAATACGCTGCCTTAGCGCGTTTTCAAATTTCGTCTTTAGCATGTAGCGGAGCCGCGACCGTCAGGAAGCAGAGATTCACGGCAAATCCAACCACTACCTTACGGTCGCGGCTCGGCCAAACTACGGGCAGGTTCCGGTCGTCAGACAGCCGACAAAGCCGTTGATGTCGTCAAACGTCACCGCGCCGTCGCCGTCGATGTCGCCGCTCAACCATTCGCAATCGGGATAGGCGGCAGCATAGGCGGCCTGGCCGGTGACGGCGATCACAAAGCCATCGATATCATCAAAGTTGACGACGCCGTCGCAGTTCAGATCACCGACGCCGGCGGGAACAACGACCGTGGCCACCGCGCTCAGGGCGGCGCCACACGAATTCGCCAGCAGGCATTCATACGCGCCGGCGTCCTGCGGCTGGGCGTCGCTGATGGTGAGCGTCGGAGTCTGAGCGCCGCTGATGCGACCGCCGTCGCTCAGATCAACGCCGTTGCGCCGCCACTGCCGCAGCAGCGGAGTCGCGCCGGTTCCGGCGACCGAGAGCGAGATCGTTCCGCCGACGGCGACCGTGGCGCCCACCGGTTGCTGTGTGATGGCCGGAGCCGTGCAGGGCTGATTCGCATTCAGCACGAAGTCGAACTGCGCAACCATGTCGCCGCCTGGCAGCGTCTGCGCAGTGACGAACAGCCCCGTCACGCCGCCCTGCCCGGGAAAATAAAGCTGCGTGGTCAACATAGGCGTTGTCGCAGCATCGACCTTGACGTGAATATGGGCCGGACGACCGGGATAAAGCCCCGGAACGATCGTCTCCAGCACATACTCGCCATTTTCATCGGCGAACTGATAGCCGCGATAGCGATACTGCGGCGAGTCGTTGTCATAGACGCCGGCGCGGTCGGCATGCCAGAAATCGAGCCACGCATAGGGGATCGGCTGGCATTGCGTGTTCAGCACGCGCCCGGTCAACGTGAGCAGCGGCCCGTCGCCGGGGATGCGCATGTTGGGACGATAGGGCGCCCCCGTGCGATAGTACGGCCCTTCCTGATCCGAGCGCGTCGTGACGCACTGGGCCGAAACATCGACGGAAACCATCAAGGCGCAAAGCCCGGTGAAAACACCAACGAACCGACACGTCCAACGTCCGCTCATGGCCGGCCTCCAGCGTGGTTGCAATTCGAAAAGGCCTGAGAAGCGCCGCATAGCACTGTCGCCCGGCGCCGGGCTGGCCGATCGTCAACCAGATTTATGGTAACGCCGATAGGCTCACCGCGCAAACGAATTCGTTGCGAGCTTATCACCCTCGTTATCTGTGAGCAGTCGCCACCTTCGGATCCGATTCGTCTGCGCGTTCAAGCCCGATACGATCAAGCCCGTGTGCGATGCTGCTTTGCCAGGCCTATTCGCCGGGCTTGCCCGCCGCCCCGGCGCGGCCCAGCGTGTAGACCTGAAACTGGCCGAAATTTCCGCCGCGCGAATAGCGCTCCATCAACTGTTTGAAGCGCGCGTCCTGAGAAAAATAGGCGACGTAGTCAAACCGCACGTCGCCGAAGGCGGCCTTGGTCCGGCCCGCATCAATCAGCAGCAGCGCCGGCGGCCGCGCGACCAGGTCGCTGATCGTTGCGTCAAAAACGAAGCGCTCCGACGGCTCCATTTTCTCGGGCGGGTGATAGGTCGCGGACTGCCCGGCCGGCGTGTCGCGATAGTGCCACGGCAACGGCCACAGGTGCGCCAGTCGCAGCGACGAACGCACCTCCGCCAGCGTGATCGCCGGAAACTGCGGCGAGAGCGCCGTGCTGAGCACCGCGACCCTTTCGCCACGCGCATTTTGCCGGAGATATTGGGCGAGCTGCGTGCCCGCGTCGGGATAGGGCAGATTCCGCACGACCGGCAACGCGTACGCCGCCAGCAGCGGCACGCACGCCAACACACCCCAGCGCGCCCAATGACCTTCCGCGCGAATCACGCGCCACGCAGCCAGCGCAATCAGCGCATGAGCCGCGGTGAGCGTCGGCACAAAATGATAATCCCAGCCCTTGTGCTGCGCGAACGCGACAGCCAGAAAGCCCGCCAGCGCCAACAACAGCGCCACCGCCAGCGCCGGCAGTTCCACGTGCTCGCCGCCGCTGCGTGCGTTCGCTACAGCCGGGATAGCTGCATCGGCATCACGATCGTGTCCCCCGCTGCGATGGCGCTTGCTGTCGGCGATAGCGCTGCTTTCCAAGCGCAGCAGCAGTAGCGCTGCCCCCCCTGCCAGAAGCACGCTCACCCACGCCGGGTGCGTCAGCATGTAGAGCGTCGTTGCGTCAAACGCGCCGTAGGTCTTCACGACCAGCGGCGCGATCGTCGTGAGATACGCGCGGCTCAGCGTCACGAGATAAAGGCCATAGACCGCCAGCCCGACGAACAGCGCGACGTTCTCGACCGTTGCGATGGCTCGAAGTGAGCGGCGTCGCACGATCTGCTGTGCGATCAGTGCAAGGGCGACGATTCCGTATTGCGGCTTCAACCCGAAGCCGGCAGCCGCCAGCGCGCCGGGCATTACCGGCAGAACTCGCCGCCACCACGTCGGAGAGCGCGTGCGCTCGACATCGCCCGCGCCCCCACGACACCAGACATGCACCACCCACGGGGCGACCAGCATCACGAGCAGATGATCGCGTTGTCCAAAATTCTCCGCAGGCAGGAGCAAAAAGAGATAGGCCAGCAGCGCGCCAATCCAGACCACTGTGGCACGGCCGACGCCGGTTGCCAGCGCGCGCAATACGAGGCCGCCAGAAGCCGCTGCCAACATCAGGGTGAACAGCCGAAACGCGGTCACGCCCTCGATGCCGGTGGCGCGGGCCAGCATGGCCGCCGGGAGGTTCAGGAAAATGATCAGCGGCGGGTTCAGCTCGACGATGTCGTGATGCAGTTTCGCGCCGCGCAACAACTCCATAGCGGAATAGATGTAGAGCGCCACGTCATGATTGACCGTACGGAGAAAGGCGAGCACCACGCCGCCGACACTGAGCAGCGCCAACGCCGCCAGCCCCAGCAACACGCCCGCATTGGAGGAAGTTCTTGAATCGCTCACGCGCGGCTATCCTACCCGCGTCGCCGGCGCCCGCGAGGGCGGCCGCCGGTCCTGGCCTAACTTGGACAATGGCCCCACAAGCCGCTCACAACATGCGTCGCGCCGGCTACGATATCAGGCGAATGAAACTGCGAGCATCACGACGGCCGCCCGCTGCGTCGCTCAAGCGCTGTGCCCTTGGCTGGGTTTTCGCGCTGCCCGGCCTGCTGCTCACCGCGTGCAGCCGCCATGACGCCGCCAGCCATTTCAAGGCTATCGAAGGCGTCGTTGTCAGCCGCAGCGCAGCGGGCGACTTGTCCATTCGGCTGCTCGATCAAGACGATGACGAGCCGGAGACGCAGCGCTGTGTGCTGACGAATGATTCCGAAATCTATGTAGACGGCAAATTCTGCCCGGTTGAGGAGATTCGCACGGGCGACCCGATCGAATTGCTCGGCTATCGCGACCAGGATCGCTTCGCCGTTTCATTGGCTAACATCCGCCGCAGCGCGGAAGGAAATGCACCATGAGCCAGGCGTTTCAGATTGAATCCATCCAGGGCCGCGAAGTGATGGACTCGCGCGGCAACCCGACGGTTGAGGCCGACGTCCGCCTCCGCGGCGGTGCGGTCGGCAGCGCTGCCGTCCCGAGCGGCGCTTCGACCGGCGAGAATGAGGCGGTCGAGCTGCGCGACGGCGACAAACAACGCTATCTGGGCAAGGGCGTCCTGACGGCGGTTCGCAACATCACCGAGACGCTCGCGCCGGCGCTGCGCGGTCTCGACGCGCGCCGACAGGAGGAACTCGACGGCCGCATGCTCGCGCTCGACGGCACGCCGAACAAGGCCAAGCTCGGCGCCAACGCGCTGCTGGCGGTGTCGATCGCCGCGGCCAAGGCCGCCGCCGCCGCCAGCGAGCTGCCGCTCTATCGCTATCTGGGCGGGGCCGGCGCCAACGTGACGCCCGTGCCGATGTTCAACATCCTCAATGGCGGCAAGCACGCCGACAACAACGTCGATTTTCAGGAATTCATGATCCAACCCTGGGGCGCGCCAAGCTTTCGCGAAGCGCTGCGCATGGCGGCCGAGGTCTTTCACACACTCAAGCGGGTGTTGCACGAGCGCGGCTATAACACCGCCGTCGGCGACGAGGGCGGCTTTGCGCCGAATCTCAAGAGCAACGACGAGGCCCTGGAGGTCATCGCGCTCGCCGTCGAGCGCGCCGGCTATCGCCTGGGCGAGCAGATGTTCATCGCGCTCGACCCGGCCACCAGCGAGCTATGGAGCGAAGCCGCGAAGAAGAACAAGACCGGTTATTGCTTCTTCAAGAGCCAGCCCGACCGCGTCGCCAGCAGCGATGAGATGATCGCGCTCTGGAAGAAGTGGTGTGAAAAATACCCGATCCGCAGCATCGAAGACGGCCTGTCGGAACATGACTGGAGCGGCTGGGCCAAGCTCACCGCCGAACTGGGCCGCACCACGCAATTGGTCGGCGACGACCTCTTTGTCACCAACGTGAAGTATCTCGAACGCGGCATCCACGAGCGCAGCGCCAACGCGATCCTCGTGAAGGTCAACCAGATCGGCACGCTGACCGAGACCTTCGCCGCGATCAACCTGGCGATGCGCAACGGCTTCGGCGCGGTGATCAGCCACCGCAGCGGCGAGACCGAGGACACGACCATCGCCGACCTGGCCGTCGCCACTAACGCCGGCCAGATCAAGACCGGCAGCACTTCGCGCAGCGATCGCATCGCAAAATACAACCGGCTCCTGCGGATCGAGGAAGAGCTGGGCGGCGGCGCCGTCTTCGGCGGCCGCTTCTGGATGCGCGGCTGATTCCTGGCGGAGCCGCTCCGCACTGTCGGCTCGCGGCGCCCGGGCTTCCCGATGACTCGCCTGTGAGAATCGAAAGGAACCACGCTTGCCACGCATCACACGCGTCTACACCCGCACCGGCGACGACGGCACCACCGGCCTGGGCACCGGGGCGCGCATCGCCAAGACCTC
>CAYQLG010000163.1:0-7971 GCA_964418235.1 uncultured Planctomycetales bacterium
GGCATTCGGCACTCGCCCGACCCGCCGTCGGGTGCGGAGCCCCGACGCTACAGCGCTGTGTCGCCATTGCCGGCCCGCCACGCGCCGACCGCTATTCCCACCTTCCCACTTTCCCACCTTGTCACCCTCCCGCGCGTCGGCCCGCCGTGGCCGACGGTGTATGTTCATGGCATTCGGCGCTCACCCGACCCGGCGTCGGGTACGGAGCCCCGACGCTACAGCGCTGTGTCGCCTATGCCGGCCCGCCACGCGCCGACCGCTATTCCCACCTTCCCACTTTCCCACCTTATCACGATGATGCCGTCGGCCCTCCGTGGCCGACGGCGTGTTCAGCCGGCATCTGACTCTCGCTCGACCCGCCGTCGGGCAGGGACGCCCGACGCTACAGCACCACATGAAAACGCTCTAGAGGCACTCGCCCGCGACCAGGCAGCCGACAAACGCGTTGATGTCGTCAAAATCGACCGACCCGTCGAAATTCACGTCGCCGCTGAGATACTCGCACTTGGGGAAGGCCGCCTCATAGCCGGAGCGGCTGGCCAGCGCCAGCACAAAGCCCTCGATGTCGCTGAAGTTGACCGATCCGTCGCAGTTCATGTCTCCCGGCGTCGCCGTCGGGATCTGCACGACGGCGCCCGGAACGTCGATCGTTCCGAGGTTGGTCAGCGTGCGGTAATAAACAGGGCAGCCGTTCGTGATCAGCGTCGCGCCGGCGGCGATAATCAACGTATCGGCATAGACCGCATCACACGACGCGAGAGCGCCGGGGTTGTTGTGATTGTCGACGAGCGCGACGCGGCCGCGCGCGATGTTCAACGTGCCGATCGGGAAGTTGCCGGGCAGGAGCGGGTCCAGCCCGCTGGCGCGCGGGCCACGGTCGAGGCTCATGCGCTCGAGCTGAGCGTCGCCGGTGACGGACGAGAGCTTGAGTGTGGCGGCGCGCATGTCAAAGCGAGCCGGATCATTGATCGCACAATCAAAGTTGCCGTCGATGGCGACCGTGAGCAGCGGGCTGGGCATCAACAGACCGCCGCCGGCCGAGATCGAGCAGTTGCCGCCGACCTCCAGCCCGCCGCCGGTGTCGCCGTCGGAAAGCGTCGGGCCTGAGACGCTGCCGATGATCGTGCCGCTGCCGCTGAGCGTGCCGAAAATCGATAGCGTGCCGCGCTGTACGCGGATCGTGCCGTTGTTGACCGCGTTGCCGACGAGTGATGTATTGTCGACCATGTACATCGTCCCGGAATTCTCAAGATTCGCGATCCAATATCCCGAGCCGGTGGTTTCGGCGGAGCAGCGGAAGCGATCGGCGAGCGTGAGGTCGGTGTTGATGAGCGTGGCGTCGGCGCCGCCGAGCAGTTCAAGCGTATCGGCGAGCAGGCCGGCGTCGGTCAGACGGAACTCGCCTCCGGCCGCACGCACGAGGCCCGTGCTGAGAATGCTCGTGCCTTGGCCGACCAGCCGGGCGGAGCCGCTGAGCTGCTCATAATCACCGGCGAGATAGAGCGAGCCGCCGAGCAGTGTCACGGCGCTGTCATTCTCAAAGCGGACGTTGACTTCGATCGTGGCATTGTCGCTGATGATGCCCGCAAACAACCCAAGGCTGTTGCGCAACCCCGACAGGCACGCCAGATAAGACCTGGGCTGGAGCGTGATGCGGCCGGCGTTATCAACTTGCGGCGAGCCGGAAAATGCGCCGCCGAGCATCAGGGTGGCGTCGGACTCAATCCGTACGCCGGCGTCGGATTCGATACGGATTACGCTCGACGTTGAGGCAACGTTCAGCCGGCTGCCGCGTTGCACGGTCACTCGGCCCGTTCCATTGCGAACGATGAGCGTGCCGCGGACATCCGCCGCGCCGGTCGCCGGCGAACGCAGCTCACCGCGGATGCTGATGCTGCCGCTGATTGACTGCAATGCGGAACCGGGCGCAAGCCGGTATTGGCCGCCGATGGGCTGGTCAATGCTGGACGCCGTCTGCACCGTGATCGCCTTGCCGAGATAATCGATGACCAGCTCGGAGCCGAATAGTGACGGCGAGGTGACATCGACTATGTCGCCCGGATTCGCGACGCCGATCGCCGCCGCAATCGTCGGTTGCGCCGCCGGCACGCTGATGACCGCGGCGTCGAGCGACACCGCCGCCGCGCCAACACTCCAAGCCATCCAGAACGCGCTGATACCGCTTTTCATGTTTCATTCCTCCTCATGCAAGAATTCACCCGCTCCAGACCACAACGCCCGCAATCACCGGGCGCCACCGCCCGGTTAAACTGCCCATGGAATCAGGCATCCGCTAGCCTCTGTGCTCAGACCTTTCATGAGCGCCGCGTCGATGCGGCCCACGGCCCGAGCTGGAGCGTCGCTCCCTGAAAATTGCGTTCGTGCTACGGCCCAGTCGCAAATGGCGTCTTAGCGTAACCGGTCTGCGCGGATAGACCAAACGTCGAATGATGAGCTCACGCAGCATCGTGAGGAAAATTTTCAGATCGGCTGCGAAGAAAGTTCAGGCGGAGGAATCCGAACCGCGCCCGTGAGGAAGCGATTGGATTCGCGTCGCGCGCGGTTGGTGGGGCGCTGCTGGAATGCTTGCTGCGCCCGGGCGAGTTGGGCGAAGGGCTATGCACTTGCGAAGAATCCGGCAATGCCGGAGGCGGGCCGAGCGGTTGGATCAGGGCCGGTCGGAATCGAATCGCTTCCTGACGGGCGCGGTTCGGAAAGCCGGCGCGGTTCGGAAAGCGAGCGCGCTGCGATACTACGGCGCGGTGCGGCGCAACTCCTTACTCCTTACTGCAGGCTTCAAGCTGAAACCATGCCGCCCGACTACAACTGCGCCAGCACGCGGCTCGGGTCAAATTCGACAAAGAGATCACGCAGGTTGTTTTCGCTCACCTGCCCCGGCAGCGCGCCGGCGTTCGCCGGATCATCGAGAAAAGCCTCCAATTGCGCCGCGGTGTTGATGAAGTTGTCGCCGAAGAAAATCACGATGTTCTGAGCCTGCTCATCCGACAGCGTGATATTGAGCGGACCGTCAACGGCACTGGCGGCGTCGGCATAGATCTGAATTTCATCCGGCGTCAGCCGGGTAAACACGCTCTCATTGACTTTCGTGAAGGCCGTTCGCAGATCGCCGCCGAACTGATTGCCGGTGCGCTCGTCATCGAGAAAGAAGTTGATCGTGGTCGGCGGGATGCCGAGGTCGCCGAGCAGACGGCGCTTCTCCTGGGCCGAGAGCGCGTCATTATTGACGATCTGATTGACCTGCGTTTCGTCGGGGGTTAGCTGCTCCGGGAAATTCTCCGTCGGACAACCGGTCAGCAAAAATAGAAACGCGGCCGCAAGAGCCGCCCGTCCGACGCGATCAACGCTGGTCGCCATGCGCTACCTCTTCCTCGCTGCCCTCAAACCTCGCCCTGGCTACGTGCGCCAGCCGGCGCGGGTTCGCAACTGTCCGCGAGCAGCATTCATCGCTATCTTATATCGGCAGGGCAAGGGCACAATCCGCACGCCCACGCAGTTGGAATCGATCCGTCGCGTGGCCCGCGCCAAGCCGTAGTCCGCGTCCGCTGGATGGCTGCGGCCGGCGAACGCGGCGCGTACCCGCCTCGACCCCAGGAGATTGCATCGGATGCGCATCGCGATCGTCGGCTTCCCGCTTTCCGGTAAGACCACGCTGTATTCCGCGCTGACCGGATTACCGCGGTCGCATTTCCGCATCGGCGAGGAGAATCTCGCCGCCGTCAAAATCCATGAGCCGCGGCTCGACTGGCTGGCCGAGCAATATCAACCCAAGAAACGCACCGAAGCGACGATGGATTTTGTCGATCTGCCGACGGCGGCGGACGAGGAAGAGCGCGCCGGGCTGGAAAAACACCTGCCCAGCCTGCGCCAGGCCGACGGACTGCTCGCGATCGTGCGGCAGTTCAAATCCGACGCGGTGCCGCCCCATCACGGCAAGATCGACCCGCAGCGCGACCTGCGCCTGCTGCGCGACGAGATGCTGCTGGCCGATCTGACCATCTGCTCCAGCCGCATCGAAAAGCTCGAAGCGGCCCTGAAGCGCCCGGCGAAGGACCATGACGCCACCAAGCGCGAGCTGGCGCTGCTGCTCCGCTGTCGCGACGCGCTCGAAAGCGAGCAGCCGCTCTCGGGCGTGATTCAGGCGGGCGAAGAAGAGAAGATGGTGCGCAGCTTTGGATTCCTGACGCAGAAACCCGTGGTATTGGTGATCAACGTCGGCGAAGCCGAGCTGAATCAGCCGCCGGCCTTCACCGATCCGCACGCCTTCGCGACGTTTGCGATCGGCGCGAGCGTTGAAGCCGACCTGATCCAGGTCGAGCCGGCGGATCGGGCGCTCTTCATGGCCGACTACGGCGTCACGGAGCTGGCGGGGACGAAGATCATCCGGGCCTGCTTCGAATCACTGGGCATGATCCACTTCCTGACAGCCGGCCCGGAGGAAGTGCGCTCCTGGCCGATCCCGCGCGGCTACACCGCGGTCGAGGCCGCCGGCCGGATTCACACCGACCTGGCGCGCGGCTTCATCAAGGCGGAGACCGTCTCGTACGAAGATTTGCGCACCGCGGGCGGCATGCGCGAGGCCAAGGCCTCCAACAAAGTGCGACAGGAGCCGAAGACCTACGTGATTCACGACGGCGACGTCGTGCTGTTCAAACACAGCGGATAAACGCTGCATGTCTTGAGGCAGCCTGATCGAATGCCTCAACATGATACGATCCATCCAAAGTCGGAGCCGTAGAATCTCGCCGTGGATGGATGGCCATCTGCTGTTGGTCGAACCGTATTGCAACCTTATGTCGGGCAATGATGAAGTACTACAAGATATCTCCGGATGAGGATATGCCTCAAGGCTATTGGTATCTTGATGGCGCCGTGCTTCCAGATGGCGAGCGTCTTGGTTATTCGCTCTGGCTTGGAAAGAAAGTCAACCTGCCGTCCATACCGACTTCGAAAGCGTTTGTGCCGGGACGACCGCTTGACATCACGTTCAATTCAGACCTGATCCTGGTTGTATCGGCTCGGATTGCTGATGCCTTGCGCGCCGAATGGCCGGACGAGATTCAACTGTTCAGATCCAGCGTCGAAGGCTACGATGGCGAATACTTCCTGGTCAACGTGCTGCGACTCGAGAATTGCATTGATGAAAGGCGCACGGCGGTATGCGTCAAGTGGGGAACGGACGCACCAACGCCGGAGGAGGTCGGCACATACAAAATGCTGTTCGACATTAAGGTGGACCCTGCGCGCGTCGCCGGCTCAAACATCTTTCGGATTGATGGCTATTCAGTGATTCTCGTTTGCAGCGACAAGGTGATGAAGACGCTGACGGACCTGAGAGCCACCGGAGTTGTGTTTCGAGATGTCAACTAGCTTGGCGGCGCTTGGGGCGTGCCGCTCGCGGACGGCAGTGCGGGCCGCCGCAGCCATGTGCCACGACCACAACGGCGAAGGTCGCGCCCCCGTACTCGTCCCTGCGATTTTCCGCTCACCGCCCGGCATTGCGGCACGGTGCTGCAGCGGCACGCCTGCCACCGCGGAAAAATCGGAATACACTTATACCATGAAGCATCGATCATCGCCTGCTTGGAGGAGTTGCCGCCCATGAAAGATCGCGTGAGACCCGGTTGGCTTCCTGTCATTGATCGCGTAAGTGGTTTCGCGCGGAATCGCCTTTCGGCCTGTCAATCGCCGGGCGAATCCCTGCCCCCCGCAAGCTGTGAGATAGTCCGCGATGAGGCTCAGCCCTCGCGCGGGGCGATGCTTCGAGCTATGGCGCTATTCCAGCGCAGGACCGCATCGCGGGCGCAGTTGCTCATCCTCGCCGCGACCGCGCTCTCGACCTTGGCGTTGTACCCATTCGCCGCCGCACTGGCCGACGCCCCCGCCACAACGCATTCCGCCGAACCCGCCGCCAAACAGCCGACCGCCCCCCCCACGCAGCCCGCCACGACCATTCGCGCCGCCAGCGGTGAGGTCTCCAAGCCCGCACCCGCCGATCAGGCCCCCGCGGCCCTGATCGAGCGCGGCGCGAAGTTTCTGCTCAGCGCGCAAGGCCCCGACGGCGGTTGGACCAGCAAAGCCGGCCCCGGCATCAGCGCCCTCGTCGTCAAAGCCCTCGCCCAGACCCCGTCGGTCGGACCGCAACACGCCGCCGTCGCGCGCGGCGTCGATTTCGTCCTCAGCCATCGCCGCGAAGATGGCGGCGTCTATGGCGCCGAGGGGCTTCTGAAGAACTACGAATCGAGCGTGACCCTATCCATGCTCGCCGCGCTGCCGCGCACGCGCCATGCCGAGCGCATCCAAGAGCTGCAGCGCTTCCTCATCAAAGACCAGTGGGACGAATCGGAAGACATCAAGCCCGACAATCCGTTCTACGGCGGCGCCGGTTATGGCCGTGGCAAGCGGCCCGATCTTTCGAACACGCAGATGATGGTCGAGGCGCTGCACGACAGCGGCCTGCCCAAGGATGATCCGGCTTATGCCAAGGCGCTGACTTTCATCCGCCGCTGCCAGATGCTCGGCGAATCAAACGACCAGCCCTTCGCCCGCGGCAGCATGCAGGGCGGCTTTATCTATTCCCCTGCGAACGGCGGCGAGAGCAAAGCCGGCGAGATCGAGGTCGGCGCGCGCAAGGAGTTGCGCTGCTACGGTTCGATGAGCTACTCCGGCTACAAGAGCCTGCTCTATGTGGGCCTGCGCGCGGATGATCCGCGCGTGCTCGCCGCGCGCGAATGGATCGCCAAAAACTGGACGCTGAGCGTCAACCCCAACATGCCCGGCGAGCAATCGCGCGAAGGGCTTTACTATTACTACCATGTGCTGGCGCGGGCGTTGGCGATCGGCGGAGAAGCCGTCATCACCGATGCACAGGGCCGCAAGCACGATTGGCGGCGCGAACTATCCGAGCGCCTCGCCGACCTGCAACGCCCCGACGGCAGTTGGACCAACGCGGAAGACCGCTGGATGGAAGGCGATCCGCAACTCGTGACGGCGTATGTGCTGCTGGCGCTCCAAGCCGCCTATCCGCCGACGGGCGGCCAGTAGCAAACAGTCGCAGGGCCGGCCAAGGCGCCCGGCCCTGCATGCGCCGCGTAGCACGGCCGCGCCGGCTTGCCTCGCGCCCGATCACGCGCGTTGCAGGTCGCGCCATTCTGTACTGTCGTGCTGAATTCGGATGCAATCATCGTGAGTGGGCGTCTCGAAGAGCAAATATTGAACACCGAACCGCAACGTCATGAGGTCGATCCGCCGGCGGACTCTTCCCCCGGCTTTGCGCACTCTGCGGCGCGCTCATCCGCCGATCCATCTGCCGCTTCGGACTGGCCCGCGAGACCGCGGGCGCAAGCCGGCAGGGTCCGGGCGCTGGCGCTGCTCGTACTGTTTTGTGGCGGCGGCCTGCTCGGCATTGCGGCGTGGCTACGGCCCAGCCCGACCGGACTGGGCACGCATCAGCAGCTCTTCCCCGGTCCATGCGGCATGCTGATCAGGACCGGCCTGCCGTGCCCCACCTGTGGCATGACGACCGCTTTTGCCAACACCGTTCGCGGGCGGTTCTGGGCGGCCTTCCTCGCACAGCCGACCGGATTGATCCTTTGCCTGGCGACGACGGGCGCATGCGGCGCGGCCCTCTTCGCGCTGTGGCGCGGGCGCTGGCCGACGTTGCGAATCAAGTATCTCTCGCCCGACCGGCTTTTTCTCGCGCTGCTCGTTCTGCTGATCGCCGGTTGGGCTTTCAAGATCGCGCTGGGCCTCTCGAACGGCATGCTCCCCTATCGCTGACGCGCAACGCCGCGCCGCGACCGGCGCCTAGTGCTTCGTCAAACTTGAATTTTCGGATGAAGCGGAAAAGAGCTCAGACGTCACGGCATGAGATTCGTGCCTATCTTTGTAATGGGACCCACGGGCCGGAGGCCCATGCTACCCTCGTTTCGAACCCGCAATTTCAAGTGTGAC
>CAYQLG010000164.1:0-7958 GCA_964418235.1 uncultured Planctomycetales bacterium
CGTGCCACCGCCGCCGGGACGCGGTTCGGGCGCGCTCGAGCGCTGATCGATCGTCGCTTTGCGGAAAGTGAGCCGGCTCGTGAAATGCTCCGGCACCTTGCCGGACGCGTCTTCAGCGGGCATATGAAAGCCCAGCCCTTCGCGCTGCGCGAGCTTGCGCAGGCTTTCACGATAGCCGGGCTTGTCCGGGCTGTTGCCCGATGTCAGCCAGTTGAGCGCATCCGCCTCGCGCTTGCCGTAGAGCAGGCGCGCGTCCACCTTCACGACAAAGCCGGGCGCCTTGGGCGGCTGGCCGGCGGCGCCGGCCCCCGCTTGTCCCTGTTGGCCCATCCGCTCGCTGAGTTGATTCACGTCGACCGCATCGACGTCGGGCACATAGTCGATCGACAATCCATCGATGAACATCAGGCCGCGCTGGGCGCGCTCGATCTGCGGATTGGCCTTGATCAACTCGCGGTATTCCCGCAGGCTTTTCACGTTCTTGAGTTGCGGCGGGTTCGGCTCGGGCAGGGCCTCATGCACCAGCGCGACGATCCGCGGAATCAGCGTCTCGTGCTTCTTCAGCGCCAAGAGGTTTTCGAGGTCTTTCTGCTTCTGACCGGTGTCGCTGCTGGCCTGCTGAAAGTCGGCCTTGTACTTGCGGGCGGTGTTGATGATCTGCACCGCGCGGCTGATGTCGTCGTTGACGCGACCGCTGCTGAGCGCCTGGGCCTGCATCGTGTTGAACGTCCAAGGCACCGCCGCCATCGCGGCAAAGCCCGCCGCCGCCGCGACGAAGAAATAGCGCTTCTTTTTCCAGACCGCGATGCGGGCCAGCTCCGGCGGGAGCAGGCTGGCGTTGATCTTGGATAGCCCCAGCCCCTGGAGCGCGAGGCCGTAGCACGTCGCCAGGCTGATCGCGTTTTCGTTGAACTCATCGACCTTGACGCCGGCGCCAAAGACGACTTTGGAGAATTTCTCCAGCTTGTCGACGCCGCCGGGCATGGAGAGGTTGTTCTCCAGATACTTCTGCAACCCGGGCAGTCGGAAGGCATTGCCGACGGCCAGCACACGATCGAGCTTCACGTCGCGGTGGCTGGCGCTGTAGAAGCCCAGCGAGCGCTGAATCTCCGCGACCAGCTCGGAGAAGACCGGGCGCATCGCCTGGAAAATCTGCCGGGCGTACTTGTGCGTGGCGGCGGTGCGCTTCAACTCCTCGGCCTTGGCGAAGGAGAGCTTGAACGAGCGAATCACCGTGTCGGTGAAGCTGTTACCGCCGAGCGGAATGTTGCGCGTCCAGGCGCTGTTCGGCTCGACAATGATCAGATCCGTGTTGACGGCGCCGACGTCGACAATCACGGTCGCGCCGGCCGCCGCGGCGGACTCGCTCTCTTCAAAGCGGGCGAAGTTATAGAGCGCCGACGGAATCGTCTGGACACCGGTCGGCGCCAATCCCACCGCGCTGAAGTGCTCCAGATGCTTGCGAATCAGATCCTTGCGAATCGCGAAGATGCCGACCTCCACGTCCGGCGAATCGGGCGCTTGAAACACCTGGTAGTCCCAGACAACATCTTCGATGTCGAACGGAATCTGCTGCTCCGCCTCATAACGCACCAGGTCGTTGATTTTCTTGGGGTCGGCCGGCGGAAGCTTGATAAAGCGCGCAAACGACTGCTGTCCAGGCACGCCGATGATGATCTGATCGCCGCGAAACTCGTTGCGCCCGACGAACTTCTTGAGCGCATCGGCGATCAGCGCATCGCGGTCGGCGTCGGGCTGGCTGAGGATTTTCTCATGGGGCACAAAGTCGAAGCCCGCCACCTCGACCCGCCCATTATCCGCCGCGCGCAGCCGGATCGCCTTTAACGCGCACTGCCCGACATCGATCCCCCAGACGGCGTTGCCTGCTGCCATACGCACCTGCTCCTTCGACCGGCGCAGCCCTCGCGCTGTCCGCCGCGGCGTGTGACATTACCGCACGAGCGCCGGTCTGTTCAACTCGGCGGCCGACCGGCCGGGCCTCCGCCGCGCGTCGGCCCGAGCACTTCTACACATTTGTTATAGCCCGCGTGGCGGACGCGCGTCCGCAAACCGCCGAAAAGGCACGGCTTCCGAGAACTCGTCAACCCCCGCCGACCGGCGACGAGGGACTTGTGATTCCCAACCCCGATCGGCGATACTGAGACCGTACGAAGCAAGCAGCCGGCGACTGTCGCCCAGCCATGATCCTAAGCTGCGACCGACATGGAACAGCATGGCAGAGCCGCAACCGTCAGGAAGCGGTCTTTGACCACCACGCAGGATCTGATCCTCGCGTGCAACTCGGGCCATTGCGGACTCTGCGCTTCCTTACGGTCGCGGCTCTGCTCCAAGCAGTCGCGGCTCTGCAAAAAAGTCAGCGGCGCCGCGACGTTCCCGGCTTGTGCCGGGGGCGGGCCGCTCAACCGACGCTTACACGAGGACGAAAGATGCATCGAATTTTGTTCAGCGGAATGTTGCTGGCGGCCGTCGCCGCCCAGGCGGATAACCAGGCCATCATCAATATCACCGGCGTGCGGCTGCAGCACGCTACCGATCAGGCCCGTTCCAGCAACCCGGACACCATCGACCCCGGGTTTGGATATACCTATGTCATTGACGGACAGGCGCGCGGCACCAGCGGGCTGCTCGGGATTCTCTTTCCCAGCGCCCGTCCGCTCGGCGAGATTCTCGATACGCTGCAACCCGGCGCCAGCGAGGGGCTGCGCGGCGAGGTCTATCACGTCGGCGGCACGCACCCCTTCACCGTCGTCAGCGATCGCTTTGAGGGGTCAACCATCCTGCTCGGCACCACGGTCAACTTCGGCGCGACACTCTCCGCGTTCGTCGACGCTTCCAACTTCGCGGGCTTCACAATCACACAGGTTGTGATGGAGCCGACCACCGGCTTCTTCCGGCTGGGTGTCCTGGAGTTCACCAGCGGCACTGTCACGATCAACCGCATTCCCGCGCGCACCGGCGACATGAACTACGACGGCGTCGTGAATTTTGACGATATCGACGCTTTCGTGCTGGCCCTGGCCGACCCGGTTACGTATGTCGCCACGTACACCTATGCCCCGATCTACGCCGGTGACTGCAACCGCGACGGCTTCTTCAACTTTGACGATATCGACAGCTTCGTCAGCGCGATCGTTGGCGGATAGCCCGGAGCAAGCATACCGCCGTGTAAATCACGGATCGCCGGGATTGATCTGCCCGGCTGATCACGCGATTCCAACGCCTCGCTGCGCGCCGCTCCGGCCCAATCGCGGGCGGAGCGGCCAAGCGTTCCGCGGCAGAAGGTGTGCAAAGCGGCGCTACGCCGCGCGCCCCCCGGATCATCCGGCCGCCGGCAACGACGGCGTGACGGCTGCGGGTCCGTTTCACCCCCGCTTGGGCCTGGCCCCCGGATCATGCGATTTCGCGCTGTCGCCTCTGGGGGGGCCGCCATTTGTCCTTCGCGAAAAGCGGCGTTATTGTTTCAAGGCTATGCGTGGCGGCTGCCGTCGGCGGCATGGCGCGGCCGATAGAGTTTCATACGGAGCAAACCCATGAAGGCGTATTCACGACTGCTGCGAAAGTACCCGCAACTGATCGTCCTGGCTCACGGCGGCGTGGCGCTCGGCGTGGCCCAGGCATTTCCGAAAGTCAGCTTCGCCGACGTCTTCACCAATTTCATTTCGTTTCTGCTCTCGGTGATTGTGAATACGTTTTTTGGCGCCGACTCCAACGCGCTGATTTTCAATCAATTGTTCGGCGGTGGCGGCGCGTAGCCGAGCGAACCAACACCCAGGCCAATCCGGGCCGGCGGCGCCGGCGCGCCCGCGGACCCGGAGCGACCGCTCACCCGGCCGACCCCAGACTTGTCGGCCCGGTTTTTCTGTCGGGAGATGATGATGGACGTGGCGGACATGACGAATCTGGTGGACGACCCGGAGTTGCGTGAGAAAGCCGGGCAGGAAACGAAACGCCTGAACGACGAGCTGCGCGAGAAAGTCCGGGCTGAAACGCGCGACATCGGCGTCTTGCGCAAGGAACTTACGATCATCGTGCCCGCCGAGGTCATCGCCACCCACACCGCGCACAATTACGATGAGCTGATGGGCGACGTGCACCTGCCCGGCTTCCGCAAGGGCCGCGCCCCGCGCAAGCTGATCGAGAAGCGCTTTGGCGCCGAAGTCCGTGAAACCATGAAATCGACCATCGTCGGCCAGGGCTACTTTGCCGCCGTCGAGCGCGAAAAGCTCGACGTGCTCGGCGAACCGCTCTTCCGCATCAGCGCCGACGGCGGCGAAAAACTGGTCGAGTTCAACACCGCGCTCGAAAAGATCGAACTGCCCGCCAGCGGCGATCTCACCTACACCGTCGAGCTGGAGCTGCGCCCGAAGTTTGACCTGCCCACGCTCGAGGGCATCGAGCTGAAGACGCCGCAGGTCACCATTACCGACGAGATGATCAACGGCCAGATCGAGCTGCAGTGCAAGAACCGCGGCCGGCTTGAGCCGACCGACGGCGCCGCCGCCGGCGATGAGGACGTTCTGATCGCCGACGTCACCCTCTACTGCGAAGACAAGCAGGTCAAGCACGAGGAGAACGTCCAACTCGGCGTACGCCCGTCGCGCCTCGACGGCATCGTGCTGCAAAATCTCGCCGACGTGTTGCGCGGCGCCAAGATCGGCGAGGAGCGCTCGATCGACTGCTCGATTTCCGATGATTACGAGCGGGCCGACCTCCGCGGCAAGCCCGCGCGCTTCGACTTCAAGATTCATGAAATCAAGCGACTCGTGCCGGTGACAGTCGAGCAGCTCGTCGAAAATCTCGGCATGGGCGGCGAGCAGGAATTGCGCGAATACACCCGCTCCGTCCTCGAAATCGAGCGTGACGATCTCGAGCGTCGCGCCAAGCAGGTCCAGGTCGAGGAGTATCTGCTCAAGAACACCGCCATCGACCTGCCCGAGGGACTCTCCGCCCGCCAGACGGACCGCGCCATCATCCGCCGCGTGCTTGAGTTGCAGCAGTCCGGCGTGCCGATGACCGAGATCGAAGCGCAAATCGATGCGCTTCGCACGCACGCCAGCGAAGATGTTCGGCGCAATCTCAAGCTCGCCTTCATCCTCGACGCCATCTCGCACCGCCTGGGCATCCGCGTGACCGAAGAGGAGTTGAACGCGGCGATCGGCGCGATCGCGCGGCGCTACAACCGGCGCTATGATCGCGTGCGCGATGAATTGCAGAGCCAGGGCCTGCTGTTGCAGCTCGCCGAGCAAATTCGGCACGACAAAGCCATCGAGCAACTGATCGGCAACGCTAAGTATAACGCGGGCAACGCCTAACGATCACGTGCGAGCCGGGCGTTGACCTAACCGATAGAATGACGAGCACAGCGCGCGGTCATGGTGGACCGCGCGATGCCTGAACTGAAGGAGTCGGAATGGCCTCATGGCATGAACAGCTTCCCGGACCCTTCGCCCAAGCCGGCGGCATGCAGGCCTGGCGGCAGATGGGCCTGAATGAGATGCTGCTGGACAACCGCATCATCTTCCTCGATCTCCCGCTCGATCCGCGGATCACGATCAACAGCAGCACGGTCTGCTCTCACATTGTGAAGAGCATGCTCTACCTGCAGTCGATTAAGCGCGACCAGGACATCCACATGTACATCAATTGTCCCGGCGGCGACATCGATGACACGCTCGCGATTTATGACACGATGCAGTTTTTGACCTGCGACATCGCGACGTATTGCGTCGGCGCGGCCAGCAGCGGCGCCGCCCTGATCCTCGCCGCGGGCACCAAGGGCAAGCGCTACGCCCTGCCGCACGCCAAGGTCATGATTCATCAGCCGTGGGGCTATCTCGGCGGCCAGGCCTCCGACATGCGCATCCAGGTGGATGAGATTCTCAAGCTCAAAAAGATGTTGACGTCGATCCTCTCCAAGCACACCGGCAAAACCGAGGCGCAGATCACCGAGGAAACCGAGCGCGATCGCTATATGAACGCCCAGGAAGCGCTGGCCTACGGCCTGATCGACGAAATCCTCGAAGAGAGCAAGCAGGACAAGAAGAAGAAGTAACCCGCGCCGCCGATATCGGCGTGCCCATGTGGATACCCATGCCCAGCAATCAGCTTATTCCGATCGTCGTCGAACGCGAGGGCCGCGCCGAGCGCGCCTATGACATCTACTCGCGCCTCCTGCGCGATCGCATCGTCTTCCTCGGAGACCAGGTCACGAGCGACCTGGCCAATGTCGTCGTCGCACAGATGCTTTTTCTCGCGCACGAAGACCCCAAGGCCGACATCCATCTTTACGTCAACTCACCCGGCGGCAGCGTGTATGACGGCATGGGCATCTACGACACGATGCAGTTCATCCCTTGCGATGTCTGCACCTATGTCGTGGGCGCCGCCGCCAGCATGGCCGCGGTGCTCTTCACCGCCGGCGCGAAGGGCAAGCGTTTCGTTCTGCCGCATTCGCGCGTGATGATCCATCAGCCGCTCGGCGGCGCGCGCGGCCCGGCCACCGATCTCAAGATCGAGATCGACGAGATGATGCGCACGCAGGACCAGCTCTACCGCGTCCTCGCCAAGCACACCGGCAAGACGATGGAGCAGATCACCAAGGATTGCGACCGCAACAACTGGATGGATGCCGAGCAGACCGTCAGCTATGGCCTGGGCGACCGCGTGCTCGAAGCCATGCCCGAGCGCCCGGCGATCCGTCCGTCGACGGCGCTGTAGACCTTCGTTTTAGCATCGCGCGAGCGGTTGCAGAGCCACGACCGCAGGTAGTGAGAGATACTCCGAGAGTCTCCGCTTCCTCACGGTCGCGGCTCCGCTCATGATCGCCGCTCGGCTTATGGGGTCTGCGAGCTGCCCCGCTTTTTCCACTCGGCCAGCACTTGCAATTCCCGCTCCGCCGATAGACCGGCTTTGAGCTTGCTCCGCCGATCATTCGGCTGCGTCCGCCACCAGGTCAGTGTGTCGGCGACCGTCTCCTTGATCGCGCGGAACTTCAGCCCCTTCGCGACAGCACGCACCGCGCTGATCTGGCCCGCACCGGCATAATCGCCCTCCCGCGGCAGCCACACCGGCATGTGCGACCACGGCTGCACCTGCTGCTCGCCGAGAAAATCGACCGGCAGCCATGTCACCGTGGCCTGCTTGCCCGCCACCTCATTGCAGGCGTCGAGGAGTTTTTTCATCGTCCGATCGCGCGCCGGCGTGATCGCGTTGTAGACGCCCATCACGCGCTCTTCGGCGCAGTGCACCAGCCACTCGCCCAGATCGCGCACGTCGATCACCTGAATGTAATCATCACCCGTGCCCGGCGCGAGCACTTCGCCGCCGCGATCAAAGCGCGCCGGCCAATAGGTGAAACGGTCGCTGGGATCATCCGGCCCGACGATCAGCCCCGCTCGCACCGCCGTGGTGCGGCCCGGCATCAGCTTCTCGCCCTCCTGCTCGCAGAGCGCCTTGAGCGGGCCGTAGTAAGGCCCCATCTCTCGATGGGTTTTGATCTTCTCCAACTCCTCCGCCGGAATCGTGCCGACCTCAGCGGTTTCATCCATGTCGATCTTGGCCATCTTGGGATAGACCGAAATCGACGAGATCACGATGTAGTGCTGGATGTTGCCCGCCAGCGCCTCGAGCGCGGTGCGCACGACACTGGGCACATAGGCAAAATTGTCGATCACGACATCCCACGCGCGGCCTTTCAGCGCACTGATGTCTTCGTACCGATCGCCGACCAGCCGCTCGACCTCCGGAAAGAGTCCCGGGTTCGACTTGCCGCGGTTAAATAGCGTCAACGTGTGCCCGCGCGCCAGCGCCGCGCGCACCGTGTGAGGCCCCAGAAAACCCGTACCGCCCAAAATCAGGATTTTCAGCTTTCGCTCGGCCGCTTTCCTGGCGGCGCCGGCGGCGGTCGCCGTCGCGCCGGCTGCGGCGCTGCTGGCGCT
>CAYQLG010000165.1:0-7952 GCA_964418235.1 uncultured Planctomycetales bacterium
GCCGCAGTCGGACTCCGCCCCGCTGCTGGCACCGGCCCTGCGCGCGCAGTGTGCCGGCTGGTCGCCGCTCGAGCCGCTCATCGACAGCCTGCGCGCGATCGAGGCCGAAGCGGAGCCGCTCAACCGCATGCTCTTTCTCGAGGCCAGGCACTTCCTGAGCGACCACAATCTGAACTACACGGACAAGATGGGCATGGCGGTCGGGGTCGAGGTGCGCGTGCCGTTCCTCGATCCCGACTTGATGCGACTGGCCGCGAGTCTGCCGCCGCAGTTCAAGCAGCGCGGCGCGCAAGGCAAGTGGATCCTGAAGCGGGCGATGGAGCCATATCTGCCGCGCGACGTGATCTATCGGCCGAAGACCGGTTTCGGCGTGCCGCTGCGGCGCTGGCTGCGCCATGAGTTGCGCGAGACGGTCGAAGACCTGCTGTCCGAACGCAGCGTCGCGGCGCGCGGTCTGTTCGATCCCGCCGCGGTGACGCGGCTGTGCGCTCTGGATGCGGCCGGCCGCATCGATGCCGCCTACCCGCTGCTGGCGCTGTGTTCGATCGAGCTTTGGTGCAGGATGTTTCTGGACAAGAAGAACTGACGATGCTCCAAGTGCTGCAAAACCTGGCCAGCGGCGAAACGCTGGTGGCCGACGTGCCCGCGCCGCAGGTGGCGCGCGGCACGCTGCTGATCGCTACGCGCGCGAGCCTCATTTCCGCCGGCACCGAGCGCATGCTGGTCGATTTCGGCCGCGCCTCCTGGATCGACAAGGCGCGCCAGCAGCCGGAGAAGGTCAGGCAGGTGCTGGACAAGGTGCGCACCGACGGCCTGTTCGCCACGCTCGATGCGGTGCGCAGCAAGCTCGACCAGCCGCTGGCGCTGGGCTACTGCAACGCCGGCGTGGTACTGGAGGTCGGCGCCGGCGTCGAAGGCTCCTCGGTCGGCGATCGCGTCGTGTCGAACGGCCCGCACGCGGAGATCGTGCGGGTGGGCAAGAACCTGTGCGCGCGTGTGCCCGATGCGGTGAGCGACGAGGCCGCGGCGTTCACGGTCCTGGGGGCGATCGGCCTGCAGGGCATCCGGCTCGCCGCGCCCACGCTCGGCGAATGTTTCGTCGTCACCGGTCTCGGCCTGATCGGGCTGCTGACCGTTCAACTGCTGCGGGCGCAGGGCTGCCGGGTGCTGGGCATTGATTTCGATCCCAAGAAGCTCGCGCTGGCGCAGCGCTTTGGCGCCGAGGTGTGCGATCCGGCGCGCGGCGAAGATCCGGTGGCGCGAGGGCTGGCGTTTTCCGGCGGGCGCGGCGTCGATGGCGTGATCGTTACAGCGTCCACGCAATCGAGCGAGCCAATCGCGCAGGCCGCGCGTATGAGCCGCAAGCGTGGGCGCATCGTGCTCGTCGGCGTGACCGGACTGGAGCTCAACCGCGCCGACTTCTACGAGAAGGAGCTGACGTTCCAGGTGTCGTGCTCGTACGGCCCCGGCCGCTACGACCCGCTGTACGAGCAGCAGGGCAACGACTACCCGCTCGGATTCGTGCGCTGGACCGAGCAGCGCAATTTCGAGGCAGTGCTGGCGATGTTGGCCGACGGCAAGCTCGACGTCGCGCCGTTGATCAGCCACCGCTTCTCCGTGCGGGAGGCGGCGCGCGCCTACGACGTACTGGTCAACGACCGCTCGGCGCTCGGCATCGTGTTGCAGTACGCGGGCGCGAAGCCGGACGAGCTGGCGCGGCGCGTGACGATCGGCGCGGCGCCTGCCGTTGCGGCCAGCGGCAAGGCCGTGCTCGGGGTGATCGGCGCCGGCAACTACGCCTCGCGCGTGCTGATTCCGGCACTGAAACGCGTTGGCGCACAACTGGACACGATCGTCTCCAGCACGGGTGTGACTGCCTTTCACCACGGCAAGAAGAACGGGTTTGTGCGTGCTTCGACCGATGCGGATGCCGACGTCTTCCGCAACGAACGTATCAACGCGGTCGTCGTCGCCACACGCCACGACACGCACGCGCGTTTTGCGATTGAGGCGCTCGCCGCCGGCAAGCACGTATTCGTCGAAAAGCCGCTGGCGCTCACATTTGAAGAAGTCGATGCGGTGGAGTCCGCATGGCGTGCGGCGGTGCAGCGCGGCGCGCCGCGGCTGCTGATGGTCGGCTTCAATCGGCGCTTCGCGCCGCTCGTCTCAAAAATGAAGGTCCTGCTGGATGCCACGTCGGAACCAAAAGCGTTTGTGATGACGGTCAACGCCGGCGCCATTCCAAGCGAGCACTGGACCCAGAACCCAGAGGTTGGCGGTGGGCGTGTTCTTGGCGAAGGATGTCACTTTATCGACCTGCTACGTTTCCTTGCCAGCGCACCGATCAAATCGTTTCACGTCGCGGCTCTGCCAAGCGCCACGCGCGACAGCGCGACACTCAGCTTGCGTTTCGCAGACGGGTCGGTGGGCACCATTCACTATCTTGCCAACGGCAACAAGCGTTTTCCGAAGGAGCGGTTGGAGGTTTTTGTTGCAGGGCGTGTGCTGCAGCTAGAGAACTTTCGCAAGCTGGTCGGTTTCGGCTGGCCGGGCTTCAGCAGCATGAATCTCTGGCGCCAGGACAAGGGCCAGCGCGCCTGCGCCGAGCACTTCATACGCGCCATCGAAAGCGGTATGCCCTGCCCGATTCCGTTCGAGGAGCTGATGGAAGTGAGCCGCGTCACGATCGAGGTCGCCTGTGCGCTGCACCAGGGCCCGCCACAATGCAACCCGGCCGAACCTAACCGATACGCGCATTGACCGCGAAGCCACTCCTTTACTGGCACACACTGCGCTACCTCCGGCCGATCCAGGTCGCCGGCCGGCTGTGGCTCAGGCTTTCGAAGCCGAGACCACCCGCAGGAGTGACTCCGCCAAGAAGATTGGCAGGCGGCCCCTGGACGCCCCCCGCCCGCCGTCGAGCGTGCATGTGCGGGCCCATGCTCTTCGAGATGCTGAACGAGACAAGGCGCGTTCCGGAGGGCGACTGGTCCGCCACTGGCGCATCCGCCCTTTGGCGTTACAACCTGCACTACTTCGACGACCTGAACGCCGAAGGCGCCCAGGCGCGCCGGCACTGGCACGAGCAGGCGATCGAGGACTGGATCAAGGCCAATCCACCGGCGAAAGGCACGGGCTGGGAGTCCTATCCTACGTCGCTTCGCGTGGTGAACTGGATCAAGTACTCGCTTGCCGGACAAACGCTATCGCAGGCCGCAACAGCCAGTCTCGCGACGCAAGCGCGCTTTCTGTCCCGGCGTCTTGAGTACCACCTCCTTGGCAATCACCTCTTTGCCAACGCCAAAGCGCTTGTTTTCGCGGGCGCCTGGTTCGACGGCGGCGAAGCGCGGACTTGGCTCGACAAGGGTATGGCGATCCTGGCAAAAGAAATCCGTGAACAGATCCTTCCCGATGGCGGCCAGTTCGAGCGCAGCCCGATGTACCACTCGCTCGCGCTAGAGGATGTGCTCGACCTCATCAACCTGGCAAGGGCCTATACAGCCGTGGACCCAATCCGCTGGAAGCCGCTCGTGCGTTCCTGGCCGGATACCGCGCGGCGCATGCTGCGCTGGCTGGACGCGATGTGCCACCCGGACGGCGAGATCGCTCTCTTCAACGATTCCGCCTTCGGCGTCGCGCCCGCACCCGCGGAACTGCACCGCTACGCGCGCGAACTGCTCGGCGAGAATAGCGTCGCGCTGCCAAAGCTCGTTGATCTGGCCGACAGCGGCTATGTGCGTGCGGCATTGGGGCACGCCGTGCTCATTGCTGACTTGGCGCCAGTCGGCCCCGACTATCTCCCCGGCCATGCGCACGCGGACACGCTCTCCTTCGAGCTTTCGCTCTTCGGGTGCCGCACGATCGTAAACGGCGGCACCTCGCGCTACGGCACTGGCCCCGAGCGCGAGGCGGAGCGCGCCACGCCTGCCCATAGCACGGTGACGGTGGACGGCGAGGACTCTTCCGAAGTCTGGGCAGGGTTCCGCGTGGCGCGCCGCGCGAAGCCTTTCGACGTGAGGGTCGTGGAAGAAGACCACGAAATCCTCGTTTCCAGCGCCCATGACGGCTACAAGCGCCTGCCGGGCAAACCCGTTCACCGGCGCACCTGGCAACTTCGTGATGGCCGGCTGCGCGTAGAGGACCGTATCGAGGGTGCCTATCGGAGCGCGCAAGCGCGCTACCACCTCCATCCCTCTGTGGAAGTGACGATGCAGGCCGACGGACGGTCCGGACTCTTCAAGCTGCCCTCGGGACACGAGGTGGCCTGGCGAGCAAGTGATCGCGCCCGCGTCGAGCGCAGCCGGTACGCGCCAGAATTCGGTCTCGAGCTCGAGACGCTCTGCCTAGTCCTGGATATGCGCGGCGCCGAACTTGCCTGGCTGGAAGTCACTTGGTAATTCTTGGACGGTATGCGCATCCTGTTTCTGAGCGACAATTTCCCTCCCGAAACCAACGCTCCCGCCGGCCGCACCTTCGAGCATGCGCGCCGTTGGGTGAAAGTCGGCGCCAAAGTCACTGTTGTCACCACCCAGCCCAACTTCCCCGCCGGCAAGCTCTTCCCCGGCTACCGCAACCGCCTGTTCCAGCGTGAACGGATGGACGGCGTCGAAGTGATACGCGTCTGGACTTATATGACTGCAAACAAGGGCTTCGCCCGCAGGACACTCGACTACATGAGCTTTATGGTCGCCGGTTTCCTGGCCGGTCTGTTCCTCCCTCGACCAGACGTCATTGTCGCCACATCCCCACAGTTTTTCACCGCCTGCGCCGGTTGGGCGCTGTCGGTGTTCAAGCGGCGGCCCTTCGTTTTTGAGCTGCGCGACTTGTGGCCCGACTCGATCGTCGCGGTGGGTGCAATGCGTGAGTCCGCAGCGCTACGTGCACTCAGGCGCCTTGAGTACTTCCTCTATCGGGAAGCGGCCAAAATCGTGAGCGTTACGAATTCGTTCAAGTTGGTGCTGTCGCACAACGGCATTCCGGCTGAAAAGATCGCCGTGGTACGGAATGGGGTGGATTTGAAGGGTTTCACGGGTGGTCCGAAGCCGGAGCTACTGGTGAAGAAGTATCGCCTGGAAGGCAAGTTCGTCGCTGCTTACGTCGGTACCATCGGTATGGCCCACGGATTGAGCACCGTTCTCGAGGCGGCAGACCAGATGAGGGCCGACGCGAGCATCGCCTTCGTGCTGATCGGCGATGGTGCGGAGCGCGCGGCGCTGGAGCGGGAAGCGAACGAGCGCAAGCTGCACAACGTCATTTTCACCGGCCCGGTGGGCAAGGATCAGTTGGTGGATTACTGGCGGCTCGCGGACACCGCTCTCGTGCTCCTGCGCAACCGGCCGGTGTTCCGCCACGTGCTTCCGTCCAAGATGTTCGAAGCGATGGCCACCGAGCGCCCGATCGTGCTCGGGGTGCTGGGAGAGAGCGCCGAGCTGTTGCAGACCGCGGGTGCGGGGGTCGTGATCCAGCCCGAAAGCGCAGAAGCGCTCGTGAATGCACTGCGCAGCCTCGCGGCGGATCCACAATACGCGCGAGCGCTCGGGCACAACGGCCGTCGCTTCGTCGAACGCGAGCTTGACCGCGACAAGCTCGCCGCGCAGATGCTCGAAGAGCTTCGTTCGATAGCGACATGATCAAGGTTGACCTTGTCGCCGCGGCGCGCCCCAACTTCATGAAGGTGGCGCCGCTTTACAAAGTGCTCGCCGCCACAAGCTGGTGCCACCCGCGCATCGTGCATACCGGGCAGCATTATGACACCAACATGTCGGACGATTTTTTCAAAGATCTGAGTCTTCCCGAGCCCGACGTGAACTTGGGCGTGGGTAGCGGCACGCACGCGGAGCAGACGGGCGGCGTGATGATCGCGTACGAGAAGCGCTGCCTGGCCGATCGCCCTGACTGGGTCATCGTGGTAGGCGACGTGAACTCGACAGTTGCCTGCACGCTCGCCGCTGCGAAACTCGGTATCCGGGTCGCCCACCTCGAGGCAGGCCTCCGGAGCCGAGACCGCACCATGCCTGAGGAGCTCAACCGCATCGCGACTGACGCGCTTGCCGACCTGCTCTGGACACCAAGCGCGGACGCCACCGAGAACCTGCTCCACGAAGGCATCCCCGGGGAACGCATCGAATGCGTGGGCAACATCATGATCGACTCGCTCGAGATGATGCGCCCCGCGATCGAGGCGCGGCGCTATCGCGACAGGCTCAGGCTGGATAGCAAGGGCTACGGCGTTGTAACTCTGCATCGCCCGTCCAACGTCGACGATGCAATGAAGCTGAAGCGTTTTGTGGACATTGTGGCCGCGGCGGCGCGGAAGCTGCCCCTAGTTTTCCCGGTGCACCCGCGCACACGCAAACGACTTGAAGATGCTAGGCTGCTTGACGGGCTGCAGAAGGCTGAGGGTGTGATCCTTGTCAAGCCCCTCGGCTACAAGGATTTCATGAGCCTCGTATTCGACTGCCGCTACGCGCTGACCGACTCCGGCGGCATCCAGGAAGAGACGACCTATCTCGGCATCCCCTGCATCACGCTGCGCGCCAACACTGAGCGGCCGATCACCGTCACGCAGGGCACGAACGAGCTCGCGAAGCTCGAAGACGTGGAGCGCCTCGTCGCTAGGGTTGCCGGAGGCGGATGGAAGAAGGGCCGCGTCCCCGACCTGTGGGACGGCAAGACCGCCGCGCGCGTCGCCGCCTCGCTCAGGAGGCGTGCCGGGTAGGATGTCCGCACCATGACCGGCCGGCTTTCTCGCCACGAGGAGCGCCCGCGAAGCGCTCATGGAGCGTTTTACAGCAAGGACGGCGACCGTAGAGCAGCCGGCCTCAGCAACGTCGGCTGCCGCTCGTTTGCTGTTTCGCGGAGACCGGATTCAAGACCATTGGCTTCGACATTGATCCGGCGAAGGTGGACTGGCTGTCGAAGGGCGAGACCTAAATCGGCACGGTCGTCGCGAGCGCGCCGGCTGGCCCTGAGGAGGGGCGTCCGTCCCACCGCCGATACCCCCTCTCCGAAAAGGCCGACGCGCTCTTCGCCTGCGTCCCCACGTCGCTCAGGAACACGTAAGCGCTGGACCTGAAGTATTTCATCGGTACGATGGACTCGGTCCTCCCGCAGCTCGGCCCGCGCCAGCTCCTTTCGCTCGAAAGCGCCACCTACCCCGGCACGACCGAGGAGGTGATTCGTAAACGTGGCGAAGCAAAGAGCCAGGGACGCGGGAAGGCTTCGTCATCGTCTACGGCCGAGCGCGGGAACCGGGGAAAGGAGAAGTTCACCATGCGGGACATTCCGAAGATCATCGGTGGCCCAGCTCGGGCACGCCTGGAGTCGGTGTCGCGCTCTACAGCCGGGCGGTCGCCCGGGTGGTGCCGGTTTCCTCCACGCGCGTCGCCGGCATGGTGAAGCTGTAGAAAATCCATTGCGCGGTAAACATCGGCGTGGTGAACGAGATGCAAGGGATCGCCGGCAAGGCGGGCATCGACATCCACAAGGTGATCTGCGCCACAGCGACGAAGCCCCTCGGCTTCGTGCTCTATTATCGGGGCCGGGGACAGTGCGGGCACTGTATCCCGATCGATCTTTCTACCTTACTTACCAAGGCGCGCGAATACGGCACCCACACCCGCTTCATAGAGTTCGGGCGCGAAGCGAAGCGGTCCAGGCCGGAATGGATGGCGATAAGCTTCGCGACCGTTGAACGGCATGGGCAAGATTGTCAAGGGAAGCAAGGTCGCATCCTTGAGATCGCCTACAAGAGGAACGTGCAAGATGTGCGCGAGCCGCCGGGCAGCCGGCGGTTTGCATCGGGGATGCGGATGGGGAGATCGCGCGCTTTCTGAAGGAGGAGCAGTGCGTCTATGCCGTGGCACAAGGCGACGCAGCAACATTGGTGAAACAGTTGCAGGGTCTCGCGAACGATGCGAGTCTGCGCGAACGGATGGGAGGCAACGCCCGGG
>CAYQLG010000166.1:0-7785 GCA_964418235.1 uncultured Planctomycetales bacterium
GCTCGAACCTGCCGCCGATCCGCCGGTCGCGCTCGTCCCGGCTGCCGCGCTGGTGCGCCCCGCCGCTCCCCCCGGACCGGTCGCGGCCTTCGGCGGCTCGATCGGCAGGAGCTGAATCACCTCGGGCTTCTGCACGCTGACCGACTGAAAACGCATGTAAGCGATGTCGATCCGCCCCAATTCGCTGCGCGAATAGCGCTGCATGAAGCTCTCGGCGAGCTCCGCCACGCGGGCATAGGCGATCTTGTCTTCGATGTCGACGATGCGATCGACGATCGGGAAGTTGAGGAACTTGAAGTAATTCACGCCCTTCTTGCCGACCATGAAAACATCGGGCGACACGCCGCTCGCGACAAGCTGCCGGCGCTGCTCCACCGCGGCCCGCAGCACGGCGGCGTTATAGGAGCCGCACAGTCCGCGATTCGCCGTGATGACCAGCAGCAGCGACTTCTTCGACGAATTGGGCTTGAGCAGCGGATGCTCGACCGAGCCGAGCGACGCGAGCGTCTGCATCATCTCGGTCAGCTTCGAGACATAGGGCTTGGCGGCGACGGCGCGCTGATAGGCCTTCTGATAGCGCGCGGTCGCAATGAGCTGCATCGTCTGCGTGATCTTGCGGATATTGCGAACCGCGTTGCGGCGCTTCACGATCTGTCGAGCTTTAGCCATTAGCAAGTCTCCGTGCCGATCGCCGCGTAGGCGGGGATGGCAATGAAGAATGAAGAATGAAGAATGCAGAAGGGGATGCGCCGGGAGAGAATGCAGAATGAAGAAGGCAGAATGCAGAAGGGGAATCGCCGGGAGAGAATGCAGAATGAAGAAGGCAGAATGCAGAAGGGGAATCGCCGAGAGCAAATGCAGAATACAGAGTGATTGATGCAGAAGGGGCAGCGCGGTGATTGAATGAAGCACGATGAACGCAGAGCGCAAGATTCGCTGCTCGACCTGCGAGCGCCGCGTAACAATGTCGCGGTGTGATTGTTAGGGTTCGATCTGAGATTGAACGGTTCATTTTCTGGCGTTTCTCACAATCGCTGTCAGAATTCGAACTAGTTCACTGCCTTCGTCGAGCAGACTTCGCAAGCTCTCTCGGGCCATCAACTCTGACTCGCAGATCAATCGCAGCCAATACACCGACTCACGCATTTCCGAACGAGCGATATTCATGCGGCGAATGAATTCGCGTTTCGAGTGCGCGGCCTCGGCCTCCTCGACATTCGCTCCGACACTGGTTGCACTGCGCGCCAATTGCCGACCGAGAATCTGTCCCACGGCGCTCTTGGGCAATGCCGACACCATTCGAATAACCTGCAATGCAAACCGAAACGTTCGCGGCTGAATATCCCGCTGTCTCCGCGCCTTTTCAGAGGGATCGTTGAGATCAATCGCAGGCTCATTCGCACGTTCCATGTCCGCATCATTCCGAATCAATCGGTCGCCACTTGCTCACACGTCCTTTTCTCGCCGCTTCCAACTTCCGTTCAAGCCCTTCTGCCTTCTGCATTCTGCATTCTGCCTTCTGCATTCTGCATTCTGCATTCTGCATTCTGCATTCTGCCTTCTGCATTCTGCATTCTGCATTCTGCATTCTGCATTCTGCCTTCTGCATTCTGCATTCTGCCTTCTGCATTCTGCATTCTGCATTCTGCATTCTGCATTCTGCATTTCTCACTTCCAGCGCGCCTTGAAATTCTTCACGACATCCTTCAGCTTGCCGTCCAGTTCATCCGTGAAGCTGCGCGCCGTCTTCACCTGCTCGACGAGTTCCGGAAATTCATCGCGGTAGTGCTTGAGCAGCGCCAGCTCAAAGTCGCGGACGCGATCGGTCGGAATGTCATCCAGGAAGCCGCGCGTGCCCGCGTGAATCGAGAGGATCTGCTCCTCGACCGCCATCGGCACATATTGCGGCTGCTTGAGCAATTCCACCATGCGACGACCGCGATCGAGCTGACGCTGCGTCGCCGGGTCCAATTCAGTGCCGAGTTGCGCGAAAGCCTCGAGCGCGCGATACGCGGCCAGATCGAGCCGCAGCGAGCCGGCGATCTTCTTCATCGCGGGCACCTGGGCGTTGCCGCCGACGCGGCTGACCGAGATGCCGACGTTGATCGCGGGCCGCACGCCGGCGAAGAACAGATCGGGCTCGAGGTAAATCTGTCCGTCGGTGATCGAAATCACGTTCGTCGGGATGTACGCCGACACTTCGCCTTCGAGCGTCTCAATCACCGGCAGCGCCGTCAGCGACCCGCCCGAGGCCTTGATCTTGCGCGCTTCGTGTCCATCGCCCAGAGCCTTCAAATCGTGCTCCAAGACCTCTTTGTCCTGAACACCGACGTAAACCTTGCCGTTGACGCCCTTCTCATCGCCTTCGGGGGCGCCTTTCTTCACGATCACGCGGCGATCGGCCATCTTGCACGAACGCTCGAGCAAACGGCTGTGCAGGTAAAACACGTCGCCCGGATAAGCCTCGCGGCCCGGCGGACGGCGCAGCAGCAGCGAGAGCTGGCGATAGGCCTGGGCCTGTTTCGACAAGTCGTCGTAGACGCACAGCGTCGCCTTGCCCTGCTCATACATGAAGTACTCGGCCATGGCGCAGCCGGCGTACGCCGCGATGTATTGCAGCGGGGCCGGGTCGGCCGCCGACGCCGAGACGACGATGGTGTAATCCATCGCGTTGTTCTTGCGGAGCGTCTCGACCAGCGCCGCGATCGTCGATTCCTTCTGGCCGATCGCGACGTATACGCAAATGACGCCGCTGCCGCGCTGATTGATGATCGTGTCGATCGCGACGGCGGTCTTGCCGGTCTTGCGATCGCCGATGATCAGCTCGCGCTGCCCGCGGCCGATCGGGATCATGCTGTCGATCGCCTTCACGCCGGTCTGGAGCGGCTCGGTGACGGGCTGGCGCTCAGCGATGCCGGGCGCGATGTATTCGAGCGGCCGGCGGAAAGGCGTCTGAATCGGCCCCTTGCCGTCGAGCGGACGACCGAGCGGGTCGACCACGCGACCGACCATCGCCTCGCCGACGGGCACCGACAGCAAGCGCCCGGTTGTGCGGACTTCCTCGCCCTCTTTCACCGCGAGATAGTCGCCCAGGACGACCGCGCCGATCGAGTTCTCTTCGAGGTTGAAGACGACGCCGATCGCGCCGCTGGAGAATTCGAGCATCTCGCCGGACATGGCCTTCGACAGGCCGTAGATGCGGGCGACGCCGTCGCCGACTTCGAGCACGCGGCCGACCTCGGAGACGTCGAGCACGGCTTTGTACTGCGCGATCTCCGCCTTGATCACCGACGCGATTTCACTGGCTTGAAATTTCATTCGCTAACCTCACTCGCTCTCGGGGCCGCACAATCAACCCTATTTCGTCGCCTGCAACCGGTCATCTGCCCCATAATCGGGACTCAGCCGGCGGCCGTATTCCAACTCCACGCTGTCCGCGCGCTCAACGATCATTGTTGAGCTGGCGAACCTCAATGCCGCGCTCGCCATGTTCGGCCAGCCGGCGGCGTGTTTCGCGTAAATGCCACTGCACCGTCGCATCAAAGCGCATGTCGCCGACCCGCAGCAGTAAGCCGCCGAGGACGCCGGGATCGACATGAAACGTCATCAGCGGCTGCTTGCCGGAGACCTCCGCCGTGATCGCTCGGACGCTCTCCTGTTCTTCCGCCGAGAGCGCGACCGCTGTGACCGCATGGGCGACAACCTGATTCGCCGCGGCATTCTGCCGGTCGATGTAGCTCTCGAGCAGTCCGGTGAGATAGCCGCTGCGACCATGGCGATTCATGATCTGCAGGGTATTGAGTACAAGATCGCTGATGCGGCCGCGCAGCATTTTCTCAAGCGACGCGGCGCGATAATCGTCATCGAGCGCGCGAGAGTGCAGAAAATCGGCAAAGGCCTGCTCCGTCCGCTCCAAATGGACCAGCTCGGTCAGCTCATCGCGCACCGCCTCGATCAGGCTCTGCTCTCGGGCCAGGTCAAACAGTGCGTCGGCATACCGATCGGTGACTTCGCGTTGCTTATTGAGCGCCTCAGCCATTCAGCACCACTGCTCCGTATCGATGATTCGATCCTGCCGCACACAGCATCGCCAACCGCACGCAGCCGCGACGCACGCCGCTGCGATTCAGCCCGCGCGTTGCGGGCGGATCGCTAGTTCCGCCGGGCGATGCCGGCGGCGCGAATCTGAGCCAGCGACTCCTGCACCAGGCCGCGATGGTCGTCGGGGTTGAGCGACTTGTGGATGATGCCGCCCGCCACCTGCACCGCCAGCTCCGCCGTCCGGTCATAGAGGTCTTTGATCGCCGCGTCCGCCGAGAGGTGAATCTCATGTTTGGCGCGGGCGATCATCGCCTCCGCCTCGCTGCGGGCCTCCTCCTGGATGCGCTGACGAACCGCCTCGGCGTCGCGCCGGCCCTCTTCGACGATCGCCGACGCCTCGGCCCTGGCCTGCAGCAACTGCTGCTCATATTGCTGCATCATGCGCTTGGCTTCGTCGCGGTCGCGCGCGGCGGATTCGAGCGCCTCGCGGATCAGCTTCTCGCGCTCGCTCAGCGCCTTCATCAGCGGGGGCCAGGCCTTCGTGCCGAGGATGTAGACGACGATCGCAAACGTAATCGTCGTCCACACCATGTTGCCGAAGCCGCCCTCAAAGATGTTGGCCTGCTGATGGCCATCGGCTTGGCCGTGCGCGTCATGCCCGCCGGTTGCCGCCGCGGGTTGGGCGTGCCCCTCTGCGCCGCCATGGGCGGGCGCCGCCGGTTTGTCGGCAGCGGACGCGACCGCCGCGAGCAGTGCGAGCGCCGCCAGAGCCGCTTGAATACTGCGCGTGTTCACCACATATCTCCCAGGCCTGCTTGATCGAATTCACCGCGCCGGCATCGTGGGCGCGTCGCAGACGCGGGCCACCGGCATGACGCCGTCGCCCGGCCGGATCACCACGCACCGCGCCAGAATCGGCCGGCGACCGCGGCGGCGCGACCGCCGCGCATTGACGCGACGGGCCGCCGACAGCCGCACGAGTTCACTAGCCCTTGACGAACGCCGCGATGATCGCAAAGAACGCCGCGCCTTCGATCATGGCCGCGGTGATGATCATCGGGGTGAACATCTGGCCGGCAGCCTCCGGTTGACGAGCGATCGACTCGACCATGCTGCCGCCGATGCGACCGATGCCCAGACCCGCGCCGATGATGACGAGACCGGCGCCGACAATGGCAATGCCCGGGATCGTCACGCCGCCGCCGCCCGCGCCCGTCTGGGCCATGGCCGAGTCGGTCGCCGTCAGGCAGAACATCAGCGTCATCAACACGGTCGCAAAAAGTGAACGCGCCTTCATCATGGGGTCTCTACCTCACCTTTCCTCAAAAGCGCCGGCACGTCCGCCGGCGCGCTCATGTCAGCTCCAAGGCGGGGGCGGCGGCCGGCCAGACCAAGCCGAGACGCCCGCGCCATCCGAAAATCCAAGCCGTCGATCCGGCTAGTGCGCCGCGGCATGGGCCTGTTCTTGCCCAGGCCCGTGCTCATGGCCATGGCCCTCGTCATGATGCTCGTCGTGATGGATATTCACCGACAAGCCGAGGAACACGGCCGTCAACGTCGTAAAAATGAACGCGTGCAACGGCACGACGATCAGAATTTCCAGCAGGTTAAACGCCACCGCGCCCAGGATGGCCGCCGCCGAGACGCCGATCGCGCCCCACAGCGGCAGCGTCTTGATGACCGCCGGGATGAAGCCCAGCAGCACCGCGATGACGATGTGCCCGGCCAGCATGTTCGCAAAAAGACGCACGCACAGCGCCAACGTCTTGAACAGCAGCCCGGCGATCTCCAGCAGCGCGATGAACCAGGACAGCCACCACGGCCCCATGAAAAAGTGCTGCACATAGTGCATGCCGTGGTACTTCAGCCCCGCCCCGACCATCAGCACGAGCGTAAAAATTGCCAGCGTCGCGGTGACGTAGATGTTGCCCGTTGAGGTTCCGCCGATCACATGCCCAGGAACCCAGTAGAACCAATCCGCCAGCGGGATCATGCCCAGCGCGTTCGAAATCAGAATGAAGAAAAACAGCGACCAGAGATAGGGCGTGAAGATGTCGGTGTAAGGCCCCAGATTGGGCTTGAAGATATTGTCGCGCAGGCCGACGCAGAGCGCCTCGAGCGCGTTCGCCGCGCCGCGCGGCACGAGCCGGCTGACGCCCGCGCCGCCGCTCGAACCATTCATCGCCGCCGGCAGCAACCAGCAGAGCAACGCCGCGCCGAGAATCTGCATCAGCACGTGATTGCTGATGATCGGAAACTGCCAGAACCCGCTGCCAAGCCCCACCGCCGTGTGCTGCACGACGTGGCTGAGCGGGTCGCCGGCGGCCAGCAACAGGGTCAGCATGTCGCCTCCGGAAGCCTCGAATGTAATTGTGAATCACGGTGGGCCGTGGCCGCCATGCCCGGCGCAAGCCGGCGCGCCAGCGCCAGCTCTGCCGCGATGCCCGTGCAGAGATAGACGAACTTCGCCCCGGCCGTCCAGATCAGATAGCTGTTGGAATATGCCGCCAAGCCGACAAGCCCGAGATTCGCGGCCGCGATGAGCGCCACGGTCAGCGTCACGAAAAATCGCACCCCCAACCCTGCGAGCATCCCAAATCCGTACTCCTGCGCCGGCCGCGCCATCATCAAGGCCGGCGGCGCCGCCGCGGCCAGCGCCCCGACAAAGGCCGTGAGAATCCCCGCCATCGCGACCACGACCATCCCATTATTCGCGGCGGCGGGAGTGGGGGGCGTGACATTCGATTGTGCGCTCGCGCTATCGACCTGGTCGACGACGGGAGCAGGAATCGGAATAGCGGCCGCCGCATCCAGCCATCGGGCTGGCCAATAGATTACCACGCCGAGAATCAGCATGGTTTGCAGCGCGCGCCAGCTTAATCGCCCGAAGGAGGCCTGAACGCTGCAACGGCTAAGGTCGGGGTCGTTCATTCGTCTCATCATCCGCAGGTTCCGGCGGGCGACGGGCGGCCCGCTCGAAATCCCGATTGATCTCATACGCCCGGCGGATCAGGTGATAGATGCCGCCGACGCTACCGACGATCGCACACGTCACCAGCCAGAACGAGCCGGTCTGGAAGGCTGAATCCAGCCACCAGCCCAGCAGGGTAAAGCCGGCCATGCCGCCGCCGAATTCGAGACCCAGACTGGCATAGCGGAACTGCATGCCCCGCATGCGCTGGAGTTTTTCGTCTTCGTTGTTAGACGACACGCGTGGTCCCGTTAATGGGACTTACCTCGCCCGGTGCGCCCAAACGCGCCGCGCACCAACCGCCGGAGACGCGGCTTGCGTCGATCAACTCGACCCGCACCGCGTTTCCAAACGAGCGGGGAAATGTAGCGGGCCTAGTGCGACTGCGTCAAGGGGGCGGCCAGCAGCTTCAAATCTTGGCGGTATTAGGCTGCGCGACGGTGTGATTCAGGTTGGGCGGCGGTGAAATAACGGACAGCCGCCAAGCGGGCCGCGTCTGGCGCCGCACACACGCGCCGGCCCCACTCAGCATTCGAGCGTATCCATTTTTTCCTGTAGCGTCCGGCGTCTCTGCCCGACGGCGTATCGCAGCCGGTTCGCCGTCGGGCACGGAGGGCCGACGCTACTGTTCAATCGAATTTTCGAATGAAGCGGAAAAGTGCTCCGGCATCACAGCGTGAAAAATGTGCCTCTGTTTGGTGTGGGTCGCACGGGCCAGTGAGCCTGTGAATTTTTCGCCTTGACGCGAGTGGTATCTTTCGGGCATGAACACA
>CAYQLG010000167.1:0-7708 GCA_964418235.1 uncultured Planctomycetales bacterium
AAGCGCGGCCGCCGCACGCGCCGCATCGCCGGCGCGATGGCCGCGCTGGCGGCCTGGCCCGAATCGCTGCGAACCGCCGTCGAAAACGCCGCCCTCCTGCACCACATCGGACGTCTCGCGCTCTCCGACGACGTCTTGCACGCCGACGCCCCGTGGCTCAGTCACGAAGCACCGGCTGCCGACGGGCAGCCGAAGACGACCGTCAGTCCGGCCGCCGTCTCGGCGGCGCGCGGCGCGGGCGGGTCCACCGGCACGAACGCACGAGCCAAACCACATCGCGCGGTCGACGACGCGCTCGAAGTCCTGCAGCGGGCCGCGCAGGCCGCTTGTCACATTCTCGAACCGCTCGGCGGCTTTGAGACCGAATTGCTGATCGTGCGCCATCTCTTTGAGTGCTTTGATGGCAGTGGCTGCCCCGATGGGCTGTCCGGCAGCGAAATTCCGCTCGGCGCGCGCCTGCTGGCAGTGGCCGAGGCCTATGCCGAGTTCGTTCCGATCGAAGCCGCCGCCACGCCGCACCAACAAACCGGCGCGCTCGAGACCCTTCGGGCGGCTGCCGGCCAACGATTCGACCCGGCGTTCGTCCGGCTGCTGGCCCGCTTGGTCGAAGGGGTCGAGTCCGGCAATCCGGCGCTCGCAGCCATGTCGTAGCGCGATCTCAAAGCCCCCTTCAGGAGCGGCTCTCTCGCAGCGTCAGCCCTCAGTGGCCGACGGCGTGGGACAGATAGCAATGGCGAATGGCGAAAAACGACTGAGACCAGCCGGACGCACCTGAGCAAGAACCCGTGACCGCAGTCACGGCTGAATCTGTTCAGCTTATCACGGCATCACCTTCGCAACAGTTCGCGCCGACAGCGGCGCGCTGCGGCGCCCGCGTGCCTCCCGCCTCAGCGTGAGCGCACAAATCGCGGCGCGTCGAGACCGAGCCGCTCGGCCACCGGACGCACCTGCTCGATAAATCGCAGTGCGTCCGTGTAATAGCCGGCGGTCGGTTGCACGCCTGGCGCCTGCCGCCGCCACCATTCGTTGAATTGCTCCATGAGGACTTCGCGGGCGTATTTGGCCGCCATGCTCGCCAGCGCGATCGGCGTGCGGCGCTGGTCGCCGTCGATCTCAAATTGCACAAACCAGTCGCTCTCGGCGGTCGCGAGTCGATAGCGGCTGAGGGTGTCATCCACCTGCAGCTCGTGCAAATGCCGCTCGGGAAAAGCTTGACGCAGCAGGGCCGCGTAGCTGTTCCGCCCGCCGAGCCGATCGATGTAGATATGCGCGTCGCTGCGGGCGGCCTGCGCGACGCCCCACGCCACTTGCCGCAGGATCGGCTCCAGCAATACGGTGGCCTTACTGCGCGTCTGCTCGACGCGGCGGTTGAACTGATCTTCGGTTACGACCTCGACCCGCAGGCCGAGGAACTCGATGCGCTGCGCGGCCAGCTCGCGCGCCAACCGCTCGGCCATGCCCGCAAAGGCGGACCGGGCCGGATCCAGCGGCAAGGGACGGTCGAGCCGGTCGTACCAGGGTGGGCGGGTCGCGGGTTGGTAGTTGTCCCAGGCCAGCAAGTCGGCCAGTGTGGCCCAGCGCTGCCCCGCCGCCGCCGCGAAGGCCAACACGCTGCGCTCGAGCGTGGCAATGCCCTTCTTCCGGTCAAAGACGGCCTTGGAGTCGCCGACTGGGAGGCGCGCGTCGCGCGCCGCGGGCGTAACGCAAACACACCCGGCGAGCGCATCCCACAGGGCGCCATGGTCGAGGCCGGCCGGCACGCGCCACAGCGACGCGCCCACGACCAGCGGCCCGAGCAGCGGTCCATAGCCGGCCTCGTCAATGCCGAGCAGAAGGGGCATACACGCTAGTTTCGACGATCACGGCGGCATTGACCATGCCAGTCGGCCGAATTCAGAGCGCGATGATGGGAGGACGAATCAGGGACTGCGGGCGGGCGCGCTCACAAGACGCTGCGCGCGCACGCCACCCGACCGACCGCGTCAGAAACAGCCGCCCTCAACCAGACAGATCACGAACGACTGAATGTCGTCGAAGTCGACGTCGCCATCTCCATCGGTGTCGGCGTTGTCATAGTTGCAATCCGGATATTCGAGCGCATAGGTCTCGCGGCTGACCAACGCCGTGACAAACCCGCTGATGTCGTTGAAATCGACCAGGCCATCGCAATTGAGATCGCCGGGCGTGACCAGCGGCGTGCGGCCGGCGCGAACCAGCGTGAAGTTTCGGACGTCTTCGGTCAAAACCTGCAACTGATTCACAAAGGTCGAGCCGACGCCGCCCTGTGAGATCAGGCGCAACTCGTCGATCGTCGTCGTGCCGACGCCGATCAGCGTCATCGTCGTCGGCGAGCACCAGCGGAGCGTGAAGTCTGGCGCTGTCCCAAAGCGCCCGCTTTCGCCGCTCTCCGGCCAGCGCGGCGCGACCGCGGCCGTGCCCGAGCGACCGTCGAGCGAATTGATCAGCACGCCATTGAGATAGGCCCGCACGCGATACGTGCCCGTTCCCAGCGGCGTGAAATTAGGGACGATGGAATAGGCGTTCGGCGCGGTCTTGGTGCAGCGCACCGAACCCAACGGGCCGATGCCCATGCCGATGCGATCACCGAAGGCGCGCAGTTCCAGCACAGCGCCGACGGGTATCGTCGGCGTCAGCCAGGGCGGCTCGAGGTAGAGCCAGTCGGTTCGCAGCGCCTGGACGCCGAAGGTCGAGAGAGCTACGCCGCTCGGAATGCCCGGGTTTGGAATCGAGACCTGGACGCGGTCATTCGGGTCGCAATTGACGCTGGCGCCCGCGACGCTGCTGGGGTCATAGGGCGCCCACTGCGGGCAGACGGGCCCGATCGCTCGAACCAGCGAGAGCACGCCGTTGTCGCCGGTCGCACCGGACTGCTGAAAGCTCCATTGCACGTCGTTGAAGCCGCGCTTGCCGTCTTGATAGCCGATCGTTGCGCTGCGCCCGCAGGCCCCGCGCTGCTGGATGTCGCGATAGATGAACTGGGAAAATGGCGAGCGCGTGCCCGGCCCATCGGCGGGACCGTCGCTAGGCCCATCGAGCGCCGCGGCGGCCACCACGTCTTCATAGACGATGGCCTGAAAGCGCACCGTCGTCCCAGGAAATTCATCGAGCCGCTTGTCATGCCACTGCACGATCAGCCTCGGCGGCGAAACGCTGAAAATCTCTTCATAGAAAATATCGCCGATGGTGTTGCCGATGTCGTCCCAATAGGACAGAAGGGCCTGGCCGCCGCCGAAGGCGTCATTGCTGGGCAATGGTTGCTCGAGGGGGGAAAGCTCATCGCTCGGGAGCGTCGGAAAACTGCCAAAGCCCAGGCCGCCGTTGTTGGCGATGACGACGCGGCCGGCGGGAAAGACCGCGTTGCCGATGGTCGTGACGATGGCCCGCTCTTCATCGTCGGTCAGGCGCGGGTCGAGCCGAGTGGCGGTGACGCGCAACGACAGGTCGATAAAGTTGCCGGGAACATTATTGTTGATCTTCAGTTGCGCCAGCGCCGAGCCCAGCGGAAAGCCGCCGAGCAGTAGCGTCGCGACGCAGAATTTCAGTTGCACGCGCATGGTTTTCCTCTTGCCGGACCGGTTACGGCCAGCTTACGTCCCGGCGGCCCCCCGAGTCCAGTCAAAAGCGGTTTCACCGCCGTGGGCAGGGGCTATCTCTCAAGCGTCATAAACGGGCCGAACCGGCGCGCCAGCGGCAAACGGGCAGCGGCCGCCCCGCCTCGAAGATCAGGGCTGGGTGTAGTGGCGATAACTTCATCACGCGAAAACGTGATCAACGCGCCAAGGTATCGTGGTCATTTCCCAGCGGATTTGAGGCGCGGCTGCGGCCGGCAGGCGCGAAGTCTGGCAGCCCCAAACAGAAAGGGCAGGCCGGGATGCCTGCCCTTTCTGGTCGTATCACATTCAAGCCGGCGGAGTGAACCGCTTTTTGCAACAGCGATGACCGCCTAGCACGGTCCTTGCCTGCACGGTTATGGGCACGCTCCGGCGACGAGGCAATTCACAAAGCCCTCGATGTCGGCGAAATTGACCAGCGTGTCGCGGTTGATGTCATTGACCGCCAAATAGCTGCACGCCGCGCCGACGCCGATGCAACTCTGCCATTGGCTCTGGCTGATGATCGCGCCCACAAAGCAGTTGATGTCATCAAAGTTGACCAGCCCGTCGCAGTTGGCGTCGCCGAGGACGTCCGCCGTGCCCTCGCATTCATCGGGAACCTGGTTGCCATTGAGATCGACGCTGACCGGCCCCGAGTACGTGACCGTGACCGTGATGAACGTCGCGATCGAGCAGCTCGTCGGCGAAACCTGGCTGTTGGGCACGATGTTGATGACCGCGTTTCCGCCGGCTTTCGCGGCGTTGTAGGTCGCCGCGGAAATCACCAGTTGGTCGTTGACGATGTTGGGGCACTCCGGCGTGCTGGCGTCGTCAAAGAGCACGCCGATGGGGGTGCCGTTGATGTTCACGTCGACAAATTCCTGACTGGCGCCCAGGTCGCCCGCCGCCCGGAATTGCAGCGTGACGTTCCCGGTTGCATCGGGCGGGCTGGTCAGCGTGAAGGCGTGCGCTACGCCAGTGACGAGCGGGGTGTAATCGATCGAGGTCGCGGCGAAGGGCGGCTGCAGGTCGCACTCATCCGGGCGGCCATTTTCGTTGCAATCCTGCGACGTGCCGCTGGTGATGTCGATGGTGTCGTCGATGCCGTTGCCGTTGCAATCGCGCCGCACCGTAAACGAACGGCTGGTCGGGGTCGCGTCGCGCCGCCAGGTGTCGTAGCGCGTGGCAACGACGCGCCAGTGATAGACGCGGCCCTGGACCAGCGTGCCCGCCGGGAGCGTGTGACTGGTGGAGGGCGCGTTCACGGCGATGAAATAGTTGGGCGTGATGAAGGTTGGATCGTCATCGATGGTGATTTCGTACTTCTGGGCGTTGGTCGAGCCGGTCCAGGTCAGCGTCGGATTCTGAGACACGCCGATCGCGCCTTGAGCCGGTGTGCTGAGGTTGAAGGCCTGCGGGCGAATCAGCGCGTTGTTGGCGTTGAGGAAGCCCCAGCCGAAGGTGGTGTCATAGCCGGCGGTTCCGCGATCAACCGACGAGCCGGCCATGATGGCCGCGACCTCGTCGACCGTCAGCGTGTTGTCGATGGAGAGAATCAGGGCCGCAACTCCCGCCGCATAGGGCGAGGCAAACGAAGTGCCATTGGTTAATGTGTAATCGCCGCCGGAGCTGCCGAGTGAGCCGGTGCGGTCGCAGGTCCAGATGTCCTGTCCGGGTGCGGAGAAATCGAGGCCCGTGCCGAAGTTGCTGAAGCTGGCGCGATTTCCGTTCCGGTTAAGCGCGCCGACGGCATAAACCGTGTCGAGCGATGACGGATAGCCGATGGTGCTCTCGCCGTCATTGCCGGACGAGACAAAGTGGATCAGGCCGGCATTTCGTGTGGTGGCATAGGCGCTGCTGACCGTGCTCGAGGGGCCGCGCCCAAAGCTGGAGTTGGTGATGCGGTGCCCCTGAGTGCGGGCCTCGTTGAGAGCGGTGGCGAGCCAGCCGTCCTCGCCCGTGAAGGTATTGACGGTGCAGCCGTTGGTGCGGCCGATGCGATAGGAGCGTGATCGGCAGTTGGGCGCGATGCCGACGACGCCGCGATTGTTGTTGATGATGGCGGTGATGCAGCCGGCGACCTGCGTGCCGTGATTGTCGCAGGTAAGGACGGGGCCGCCGCCGCCGCCGTCGCCGGTGAAATCGGCGCCGGCGATCTGGTTCATGTCGGGGTGATTCTGCTGGATGCCGAGATCAAAGACGCCGATGATGACGCTCGCGCTGCCGGTCGTGACATCCCACACTTGTTCGGCGTCGAGGTCCTGGTCGCTGGTTCCGCCGGATTGGCCGGTGTTGCGCAGCCCCCACAGACCGCCGTTGCTGAAGTAGAAATCGTTGGGAATCAGGTGCAGTTCGTACGTGACGACCTTGTTCGGCTCGGCAAATGTGACCTGGGGCAGGAGCGCGAGGCTGTTGGCCATGTCGAGCACCTCAGCGCCGTTTTTGCTGCTGAGGCGCGCCTTGTAGATACCGGTCATGCCGGCGTAGTTGGCGACCACCTCGGTGGCCCCAACGCTGGCGAGCGTGGCATAGGCATCTTCGGCGAGGACGCTGCTGTCGAAGCCGACGAAAATTTCCTGGGTAATGAGCAACGCGCGGCCCTTTTCATCGCGCAGCACCGGCGAAACGAATTCGAGGTTGGCATCCGCGGCGAGTTCGTTGGTGAGGGCTTCACTTGCGGCGAGGTCGAGGGCGGCGTTGCGCTCCGCAACAACCCAACTGTTGTGAACCAGCTCATCGAGATTGGCGCGCTGCAGCGAGAATTTTTGCAGCGTCCCCTCGATGAGGGAGTCATCGACGGATGGATTCCGATAAATCGCGACCTTGCCGGGGTCAAGATTGAGCGGCATCGGCGTCTTGTAATAGTAATACGTGTGTGTCGATAAGCCGCCGGCATGTGCCGACGCTGAGAACAGGCCCAGACCCAGGCCGCCGACGAGTAGGACGCGCAATGACGAAGCTTTCATAACATTCTCCGAAGGAATGAGTTATGGTTTCGGCTCGGCCGTGTGGGAGCGCTATACAATCGGCGGGCCAGCAGCCTCCGGTGGCTCAACCAGAGGCCCTCGCGGTACTACTCATTCCCAGCGATGACCATTCTAGTTCGCTCGCAACGGCCGGCCACAAGACCGGTATTTTCACCTGCTTATCAGGAGTGCAGGCGCAACGAAGCGACGGGCGCTTTCTGGTTCATTCAGCGTTTTCTTCGCCCAAATCGGTCGGCGAAGATTCGACGGGGGACAGCGCCGGCCAGAGGGCGTCAGGTTGGGAGAGGGGAATCGCGGCCTCGATCGCGGCGGAGAAAATGGCCGTGGGCAAATCCACGTCGACCCGCGTCAGCCCCAGCACATAGCGAAGCACAGCCGCGAGCGCGCCCGGCTCAGCATAGCGCGGTGCAAAGCGTCGCGCGACGAACGCACGCAGTTCTTCGGCCAGACCGGCGGCGTCCACCGCGCCGAGCCGGCTGATGCGCGCATCGAGCCGATCGAAATCGACCGCGGTGAGCGCGGCGTAGAAGCGCTCCGCCCGGCCCGGCATGGCGCGCACAAGGTGATGATCGAGGGCCAGCTCGACGGCGACGTGCGCGAGGAATTCGGAGGCGGCCGGATGGGCGTCGTAAGGCGCGAGGGCCAGCTTGGTCTGACGCACCCACGTTAGAAACGGACGCGAGATGTGGAATCGGGCGTCGGCCGCGACGTGATTCAACAGGCCCGCCTGCAGCCGGGTTTCATCCACGTCGGCGGGGACCGCGGCGCGCAGCGCAGGCCAGCGGATGCGCTTGCGCCGGGAAAAACGCGGCCATAAATCAGGCAGCGCGACGCCCGCGACGAAGTGGGCGTCTTCGGGCAAGCCGCAGATTTCGTGATTGAATACAAAATGCGACAGGTAGTTCATGCGATTGCCGACAACTCCCGCGGTGCGATGCCGCTGACTGATTATATAATTCACGGCAGATGCAGGCACGGGCGGGAAAGCCCCCTCCCGGCAGAGGCAGACAACGATGCACAATCATCATTCGACGCGAAGAGAAACTTACCGACGCCAGCAGGCGCGACGGGAGCGCGCCGCGCGGCGCGCCGACGCGGCGGCGCCGG
>CAYQLG010000168.1:0-7515 GCA_964418235.1 uncultured Planctomycetales bacterium
GCTCGCGCTCGGCGTACGCGCCATCTATCTGCTCGAAAGCGCGCGCAATCCGACGTTCACTTTGCTGATCATGGACGCCGCCGACTATGACCGGCTCGCGCGGATGTTGCTGGAAGGTCAGCGTGTCGCGCATCTTTTCTGGCAGCCGGTTTTTTACCCCCTCTATCTCGCGGCCTCGTACGCCCTGACCGATGGCTCCGTCGTCGCGGCGAAGGTCGGGCAGGCCGTGTTGGGCGGTTTCACCGCGGCGCTGAGTTACGGACTGGGACGGCGGCTTTTCACACCGGCCGCCGGCTGGGTCGCGGGCGCGCTGACGGCGCTGTGCGGCCCGTTGATTTTTGAAGAGGGCGAACTGCTTGCGACCGGGTGGGCCGCGTTCTGGTCGGTGCTGGTCGTCTGGCTGCTGACGCGCTACGTCGAGGTGTGCGATGCTCGACCGGCGCTGGGCGAGCCGCGCCCGCCGTGGCTGCGCGGCGTCGCGCTGGGCTTGGCGGCTGCGCTGAGCTATCTGACGCGCCCCGATCTGGCGATTTTTCTCCTGGTCAGCGCCTGTTGGTTGCTTGTGCGCAGCGTACGCCGAGAGTCTGCCGCACGGGCGGCGATCATCACGCTGACGCCGGCGGTCGCGGCGGCGCTGCTCCTGTTGCCGGTGGCGTTGTGGAATCGGCTGGAATTCGGCCACTTTGGCGTGACGCCGGCCAGCGCCGGGATCAACCTCTTCATCGGCAACAATCCCGACGCCGCCCGGACGGTCGCGTTGCGCCCTGGGCCGGATTGGAATGAGCTGTACGAGCGTCCGCAGAAAGCCGGCGTGCGCGGCGGCATCTATGCCGAGTCGGGCTGGTTCCGTGCGCGGGTCTGGGATTATGTCGCGACCCAGCCCGTCGCTTTCGCACGCGGCCTGCTGGAGAAGTCGTTGCAATATGTCAGCGCCCGCGAGCTGCCGCGAAATGTCGACGCCTACACCTTCGGCGAATGGTCGATCCTGCTGCGTGTGTTGCTGTGGAAAGCCGGCGGCTTCGGCTTTCCGTTTGGCGTTGTGTTCCCCTTAGCGACCGTCGGCGTGCTCGCGTTGCTATGGCGCAACCGACCGGCTGCAGCGGGGGCGCTATCAGCCGGCTCAACCTCCGACTCCGGTGCGGTCGCTGCGTCGCGGATGCTGACCCCGCTGCTGCTCTTTCTGATTTGTGCGCCGCTGGGCAGTATTTTGGTTTTTGTCGCGGCGCGCTTCCGCGTGCCGGTGTTGCCGGTTTTGAACGTGCTGGCCGCGGCGGGGCTGGTGTGGCTGAGCCGGGGCGTTGCGAGAAGAATGTGGGCGCGCGTCGGCGGCGCGGCCGCGGTGGCTTTAGGCGCACTCACGCTCAGCGTCTGGCCCGGCCCCTTTCCGCAGGAGCGGCACAACTACGCGGCCGAGTTGTTTCACCTGCTGGCGAACAAAGTCAGGAATGAGAATCCGATCGCGGCCCGCGATTACTACGCCGAGGCCGTGCGGCGCGATCCCAACGACGCCGAGTTGCACAGCCTGCTCGGCCAGTTGGAGCTGCAGTTGCAGCGACCCGGCGCCGCGGTTGCGAGTCTGACCACCGCCGCGCGGCTCGATCCGGAGGCGGGGCCGGTCTATGGCAATCTGGGGTCGGCGCTGTTGGCGGTCGGGCGCGTTGATGAAGCGCTGACCGCGTATGAGCAGGCCCGCCGGCTGATGCCGCAAAACGCTGAGGCGCTCTACAACCTGGGCGTGCTCTACGTACAGCGCAACCGGCTCGACGACGCAGCCGGGGCCTTGCAAGCCGCAGTAGACGTACGGCCGGACAACCCGTTGGCGCTCTATGCGCTGGGGACGGTGTTGCAGGCGCAGGGAAAGATGGAGGCAGCGAGCGAGCTTTATCTCGAAACGCTGCGCTACGACCCGAATCACGCCGGCGCGAAGGCACGGCTGCGCGTCACGCCCTAAGCGAGCGGCCTGTGCGAACTGATCGCGCCGCGGAGACATACCCCGAGCGCCCCGCCCGGCGCGCCGCCCCTGAGGGCGGCGCACCGCGGGCAGTCTCGATCGCGCGGATCAGCGGCTGACGCGCTATTGGGCGAAGGCCGGCTGCGACGACCACATCACCAGCATCACCAGCAAGGTGAGCGAGAGTGTGGTCAGCCCGATCGCGGCCAAACGGCCGACCAGGCGCTCCGCGGGCGTCAGCGTGTGTGGAAAGGTGTTGGTTTTCACGGCTGGCTCCCGACACCCATCGTCACGAGGTTGACCAGTTCGTTCAGGATTTGGATGATGTCATTCACAATACCGCCCATTGGCAATCTCCTAGTGAGAACTGCCAACCCCATCTCTCGCCGGCACGAACCAACGATGCCCAAAACAGTTAGATCATCGGCGATTCGTCGCGAAAACGTGAGAGCGAGTTGGCAAAATGAGCCGGCGGACCGCAACACCGTGTTGACAGCACCCCCAGGCTCCCTCTCCAAAAATATCATACGCTTCGCGTTGAATACTCCTATGTGAATTTTGTCGCGTTCGCAGATAATCGACCCGCTTCACCCCCGCGTGACGTGGTCCGACCGAGGCTTTGAATGTTCCCAACTTGGGGTAATTCGCGCATTCGGACGCTTCGCCGGCTGCTTGCTGCGGGCCGAATTGACGATGCGCTGGCCCATCTGCAGGCGATTCCCTCAGCCGAAGCGGCACAAATCCCTGACGTACTTACCCAGCTACAACAGCAACTCGCCGCCCGGGCGAGATTGCGGCGAGAAGCGGGCGATGACGCTCAGGCGATTGCCGATCTCGACCGGGCGGAAACCCTGGCCCCACTTCCCCCCGATATGCGGGAATTCCGCGAGCGACTGGCGTATGAAATCGCTCAAGCCTCGCAGCTGCGCGCCGAGGCCCACGACGCCGAGGCCCGCGCCCGACAAAAATTACGGCAGGGCCGGCTCGAGTCCGCCCGAATGGCGATTGAATCTGTCCCCGACCCCAAGCAGGCCGCGGCTCTGGCCGGCGAATTGGATGCCCGCACGGCGCGGGCCGCAGAGTGGCTTGGCCGTGCCCGCCGCGCCGCCGACGCCGGCGACATCCTCAGCGCTGTGCAGCTTTGGCGCGAAAGCGCCGAGCGGTTTGGTCGTACGGGACAACATGATGAGCTGGCCGCGGAGTTCGCGGACGGATTGAAGCAGACGGTGGCCCGCTGGCTGAATGAGGGCCGGATCGAGCGGCTGCAGACCACCGAGTCCGCCCTGCGCGCGCTCTATCCGCTCGCCCCCACGCTGGTCGAAGAGCTGCGGATCGTGGCCTTGATCGATCAGGCCGGTCGCGGCATGGACGCGCGGGATTATCCGGCGTTGCGTGGTTGCCTGATGCAACTTGCCGGGGTTTCGCCGCCGCCGGACTGGCTGGGCCAATGCCTTGCCGCGCTGGAGCAGATTCGCGACCACGAGGAGTGGCTGCTGCGCTCGCCGCTGGGGGCGCTGCGCGCGGTGGGGAATCCGTCGAGCGATGGCCGTCGCGAGATTTATCGACCGCAGGCGCATCCAGCGGATGCGGTCGCTCAGCCACCGCCGCGGGTGGCGCGGGCCGGGTTATCGCTCGATCGGCCCATCGTGCTACTGGTGGATGGGGCCGGGGCGGCGCTGTTGGTGTCGGAGCCGCTCGTGCAGATCGGTCGCGCCGGTATCAGCGGCGTCACGCTCGGCTTCGAGCGCGAGCTGCTCTCGCAACATGCCGAAATCCGCCGCAGCGGCGAGCAGTTCTGGCTGACCGCGACCGGCCCGTGCGAAGTCAATCAGCGCCGGGCAGAACGTATGTTGTTGTGTGACGGCGATCGCGTCGGCTTTGGTGCGCAGGTGCGGATGGTATTCTTGCGGCCCAGCGCCAAGAGCGAGTCGGCCGTGCTGCGGCTCTCGCATCGCTGCCGCCTGCCGCAGGATGTCGGACTGGTGATCCTGATGCAGGATACGTGCCTGATCGGGCCGACGCCGACGTGTCACATCCGCACGCGCGAAGGCGCGGCGCCGCTCGTGTTGTTTACGCGCGGCGGGCAGTTGCACGCCCGCGGCCCGGATGGCCTGACGCAGCCTGTTGTCGAGGGTGAGTCGCTCGATTTGGGCGACATTCGGCTGGTGGCGCGGCGCTACGCGCCCAGCGGCGAGTAGGCCAAAGCAAATAGCGAATAGCGGATGGCGAATAACGAAGGGCTGGACGCGAGGTGCATGTCGAAGCGCGAATCGAAATCGCGCATCGCATGGAACGAACCGCGCGTGTCCGCGCGTGTCCGAGCGGGTGTGATCCGCCCGTAGCGTAAGCTGAGGAGGTCGAAGACCGTGCCGTACACCTACAAACATGGTGATCGCCCGCTGGACGGCCTGACGATTCAGCGGGCCGTGGGCCGCGGCGGCTTTGGCGAGGTGTACTACACCCTGGCCGATTCGGGCAAGCAGCTTGCGCTCAAATACCTCCGCGAAAACCCGGAGGTCGAGCTGCGCGGCATCGCCCACGTGCTCAACCTTAAAAGCCCGCACCTGATCAGCATCTACGATGTCCGCCGAAACGAGGCTGCCGACGTCTTCGTCCTGATGGAGTACATCAGCGGGCCGTCGCTGCGTGATCTGATGAATGCCGAGCCGAACGGCTTTGCGCCGCAGAAGGCCGCGTTTTTCTTCACCGGCATCGCCAAGGGCCTGGCCTATCTGCATGAGCGCGGCATCGTTCATCGCGATCTGAAACCGGCCAACATCTTCTATGACGATGGTTATGTGAAGATCGGCGACTATGGTCTGAGCAAGCACATCTCGGTCAGCCAGCACAGCGGCCAGACCGTCAGCGTCGGCACGGTCCACTATATGGCGCCCGAGATCGGCTCAGGCAGCTATACCAAGGCGATCGACATCTACGCCCTCGGCGTGATTCTCTATGAGATGCTGACCGGCCGGCTGCCCTTCATCGGCGCAAGCATGGCCGAAATTCTCATGCGCCACCTCAATGAGCGGCCCGATGTCTCCGGCGTGCCCGCCCCCTTTGGGCCGATCATCGCGCGCGCCCTGGCGAAAGACCCGCGCGAGCGCTATCAGGACGCGAACGAGATGCTCGCCGCGTTGGCCGAGTCGCAGGAGCTGATGGCCGGCGCGGCCAACTTCGACGCTTCACAACTCACGCACGTGCCGCGCCACGAAACCGGCGGAGAGGTCGATCGCACGATGACGACGCCCCCGCCGCCGCGTCCGCCGATACCGCCGCTCGATGCGCGCGCGCCCCTTCCGGTGGGCGACGCGCCGATGGAGGTTCCGGCGTTGAATGCGCGCTGGCAGAAGCGCGTCCGCGATTTGTCGCAACGGCTGGAGCGGAAAGAGAAGCAGCTTGCGCGGAAAATGGGCATGGCGAGGCCGCCGACGCTGCGACCTTTTGATAATGTGCCCGGTCCGACGACGAAGAAAAAGGGCCGCGTATCGGGCGCCGCGCACAGCCGCGGCGAGAAGCAGAGCGTCTTTGCCGGCCTCCTGGTGCTGGCCGCGGTAACGCTGGTCGGCTCGGTCGTGCTGGGGTATGTCGCCACGCCGGATTCGCTGCGCGGCGACGGCGACGAGCAATTCACACGGACGGTCGTGATCGGACTGGCGCTGCTGGGTGCGACCGTCGGCACGCTGGTCGCGTATTATCTCGCGATTCGTCGCTCACCGATCGAGAACGGCCTGCTGCATCGGCTGGTCTATTGCGGCATCGCGCTGCCCTTTCTCGGTCCCGCCTGGGCATTGAGCAGAGAGACGCGCGACGTGAAGACCAGCACGATTTCCGCAGCGACGTTCGATGAAATGCGCGCCAAGCGGCAGATTCGCGGCGGCCCCCAGTCCCACGGCGAGCATGAAGATGACGAGGAGGCCGCCGGCGCGGCTCGCGCGCACGCCCAGGCCCTGGTCGAGGCCGAACGGGCCGGTCAGGAACATCGCAACGCCGAGCACTCTGCCCGCGCTGCGACGCGCAACACGCGCAGTCGCACGACCTATCGCACAACCGAATTTCGCCACGACGGCATGGCGGTCACCGAGGTCCGCGCGCGAGATGGCGAAGTGAAGTATCAACTGCGCAAGCGCGTCGTCGATCAGGGCTTTTCGCGCATTCCGCTGACGCCTCTGCTGGCGCTGTTGGTCTGCGACTTCACGCGACGCCTCCGCAGCGGGCGGATCGGCCGCGTTCAGGGCGCCGATGCCTTCTGGCCGGCCATCGTCGGCTTGATCGGCGGCGGCATCATCGGCGCCAACGGCTATGTGCTGCTCGGCGCGGCGATGTGCGGCGGGGTCTCGTTGCTGGCGCAGGGGGCGATGGCGACGTGGCCGGGCGGCGCTCCGGTCTCGAGCGCTCCCGAAGCGGCCGTGACGCCGCCGGTGGATCGCGCAGCGCCCGTGCCGCCGCCGGGCGCGGCAGCGCCCATGCTGGATGAAACACAGTTGGCGCAGCGCGTGCCGCCGGCGCCGCCGATCGCGCCCGTACCGCCGCCACCGATGGCGACTGCGGCGCCGACGATGCCTGAGCAATTGCATCCGGAGGCGGTCGTGGTCGAGGCGCGCTCGGGCCGGCTCAATCGAGTTGTGGCCGGTTTGGGCTGGCTGTTGCTGTTGGGCAGTCTGGTCGCCGCGGTGCTGGCTGCCCGCGCGTTGCAGAGCGAAGCGCCCGACAGCCCGTTCGGCGCCGCGCTGCACAACATCCAGCATCAGATGGCCGACCCCAACGCGGTGACCAAAATTCTGCGGGCGGCCGTCACGCTCGGCGCGCTCCTCGTCGGCATCGCGCGCGTCATCAGCGGGCGCGCGCTGTGGTGGCGCGCGTTGCTGGGCTTTTTCATGCTGCAAGGTCTGGTCTCGCTCTTGCTTGGCCCGTTCTTTCCGGAGTTTCAAGCTGCGATCTCCAGCCCGCTTGCCTTGGCGGAGAATCCCATCTCGGTGATGTCGTATTGGAAGGTGATCGGCCTGCTGATCGGCATCGCCGGTTCCGTCCGACTGATGGCCTATCGCGGCCGCGCCGCGCGCTGCGCCGCCCGCCCGGCCGGGTCGAAATGTTGAGGCATACCCGGCGCGGGCCGGTTCACCAGCCACGTCCAGGTCCGCGGCCGCCAATCTGAGCCTTGCCCTTGCCCGCAGCCGGGCCGGTACAGCAACTCCACACGATCACAATCGACTGTGTTGCCGCCGCTCCGCCGCTCCGCCGCTCCGCCGGCAAGCCGTCCGCGACGGACCGGCTCATGGCCGCCCCCCATCGCGGGGCGGCGTCCCCCGCATCGCTCATCGGGCCGTTCGACGGGCAGCGATCGCGGGCGGCGCACATTTGAAGATTTGCTCTTGAATGAACGATCAAATTGGGTAGAATGATCGTTCAAGTGACGGACGCGGCGGCGGTTTTCATACGCCGCGCGCCGCCCAAGGACGCATGGAGCGCCATGAGAAGCCGGCCGCGCAGGTCCAATCCTGATGCTCGCGCCACGCCGCCCAGATCGGCGGCGCCGCTCGGTTCGACGGAAGCCGCGCGGTCCC
>CAYQLG010000169.1:0-7514 GCA_964418235.1 uncultured Planctomycetales bacterium
CGAGAATCCGAGCCGGCAAAAAGTTCACGAGCTCTCCGGCCCGTGCGTCCAACGACCAACCGTGGCGCAGATTCAACGTTTGACGCCGGGATTACGTTCCGCGTGCCCCAAGAATCATCGGTCGGAGAAGCGCTAGGCTTCCCGATCCATCCGCGCGCGGCATTCTACCTGCCGGTTCAGGCCGAGGCGCCGGAGCGAACCAAACGCAGCAGGCCGAAATTTAGAATTTTCGTTCTTCTTTTTCGCAAGATCAAACAGTTCCAGCCGTCCGGCGCGTTAGAGTGATGGGCGTGGCGCATCCGCCGGCGCCGCCTGGAGAAATCGCATGAAAACCCAGAACCCGCCACGAACCGTGACCGGCACGCCCATAATTAGAATTTTCATTCTAGTTATGGCGCCGGCTTTTACCAGGAGCGAGCGATGAGCGTTCTCCCCCCGCTGGCACGACGACAACTGTCCCGCCGGCGCCGCCTCTGGCGCGGCCTTCGGACCGCCACGCCGCCGCTGATCCTCGCGGCGCTCTGGTGCGCCGGCGCCCCCGCGCCGGCCGAGGCCCTCCCCGTCGAACAGCTCGGCGCCGGCGTGGTTGAATCGCTGGCCGAAGTCGAACGTCGCGAGCGCGAAAACCCGCCGCCTCGCGCCGACGCCACGCCGCATTGGCGCGTATTTCATTGCCGCGGGTCGTGTCCGGCGGCGTCCGGACGGCAAGTGGCCGTGAACGCGTTGGGAGCGCGGGAACTGGGCATCCGGTTTCGAGGGCCGGTGCTGCTGCAGGGCGCCTATTTCGCCGCGCAAGGCGGGCCGCGCAGCCACGCCACGGCGGTCCAGTTCATCGGCTATCGAGACGGCACCGAAGTCGGACGAAGTTCAAAGCTCTCACCGCTGTTGGCCACACCGCAATGGCTCGCCGCCGAGCTGCCGCCGATCGATCGCGTGGTGATCCATGCGGACGGCCCGGCTCTAACGCACGCCTGGTATGCGCTGGACGACCTGACGTTTTCGCCGCTCCATGACATTGCCGGCGGCGTATCGTCCGGGCCACGCGTGGTCACCTTCGATGATTTGCCGCACAAAACCGAGCTGACGAACACCGGCTATCACGGACTGGTGTGGGAAACCGGCGAATCCTCCATCGCGCCAGATGGCCTCGCATCCTTTACGCCACCCGCGCCGGCGGAGTCATTCGCCGACATCGAAGCAGCCTTATTCGAGCCTTTGAACGAGCCGATGATGGGTGGGTTCTCCGCGGCAAGGCAGACGGCCGCGGATGGCGGCGGGACGGCTCCAGACCTGGCCGGTCAGTTCCCGGGGCTGAGGCTTTTTGACGTCTCTACCTCGATCGTGCCCGACTCGATGGGGGCGGTCGGGCCGAACCATTTCATTCAGCCGATCAACTCCGGTTTCGCGATCTTCAACAAGGAAGGCACGCAGCGGCTTTCCGCCACGCGACTCGATTCCTTCTTTGGCGTGCGCATCGGCGATCCGCGGGCGGTGTTTGATCAGCACAGCGGTCGCTACATCATTATCGCCAGCGATTTTTCGACGCGAATCTACTTCGCCATCTCGTTGACCGACAACCCGCTCGGACCGTGGTACAAAAACAGCTTTGTCGCGAGCAGCGGCCCCGACGCCGGCAATTTTCCCGACTATCCCACGCTCGGGGTGGATGCACGCGCGATCTACGTCGCCGCGACGATGTATCCCCGGCTGGCGCCCGCACTGTTCGTGATCGACAAGGCGCCGCTGCTCACCACTCCGCCGGCGCCGCTGCCGACGGTGAGCGCGTTTCGCAACTATGGATTCAGCTTTGTCTCGCAGTTGGCACACGTCTATGGCGATCCGGGGGCGGGCTATTTTGTTGAATTGACGGGGCTGTTCGCGTACATCTCGCGCATCGACCCGCCTGCCTCAAATCCGACGCGCGTGCCGCTCGGTCGGATCCCGATCACGCGCTATCAGCTCCCCTTCGCCGCCCAAGCGCGCGATTCAGATGGCGTCTGGCTGATTGATGATCGCGCGATGATGGCGGTCTATCGCAACGGCTCGCTCTGGACCTGTCGCCACGTGCAGATCAATCCGTTTCCGAACCAGCAGATCGGCATCGCCTGGTATGAGTTTGACGTGGCCACCATGACGCTTCGGCAAAGCGGGCTGTTGCTCGACCCGGCCCGCCAGTACTACTACCCGTCGCTCATGGTCAACGACGAAGGCGACGTGGTCATGGCCTTTTCCGGCTCATCTCCCAGCGAGTACATCGGGGCCTGGATCACGGGGCGACGCGCGACCGATCCGCCCGGCGAGATGGCGCCGCCGCGGCAGTTGCAGCCCGGCGCCGCGCCCTACACCCGGCTCGACCCGTCAGGGCTGAATCGCTGGGGCGATTACAGCTACACGACGCTCGACCCCAGCGATCAGTGCAGCTTCTACACCGTGCAGGAGTACGTGCACGCCAACAACGTCTGGGGCACGGTCATCGGCCGCGCGGTTTATCCGAACGCCTGCCGCAGACCGGGGGATCTCAACTGCGATCGGCAGATTGATTTCGGCGATCTCGACGGGTTTACGACGGCGCTGCTTGGGCGTGCGACCTATCGCGCGGCGTTCCCCGACTGCCGCTGGCTCAATGCCGACGTCGACGCCGACGGCGCGGTCACGTTTGGCGACATCGACGGATTCATCGCCTGTCTGATTGACCCGGGCGTGTGCCGCTGAAGGCACGGGGATCGCCGTGGGTGCTGCGGATCCGTCCGGCTCGTACCGACGCGGCGCGTGCGCGGCGCCGGTTTCGTAATTCTTTGTATCTCGTTCTTGATTGCGTCGTCACTTACGCATTTAATGACGGGTCTGCGGCCAATTTCACCGCCGCGGCCTGGAGGTAGACGATGCCGACGAAGCAGGAACTGCTCAGCAAGCCGATTGAGCACATCGACATCACCAAATTCAACGTCGTGTCGCTGGTCGACGCGATGGAGAACATGGCCTTCACGGCGCGCGATCTGCGCCGCGCCGCGGACATTTACGACCGCATGCTGCGGGACGCTGATTGCGGGATCATCCTGTGCCTCGCTGGGTCGCTGATCTCGGCCGGTCTGAAGAAAGTCATCGCCGACATGGTGCGCAACCGCATGGTCGACGCGATCGTCAGCACCGGCGCGAACATGGTCGATCAGGATTTTTTTGAGGGCCTGGGCTTCCGTCATTACGTTGCGGACGACCGCTATAAGGCCGGCATGGATGACGGTGTGCTGCGCGATTTGCACATCGACCGCATCTACGACACGTTCATCGACGAGGACGATCTGCGCGTCTGTGACGACACGACGCAGAAGATCTTCGACGGTCTCGAGCCGCGCCCTTACAGCTCGCGCGAGCTGTTCCGCGAAATGGGCGCGTATCTGAGCAAGCACGGGAAAAACCGCGACAGCATTCTGCTCGCCGCTTACGAGTTGGACGTGCCCGTCTTCGCGCCGGCGTTCTCCGATTGCTCGGCCGGTTTCGGCCTCGTCGCGCACATCGCGGCCCGCGCCGGCGGCGCGGCCATGAGCTGGGACGGCGGGCGCGACTTCTACGAACTCACCCAGATCAAGATCAAGAATCCGACCACCGGCATCTTCATGATCGGCGGCGGCGTGCCCAAGAACTTTACGCAGGACATCGTCGTCGCCGCCGACATCCTCGGCGCCGACGCCCCGATGCACAAATACGCCGTGCAGATCACCGTCGCCGACGTGCGCGACGGCGCCCTCTCCAGCAGCACGCTCAAGGAAGCCAGCAGTTGGGGCAAGGTCGACACCGCGTGGGAGCAGATGGTTTACAGCGAGGCGACGCTCGCCACCCCGCTGATCGCCGGCTACGCCTATCACAAGGGCGCCTGGAAGCAGCGCGAGGCCCGCCGGTTCAACAAGCTCTTCGCTTCGTCGCCGGTCGGCGTCGCGTAGTCTGGCGGCCCATATGCCCAGCGCTGCCCGTTCAACCGCAGGCCGACGCTGACGGAATTGAGTTCTTTTCACAGCTTGCCGCGGAGGGCTGATTGGGTTCAGTCCTCCGTTTTTTTGTACGACGGCGGAACCAAACGCCGCAGCGAACCATGCGCCGTAGATGAATTGAAGCGCTTCCTTACGGCCGCGGTTCAGTTCATGCAGCCGTCCGCAATCAACCTTGCCGTGGCGATAGAATCGCTGCATGCTGCCGCTGCCCGCAGAGTTGCTCGTCCTCTCTGACGCCGGCCTTTATTGCCCGCGCGGAGATTTTCACATCGATCCGTGGCGGCGCGTTGAGACGGCCTTCATCACGCACGCCCACACCGATCACGCCCGGCCGGGCAGCGCGACCTATGTTACCGCCCAGCGCGGCGTCGGCTTGCTGGGCGAGCGCGTCGGGCGTGACGCTTCGATTCAGGGGTTGCCTTTTGGCGACACGCTGACGCGCAATGGTGTGCGGGTTTCGCTGCACCCGGCGGGGCACGTGCTCGGCTCGGCCCAGGTGCGCATCGAGGCGGACGGCTATGTGCTTGTTGTCAGCGGCGACTACAAGCTCGCGCCTGATCCGACCGCTGACGCCTTTGAGCCGGTGCGCTGCCACGCCTTCATCACGGAAAGCACGTTCGGCCTGCCGGTCTATCGCTGGCGCCCGCCCGCGGAGGTCTTTGCCGAAATCAATCAGTGGTGGGCCGACAATCAGCGCGAGCGCTGCCCCAGCGTGATTTTTGGCTATGCCCTGGGCAAGGCGCAACGCATCCTCGCCGGCATAGACGCGAGCATCGGGCCGATCCTTGTGCACGCTGCGATTGAGCGGCTCCTGCCCGCATACGCCGAAGCGGGCGTCGTGCTGCCCGCCGTGCGCCTGGCCGACGCCGAGACCCTCGCGCTGCATGGCGAGAGAGCGCTGATTGTCGCGCCGCCGGGCGGCGACGATCCGCCGTGGCTGCGAAGAACCCGCCGCGCCGTAACCGCGCAGGCCTCGGGTTGGATGCACATCCGCGGACCGCGGCGCCGCGCGAGCGTCGAGCGCGGCTTTGTGCTGTCGGATCATGCGGATTGGGATGGGTTGGTCAGCGCTATCCGCGCAACCGGGGCGCAGCTGATCGGCGTCACGCACGGCTATACCGCGCCGCTCGCGCGGTGGCTGTGCGAGAGCGGCTATCAGGCGTTCACGATCTCGACGCGATTTGAGGGCGAGGGGGCGAGCGAGGCGGCTGAAGAATCCGAGTCATGAAATTGGTTGGGGCAGGCTTCGAGCCGATTGACCGCCCGACAGCGCGTTTTCACCGCAGGCCGGCCGCGACTGGTGCGCGGCCTCGGCAGTGCCGCCTGAAAGCACTGCACTTCAGATCAGTTGGCGGTCGTCGTTGTTGTCGGCGAGCCTGATTCGGGCGCGGCTTCGCCCAGGTCTTCCGTCAGCTTGTTGAGCAAATAGGATTCCATCAGTCCGTCGCGACCGAGCGGAACCCAATGCGCCGTGCGACTGGCCGAGCGGCGCAAACCCTCCGTCGTCGGCAGCCGCTCGCTATAGATCGCGAGCGCGCCGGACGCCGTCGTGACTTGGCGATCCGGCGCCGAGTAGCGGCTTTTCTCCACATTCACCCCGACACGAAACCGCCCCGACTGCGGATAGACCGGCGGCGCGAAAAAGTCATCCGCACCGCGCGCCGCGATGTGATCGAGCGCGTCTCCGCCAGGCTCGGCCGCAGCCGGCGGCACGGCGGCAGGTAACGCGACCGGCGCGGCCCCGCCGACGTCGCGCGGCTCGACAACGAGCGTATTCGCATCGTCCGACGCCGACCCGCGCGCCGCGGCGCCGGTGGACGCCGAGCCGGGCTGGGCCATGAACATCGGCGGATCGCTGTCTGTGCTCATGCCGGACTGGGCATGCGGATGGGCACGCCGGGTTGCGGGGAAGGCGGCGGCGGCGGCCGTTTCCGGCTCGATGCGAATCGTGATGACGCGGCCGATCGTGTGCAGGCTCGATTCGAATGCTTGATAGCTGCCCTGCGCATCACGCCGCCAGAATTCGAACCATTGCTTTCCGGTGATGCGCTGCGTCTCGATCAGCCCGCGCGAGCGATCAACGCGCTCCGGCGTCAGCTCATACTTTCTCAGGCGCGAAAGCGTCTGATCGACAAACTGCTGATAATCCGGGAGGTCGACCACGACGACGGTCGGTTCCAGCGGCGCTTGCGGAGCGCTGCAGCCGGTTAGCGCGAGGGCTACTACGCCGACAAGCAACACCGGCGCCAGCCGCCCACAGCCGGCCGCGCGTAGGCTGTCATGATGAAGCATCGAGATCGACATGCGACGCATGGTAGCCCGCGCCGCGCGCCATGCCCAGCCAGGGGCTGAGGCGATGCGGGCAATTCCGCGCGGCCGGCGCAGTCAGTACTCTGAGCCGGCGGAGCGTGATTTTCCATCACGATGCCTGCGGTACGGGCGCATGCCTTCATTCCCCTTCAGCGGCTGCCTCCAACAGCGCAGCGGCGCGCAGCTCAGAGCGCGCTAACACCGCCACGAAGATGCGCGCGGCGCCGGCCGCACGCAGCACTTTCGCCATTTCATGGATCGTCGCCCCCGAGACGATCAGGTTATCGACGATACAGACCGTCTGTCCTCGCAACGAACGCGCAGGCCGTGGCGCGCCGACTTCAGCCGGCATTCCGGCGTTTGCCTGCCTGGGCAGCGGCCAGGACCACCCGGTTGAGCGACGCAGCTCGAAGCAATCGCGCACGTTCTCAAACCGCGCATGCATGGAGGGCTGAGTCGTTTGGCTGGGGCGATCCATGCGCCGTCGGACCAGCCGCCGACAGGGCACACCCAGCCGTCGCGCCAGCAGTTCGGCCAGCAGGCGGGCATGATCGACGGGTCGCTGCCATCGGCGGCGCCAGTGCATGGGGACGGGTACAAACGCGCTGATCTCGCGGGCATAGCCGCGCGCCGTCAACGCCTCGGCCAGGCGCTGCGTCAGCCATTCCGCGTTGCGCTGCGCGCCGGCATATTTCAGACCGAGGATCAGTTGCTTAAGCGCTCCGGCGTACGGCCCGAGTCGCACCATGCTGGCGGCGTTCCAGATGTGGTCGCCGCGGCAATGCGGGCAGCCGTCGGCGTCGAGCGCCGTCAGCGGCGCCGAGTGCGCGCAACGCGGGCAATAGGGCATGGCCAGCCCCGTCGCCAAATCGAGCGCACACGTCGGGCAAAACCGCCCCAACTCGCCGGGAATCCACCGTCCGCAGGCACAGCATGTCTGGGGAATGGCGCTATCAAGCAGCGCGTGCAGAAAATGCTGGGCGAATCGGAGGCGCATCGCGGTGTGGATGATGATACGGCCTGGCTGCGGCGTCGCGAACCGAGCCGCGAAATCAACTCAGCCACGGCAAAAGCAAAGCCGCGCGATGAACCGACCCACGCTTGACGTCGGTTGCGTGGTTCGGGCGTCGCCTGGCCGAAGCTGCGCTACCGCTTCGTCACAGTTGAATTTGCGGGTTCGAAACGAGGGTAGCATGGGCCTCCGGCCCGTGCGTCCCA
>CAYQLG010000170.1:0-7513 GCA_964418235.1 uncultured Planctomycetales bacterium
AGCGCGATCAAGCCGCGCGCGGACCGGGCGGACGCGGCGGCGACCGTGATGAACGCCGCGGGCCGCCGTTGATTCCGCTGACCGATGAAGACGCCGCCAAGCTCACGCCTGGCGACGAGGTCTTCGCGAAGCGCTTCCACCGCGCGGGACGGATCGTCCGCATCAAGCTGGAGAAAAAGATCGCGATCGTCACGGTCGGCGTGCTCGAGGTCGAAGTGCCGTTCTCGGGGCTGGCGCGCATCGCGCCCAAGCCCCCGCGCGAAGCGCCGCGCAAACCCGCGGCTGCGGTCCCGCCGGCGTCAACCGCAGGCGACTCGTCAACCTTGGGCGACTCGTCTGATCAAAGTTCGTCGCTGGTGTCGAGCGAAGCGGCGACGGCGACGACCGGCGACACAATCTCAGCCGCGCTGCCGCCCGCTCAGGAACAATCGCCGGCTTAAAGCGTGCTTGCTTATTCCGTACTCGCCTCTTGCAGAGCCGCGACCGTAAGGAAGCGGAGATTCACGGAAAATCCAACCACTCCCTCACGGTCGTGGCTCTGCAAATGAGACGGTCTTGGTTCTGCAAGTGCGACGTTGCTATTCTGAATATGATCTAATTCGTGCTTGTGCGGAAGGGGAGTATGCGATCGATGAAGCGCTCAAACGCACTCTTGCGCGCCAGCCGCTGCTCCGATTGCCGCATGTGCTCGACCGTCCGCCGAAATGGCTCCTGATCGAGCCGCACGGGCGCGTTATCTGTCGGCGGCCGCGCAGGCGGCTGTGCTGGCGTGAGCCGGTCCGAGTTCATCTGTCGCTCCATACCAAGATTTTAGCATACTTCCGAGCAACGCGACCACAATCCCCAAAACGGCGATCAACATCGCCCGCTGGGCCTGATCGATCCGCCGCTTCTGCGTCGCGTTGCGCTCGTGCAGGGTGGTTGCCGCCCGTAACACACGATTAAACAGCACTTTATGGGAATCGGCCCGGGTCTGGGCCTGGGCCAGCTCCTCGAGAAAACCGCGCTTGAACTCCGCCGACGCCAAGCCGGTCTCGTCCACGGAATTATCCGCGAGCGCCTCGTCCGGCGCAACACGGGTGGATCCAGCACGTCCGCGGCTGCCGCTTTCCGGCTCATCGCGCGCCCAGAGGATGATGATCATGGCCATTGCAAAAGCCCCCAGCGCGAGCGCCAGCGGCATCAACGTCAACAGCCGCACCGGCCACGGCTCGCCTGCCACGCTGGTTAGAAAATCGATCCGAAACAGCCCCACGCCGAACGAGAGCGCGATGATCGAAAAGAGCAGATTGGTCCGGGCCGATTGCCGCCGAGCGTTTTCTTCTTCCGCCTGCCAGAAGAGTTTCACGTACTCGAACGGCTCGCGCGCTTCAAAGAAACTCGGGACATCTTCAACGCCGGTCGGTTCGGTCGGCTTCAACGGAGTTTCGGGCATGGTGAGACAAGCCTCGTTTCCAGCGCTTTCCACGGCCCCCGCGACGCAGGCGGCAGGACACGCCGGACGAAATGAGGGTGCTGGGACTCGAACCCAGGACCCACGGCTTAAAAGGCCGATGCTCTACCAACTGAGCTACACCCTCATGCAGTTCGAAGACGGAGAATTATATCGTCGAGCGGCTTGTTTGCATGGCGGCGCGAAGACCGTACGCAGGGCGAAGCCGCAGCCGGCCGAAGCTGGTCACGATTGACGGATGACCCCGCTTCCTTACGGAAACGGCTCCAAACAACCAACAACCAGGCGAAAAATCAGCCGGTTTACAGTTTCTCGAGCTGCCAGTATTCCAACTCGATCGGCGTCGCCCGCCCAAAAATCGTCGCAATGACGCGGACCATGCCCTTCTGCGCGTTGATCTCATCCACCAGTCCTTCGAGATTCTCGAAGGCCCCTTCGCGCACCTTGACCTTGTCGCCCTTGGCAAACGTCAGGTTCGCCAGCGTCGGCGAGTCGTCCGGCGTAATGGTCGCGGCAAGCATCTTCTCCACGTCGGTCATGAGCATCGGCGAAGGCTTGCCGCCGGAGCCGATGAAGTCGCCGACGCCGGTGGTCTCTTTGATGACAAACCAGACATCTTCGGGAATGCGTCCGTCGGCGTCGGTGGCCATCTCGATGAAGACGTAGCCGGGATAGAGCTTGCGGTGATAGACGCGGCTCGTGCCGCCGCGCAGGCGTCGCTCGCGCTGCGTCGGAACCAGAATGCGGGAGATGCGATCTTCGAGGCGTTCGATCTTGACTTTGCGTTCAAGCGCTTCGCGGACCTGATCTTCCTTGTTGGAAGCGACCTTGAGCACGTACCAGTGCATTCCTGGTCGCACCAATTCTTGGGTCTCCGACACCGCCGAACCTCCGCTTGCGGGTGAGATGGCGTGGCTGGGGCTCGTCATGTCGAGCCGCCGCCGGTAAACGCGCTGAAGAACGTGCCCAGATCAATCCGGATCACGCGGATCAGGCTGAAGAAGATGATGAAGATCGCATCGAAGATGAAGAGGATGAACGCCAGCGCGAGAATCGTGAAGATCACGACCCGCGTGGAACCGATGATCTCGCGCCGCGTCGACCAGTTGACGCGCTTCATCTCGCCTTCGGTCGCGACCATGAAATCGACCGCTCGCGGACTGCGACCGACGTAGTGCCAGACCAGATAGACCAGCCCGGCCAGCACACCGACCGGCGCCAGCAGCCGGATCAGACCGAAAGAGTCATCCGACATGCCGAGCAAGCCCTGAATGCGCGGCATCAGCGACTCATAGACGTACATCGCGGCGCCCACGGCGAGCAACGCCCCGCCGATTGCGGAACCCCAGCGCACGTTGGCGCCCTGCCCGGGTCGATAGAGGGAAAACGGCCCGGAGGAATCACCGGTCTCTTGCGCCGGGCGCGCCACGCTTCGATCTTTTCGCTCGTCATCCATAGGTTTGGGTCGGAGGGCGCCGGGGCTACCCGCGGCGGTCACGGCAGACTGGGTCGAATCCATATTTCACGCGCTCTTCCGCAAGCCCGGCGCACAGCGGCAACGGGCAGCCATCAAACCGGGCCAGGCGCGACGCCCATCGGCTTCCGCTCGCCGAACTGCCGCCGGCCGACATCAACCACGCCCGGCGTCCGGCCACGCGGCACATTCGATACTTTCAGCCACGCGCACCCAGGCGACAGCAGCCGCTCGGGCAGCAGGAGCGGAGGGAATCGAACCCCCAACCTGCTGATTTGGAATCAGCTGCTCTGCCAATTGAGCTACGCTCCTAACTGAGTCCAGAGTGTCGAGTGTCGAATCGCGAATCGCGAGTCGCGAGTCGCGAGTAGCGAGTGAAAGCATGCGACTACCGCGTGATACACTGCTTTCTCATTATTCCTACTCTTAACTCGCTACTCTTAACTCGCTACTTTCAACTCGCTACTCAGCACTCGCTACTTTCTCTTGATCTTATGCAGCGTCCGCTTTCGCAGCCGCGGGTTGTACTTCATGAGCTGGAACTTCGGCACACCGCCGACAACGCTGATCGTCGTGCGGTAATTCAGGTCACCGGTTTCGGTGCACTGCAGCCAGACCCACTCGCGTTTCTGAGACTTCGCCATTCGACACCTGATCCGATTTCTCAGCTACGAATAGTGAAGAACGAATCTGCCGCGGATGACCGCTTCAATTCGTTCTTCGCTATTCGCCATTCGCCATTACTCGATGATCTTCGTCACAACGCCCGAGCCGACCGTGCGACCGCCTTCGCGAATCGCGAAGCGCACGCCCTCTTCCATCGCGATCGGGCTGCCCAGATCGACGCGCATCTGAATGTTGTCGCCCGGCATGCACATTTCCGCCTTGCCGCCTTCACGCGTCAGCAGCTCGATAATCGAGCCGGTCACGTCGGTCGTGCGGAAGTAGAACTGCGGGCGGTAACCGGGGAAGAACGGCGAGTGACGACCGCCTTCTTCCTTCGTCAACACATACACCTCACCCAGGAACTTGGTGTGCGGCGTGATGCTGCCCTGCTTGGCCAGAACCTGACCACGCTCCAGCTCTTCCTTTTCAACGCCGCGGAGGAGCAGACCGACGTTGTCGCCGGCGATGCCGCTGTCGAGCGTCTTGTTGAACATTTCGACGCCGGTGACGACGGTCTTGCGGCCCTTCGGCGCGCCCAGACCGATGATCTCGACTTCGTCGCCGACCTTGATCATGCCGCGCTCGATACGGCCCGTGCCGACCGTGCCGCGGCCCTTGATGCTGAAAACGTCTTCAACCGGCATCAGGAAGGGTTTGTCCTGCTCACGGACCGGCTCCGGAATGTCCTTGTCGAGGGCCGCCAGCAGCTCGATCACCGACTTCATCTTGTCGTTGTTCTTCTCGGCGGCGCCGGCCAGGGCGGTCGTCGCCGAGCCGCGGACGACCGTCGCGTTGTCGCCGTCGAAGTTGTACTTGCTGAGCAGCTCGCGCACTTCCATCTCGACGAGGTCGAGCAGCTCGGCGTCATCGATCAGGTCGACCTTGTTCAGGAAAACGACCAGCTTGGGCACGTTGACCTGACGGGCGAGCAGTACGTGCTCGCGCGTCTGCGGCATCGGGCCGTCCGCCGCGCTGACCACGAGAATCGCGCCGTCCATCTGGGCGGCGCCGGTGATCATGTTCTTGACATAGTCGGCGTGGCCCGGGCAGTCGATGTGGGCATAGTGCCGATTGCCGGTTTCATACTCGACGTGCGACGTCGCGATCGTCACGATTTTGGTCGGGTCGCGGCGGCCGTCTTTTTCGGAGGCCTTGGCAATTTGGTCGTAGCTGCGCGCCTCGCCAAAGCCCTGCGCTGCGGCCACCGCCGTAATCGCCGCGGTCAGAGTCGTCTTCCCGTGGTCGATGTGTCCGATTGTGCCGACGTTGACGTGCGGCTTGCTTCGCTCAAATACGCCCTTGGCCATGTAAACTCTCCACTCAGGCTCCGAGCCGCCCCAAACCGGGGGGCCGCCCGACGTACGCTCTCTGCCAGGCGACGACGCTCGCCGTCATGCGCCCTGAAAACCAATTATGCCCGACCGGCGATCTCCGGCGGGACCCGCGTCGACCGAACCGCTCGGCCGCGCTGCTTGGCGGATTGCTCGAACGCTTGCGCCCAACAGGCCGTCCAAGCCGGACAGCCAGGGTGGGCAGGCAAAGCTGCTGACGGGATTTGAACCCGTGACCTCGTCCTTACCAAGGACGCGCTCTACCAACTGAGCTACAGCAGCGCCGCCAAAATTCGCCCACACGCTACTGCCGTATCCCTGCGGACGCCGGCTCGTTCGACAAGCCGGATTGAGCATTGTAGGGAAAGCGGTATGGTTGTCAAAGGTCAAAAAACCGGGGCCGATCGAGCGCCCGCCCAGCGGCGGCGCGAGCCGGGTGCTTTCTTAACCCATTCCCCGCTATCGTATGCTCTCCATGACTCGAGCGATCATCTTATCCTGCCAGGATTCAGGCCTATGACGGCTACCAATGGTCGAATGCGATGCGCACGGTCGCAACGCGAGGGGTTGGCCTGGTACGCGGCGCGGGGGCCGCTCGTGCTTGGGCTGGTCGTCGGTCTGCTGATCGGCGGCTGCGAGCGACCCGATTCGTCGGGAGACAAGCCCGCCGCCACCGCCACCGCCCCGACCGCAGCCGCCGGCCAAGCGCGCGTCGCCGCCCCGGCGGAGGACGCCGGCAAGCCCGGCGCACGCGTCATCGGCGTGACGCTGCTCACCCTGCAACACCAGTTCTATCAAGAGCTGCGGGCCGGGCTGGAGGCCGCCGCCGCCGAACACGGCTACAAGTTGCTGATCACCGCGGCGGAGTTTGATTCCGCCAAGCAATCCAATCAGATTGACGAATTCATCGTGCAGCGCGTCGCCGCGCTGATCGTCTCGCCGTGCGACTCCAAGAGCGTCGGCGCGAGCATTGCCGCCGCCAATCAGGCCGGAATACCGGTATTCACGGCGGACATCGCCTGCTTGTCTCCGCTCGGCAAGGTTGTCACGCACGTGGCGTCAGACAATGTCGCCGGCGGGCGGGCCGCGGCCCGGCTCCTGACCGAGGCGCTGGGCGGCAAGGGCAAGATCGCAATCTTGTCGCACCCCGAGGTCGCCAGCGTCAGCGATCGCGTGAAGGGCTGCAAGGCCGCCCTCGTGGAACAAACCGGCATCACGCTCGCCGCGGAGCTTTCAGCCGACGGCAAGCGCGACAAGGCCGTGCGCGTCATGGAAGATTTGCTGCAAGCGCAAACCGACCTGGCAGGCGTGTTTTGCATCAATGACGATACGGCGCTCGGCGCGCTCGCCGCGATCGAGGCTGCCGGCAAGCGCGGTCAAATCAAGATCGTCGGCTATGACGCCACCCCCGAAGCGCGCGAAAAGATCAAGGCCGGAGCGATCTATGGCGACGTCATTCAAAATCCGCGGCGCATCGGCGAACTGACCATCGGCGCCGTGCATGGACACTTCAGCGGCCAAACCCCGCCGCCGGTGATTCCGGTCGAAGTGGATGTCTTCACTGGAAAATAGCGGCAGCGGCACACGGGCCGATGACAAGTGGCAGCGGCTTCCAGTCAGTCCAGCTCAGGCAAGCTCAAGTAGGCTCAGACAAGCTGCCTGCCCCACATCTGCATCCCGGCCATAACGGGCAGATTACGTTTTTCCTGGCCCACCGCGCCACGAGCAAGCGGCCCCCTGCGAACCACACTTGCTTCGGCCACCTGCCGAACACGTATAATTCCGCCGCATGATGGCGAATGTTCGATCGCAGCGGCGGGGATCACGGGTCAATCAGCCGGCCTTGGCAAATGGCAGGCAGGCCGTCCTTCTGGCGGCAATCGGCCTGATCGCCTTTGGTTTCGTGCCGATCCCCGCGAAATCGAATGAACCAACCACCGGCCGCCAAACTTCTGGCGCCCCGGCAACGGCGGCACTCGCGGTTACCCAGTCCACCCCGGTTGAATCGGAAGCGATCCCGCCACGGCCGTCCGCGCGCGTGAGCGTGACTTGGTCTCCCGAAGCGCGCCCGGCCTTGGAGGCTTACATCCAGGGCGATTGCGAAACGGCCCAGCGCATCGCGCTTTCGCTCAGCACGGCCCGAGCGTCCGCCGTGCGGCGCGATGCCGATGCGATCGCAGCGCTCTGCCTGGCGCGCTCGCCCGAGCGTCATGACTTGCTCGATGCGCGCGCCCGGTTGGCCGAGTTGGTCGAGCGCGAGCCGGCGCTGGCGCAGCGTGGTGAGCTGGCGCTGGCGATGGGGCGCATTCATGCGAGCCTGCTCGAATCGGCCGCGGCGCTGGAGTTCTATGAACAGGCCGCCGAACGCTTCGCGGCCGAAGAGCAGCCCGTGCGCCAGATCGCCGCGCTGGTAGCGCTTGCGCAAACCTGGGCCGCCCATAACGAATGGTCGCTGCTCTCGCCGCGCTTCGGCGGGAAAGTGCCCGAAAGCACGGCAGATGCGATCTGCACCCGGCTGGAGCGCATCCGCGCGACCCGCGCACGGGTCGAACGCATCGACCCCGCCGCGCACGATGCGCTGCTCGACAT
>CAYQLG010000171.1:0-7434 GCA_964418235.1 uncultured Planctomycetales bacterium
CGCGAATTTCGGCCAGCGCATCGGGTGTGACGGCGGCGGTGTCGCCATGGTCGATGCGCAGATCTCCCAGCCCCCGTGCCACTGCCAGGACCGATTTTCGCAAAACCGTTCGATGCCGGCCGATCGCGATCAGCGCGTCATTCATCGCGTGTCGTGTGCGGTTGGGCCGCGTGTGGATTTCGCGCTCGATGCGCCGTAGGCGTGTCGCGAAGAATTCATTCGGCGTCTGCTCGCTCAGGGCGGCGCGCTGTGCGATCAGGTTCCAGCCGATTGTGCTGATCCACTCGTCGCCGGAATCGCAGAGCCGGTCGATCTCATCGAGCGTCAGCGGCATATTCGCGGCCAGGGCGCTGAGCGCGTCGGCGATGAGGAAGTTTCCGGCGGCGCGGGCCCAATGCAACAACTGCGGCATGTCGATCAGTCGTGGATCGGCTAGCAACGTGGCGAGCATGCGCGCATCGTGATTGCCGGTATCCCAGAGCGAATCGGCCAGGAGCTGATCGATCCCGATCCGCCGCGCCAGCGTGCGCAGATGGCTGGCGCTCACGCCGAAAAGGGCGCCGCGCACGCCTTGCCGCGGGAACAGTTCGCGGTTGCGGGCGGTGCCGAGCGCGGCCAGTTGGGTGAGCGTTTCGGTAAGCGTCATAGGGCACGTATGGCCGCATATTCTCGCATTTCGAGGCGGTTTTGTATAGGGGATTTAGAAACTCTACGCGAGATTTTCATGACTATTGGGGGCTGTGGCGGGGCCGGCCGAGGGAGGTGATCCGCCGCCGGCTTGTCGGACGTGCCCGCGCCGCCGATGATGGCAGCATGAAAACGGACGCTGCGACAGCCGGCCCCGGTCCCGTGGTGCTCGGGATCGATCCCGGTCTGCTGCGGACGGGCTATGCGCTGCTGCGAGCCGCACCCGGACCGGCGGTCACGCTGCTCGAAGCAGGAGTTATCCGGCTCAAGCCGGCCGCCCCGCTCGAAGCCCGGCTGGCCGAGTTGGACGCGGGCTTGAGCGAGTTGTTTGACCTGCACGCGCCGAATTTGCTGGTGTGTGAGCAGCTCTACGCCCATTACAAGCATCCGCGGACGGCGATCCTGATGGGGCACGCCCGCGGGGTGGTTCTGGGGCTGGCCGGGCGGCGCGAGACGCCGGTGGTTTCAGTCGCCTCCACGCACGTGAAAAAGCTCATGACGGGCCGCGGCCACGCCGGCAAGCGGCAGATGCAGGTTGCGATCATGGCCCAGTTGCGGCTGACGACGCTGCCGGAGCCGCATGACGTGGCCGATGCGATTGCGATTGCCTTCGCCGGACTATCGCTCATGGCCGCGCGCCAGACCGCCGCCCAGGCGAGTGATTCGCGTTTGGACGGGCGGCGGGCGCGCCGTCCGCGCGGTTCGCGCTAAGATGCGGCGCAACGGCGTTCGGTTTGCGACGGTGCGGCGCCAGTCGCCGGGCGGGCCGTTGGCGGCACGCGGTGACCGGCGGTGCGGATGTTGAAAGGGCCGTGACGAGCAACTCATGATCTATGAATTACGAGGAATTTTGCGGCGGCTGGAGGTCGGCTTCGCGGTCATCGAAGTCGGGCCGGTGAGTTATGAGGTGCTGATGCCCGCCGCGGCGCTGGGAGAATTGCAGCCGCTGATCGGGCAGGAGTTGGCGCTGCACACGCTGGAATATCTGGAGGGCAACCCCACCGTCGGGAATCTGATTCCGCGGCTGGTCGGCTTTGTCCGCGCCGGTGATCGCGCGTTTTTTCAGGAGTTCATCAAAGTCAAAGGCATCTCGATGCGGAAGGGGCTGAAGGCGCTCGCTTTGCCGGCGCACCAGATTGCGGCGGCGATCGAGGGTGGTGATGAGCGGCTCCTGACCAGCCTGCCCGAAATCGGCAAGCGCACGGCGGCCCAGATCATCACGGACCTCCGCGGAAAGCTGGGTGAATTTGTGCGGCCCGAGAGCGCGCCGGCGGCGGTGGCGCCGTTGAATGACATGCAAATGGTCGCGATCGAAATCATGACGCGCTGGGGCGACCGCCGGGTCGATGCGCAGCGCTGGGTGCAGCGCGCCACCGAATTGGATCCGGCGCTTGCGACGGCCGATGCGCTCGTAACCGCGGCCTATCGCGTGAAGGGGGGCGCGTAAGGCGCGCCGCGTGGTTATCCGCGCAACAAATCGCGGGCAATGACATAGCGCTGAATCTCGCTCGTGCCCTCATAGATCGACGTAATGCGCGCGTCGCGATAAAGCTGCTCGACGCGGAACTCATGCACAAAGCCATAACCGCCGTGGCTCTGCACGGCGCGATAGGCGATGCGGTTGGCGGCCTCGCTGGCGTAGAGCTTGGCCATCGACGCCTCGCGGACATAGGGCCGGGCGGCGTCTTTGAGCGCCGCCGCGCGGGCGATCAACTGCTCCGCAGCCGCGATCTCGACCTGGCTGTCGGCGATCATCCATTGCAAGGCCTGGAACATGGCGATCGGCTGGTTGAATTGCTCGCGCTGCTGGGCATAGGTCGCCATGAGGTCGAGACAGGCCGTCGCAATCCCGAGGGCCTGCGCGGCGATGCCGATGCGCCCGCCGGCCAGGGCCGAGAGCGCGATCTTCAGCCCGTCGCCGAGACCGCCGAGCAGGTGATCGTCACGGACAAAAACGCCCTCGAGACTCATCTCGGCAGTTTCACTGCCGCGGATGCCCATCTTGCCGTGGATCAGGTTGCGCTTGACCTCGGGCTGCTCGGCGTCCATCAAGAACATGCTGAGGTCTTTGGGGCCGGCGCCGGTCCGCGCCAGTACGACAAACCAGCGACCGGTGATGCCGTTGGTCACCCACATCTTCGCGCCGTGCAGCTTCCACCCGCCGGCGATCTTCTCCGCCCGCGTTTTCGCCGACGACGGATCGCTGCCGGCGTTCGGCTCGCTGATCGCGAACGCCGACAGATTGCCCGGCTGCGCCAGCCGGCTCTGCAACTGGCTGCGCACTTCAGGCTGCGCGAAGGTGAAGAGAATCTCACAGACCATCGAGTGCACGGCGATGGTGACCGCCACCGAAGGCGAGGCATAGGCCAATTCGCGGATGATGCCGGCGTAGGCCGTGGCGGGGCAATCGAGACCGCCATCGTCCTCCGGCACGCGCAGGCCGAGCAGCCCCATCGCGGCCAGTTCCTCCAGATGGGTGCAACACGATTGCTCTTGGCGATCCCACTTGCGATCCAGCTCGATCAACTCGCGCCGCGCGTATTCGCGCACCGCGGCAATCAAGTCGGCGTGATCCTCGGCGGGATGGGTCATCATGGCGGGCACCGTGGTCATGGTTCGATTCTAGCGACACGTTCGCGGCGATCGAAATGTTCGCCGCCGCACGACCCGCACCCGCTAGCTGAGCTTGCGCGCCAGCAGCAGCCGCTCCTCAACGGCATCCCAGTTGATCACATTCATGAAGGCCTTGATGTACTCGGCCCGCTTGTTCTGATACCTCAGATAATACGCGTGTTCCCACACGTCGCAGCCCAGCAGCGGTACGCACCAGACCGTGCTGTTCTGCTGTTTTTCCACCTGCGTCACGAGCAGACGCTGCGACTGCGGCTCGTAAACCAGCAGGCCCCAGCCGCTGCCCTGCACCTGCATCGCCGCGGCTTGAAAGTGGGCGGCAAAGCTGCCAAACGCGCCAAAGTCACGGCGGATGGCCTTGGCGATTTCGCGGTCGGCGGAGGGTTCGCCCCCGCCGCCTTTCTTCATTGTCTTCCAGAACATGTCGTGCAACAGATGGCCGGAGAGGTTGAACTGCAGCGAGTCGGTCACGGCGCGGATGCGACGGATGTCTTCGCCGCCGACCTGGCGAATCTTCTCCAACTCGGCGATGGCGAGGTTAGCGCCGTCGACATAGGCCTTGTGATGCGCATCATGGTGGATTTTCATCGTCAGCGCGTCGAGGTGCGGCTCGAGGTCGGCGTAGTCATAGGGCAGCGGCGGCAGCGAGTAGGGTCCGGCCGGCGCGCCGCCGCTCGGCGGCGCGGTCCCGGCGGGCGCGTTTTGCGCCCAGACAGCATCGGTCTGCAACGCGAGGAATCCGCCCGCCAGCGCCGCCGACCCGAGCAATTCGCGCCGTGATAGTGCATCCATCATGAGAATCTCCTTGTCGCCGGTTGCCCGCGCGCGACGCGCGGTCCGTAAGACGCTGCATTTCACCGCAAATGGGCGCGCGTGTCGAACGGCACAAGCCGCGACTCGCCGCGGCTCGGCCCGCCGGAATCTGCAAAGGGTCCGTTGTTGCGATCGCTCTCAGGCACCGCGGCTGCGCAGAAAATCGATCAGGAGGCGGATGCCGAAACCCGTCGCGCCCTTGGCATAAGGCCCTTTCGCTTCGTCGATATTGGCGACCGCGGCGATATCGAGATGCGCCCAGGGCACGCCCGGCTCGATGAACTCGCGCAGAAACATGCCGCCGACAATCGGATGCGCATCACGCTTGCCGGCCGAGTTCTTGATGTCGGCCTCGCTGCTCTTGATCAGCTCGCGATAGTCATCCCACAGGGGCAGCCGCCAGAGCCGCTCCCCGGTGCGCCGCCCACACTCCTCCAACTCGGCGGCGAGATTGTCGTCGGTGCTCATCAGGCCGGCACAGGCGGTGCCGAGCGCGATGCGCACGCCGCCCGTCAACGTGGCGAGATCAACCAGCGCCGCCGGGCGAAAATTCTTCTGCGCATACCAGAGCGCATCGGCCAGAACCAGCCGGCCCTCGGCGTCGGTGTTGTTCACTTCAACGGTCTTGCCGCTGGCCATGTGCAGGATGTCCGCCGGACGATAGGCGCGATCGGAGACCGAATTCTCGGCGGCGGCAATCAGCCCGACGACGTTGCAGCGCAGCTTCAACGTGCTGGCGGCCTTGAGAATGCCCAGCACCTGCATGCCGCCGCACTTGTCGAATTTCATTTTCTCCAGGCCCTCGGCCGGTTTGATCGAGTAGCCGCCGGTGTCGAAGGTGATGGCCTTGCCGACAAAGACGAATTGATCGCGGGCCTTGGGCGCGCCGCGATACTCCAGCTCGATCAGGCAGGGCGGATGTTCAGCGCCCTGGCCGACCGCGAGCAAGCCGCCTGCGCCGAGCTTTTTCAGCTTGGCGATGTCATGCACGGCGCAGCGCAGCTTGGCCTGTTTCGCCAAGGCGCGGGCCTCATCCGCCAACGTGCGCGGGTTGATCACGTTCGGTGGCAGATGGGCGAGCCGACGGGAATAATTCACGGCCTCAACCAACGCTTGCACCCGCCGCACGTCGGCCAGTTGCCGCGGCCCATCGTCGCGCCGCGCGCCATGCAGGTCGATGCGAATGTGCGCCGGCGTGCGGGGCTTGGGCGCCATGTACTCATGAAAGCGGAAGCCGGTCAGCGACATCGCGGCGGCCCATTCGCCCAGGGCGTTGTCGATCTCGGCGGTGGCAAGCCCTTCGATCCAGAGGCCGGCGCGGTCGAGTTTTTCACTGATCAGCCAGCGGGCCGCCGCCGCTGCCGCCGAGCGCAAGCCGGCCAGGTCGAGTTTCTTGCGGTCGCCGAGGCTGACCAGCAACACGCGCTGATAGCCGCTCTCCGACGATGTGTGCGCGAGTTGGCCGCACTCTTCGGGCACGCTTTGCACCTCGAGCAATTGCGACAGTCGGTCATTGCAGAGCGGATCGATTCGCGCGATTAACTCCAGCGCCGGGGCGGGCTTGGCGATCAACGGCACGATCAGCGCGCCGCCGCCGCGCGGCGCGGCCTTTTCGCTCAGGTCAAACTCAAACGCGGTGCCAAGGGCGTTCTTCGATGCGGCCATTCAGGCTCCTTCTCAGGGCTGCATTGTGATCAAACGATCCGTCTCGGCGCAACCGGCCGACAACAGCCAGCCGCGGCGCAGGAAAAACCGTGTCGTAGACTAGCCGTCCGCGACGCCGGCGCAAACGCCTGCCGCTCGCGTGGTCCCGGTCCGGCGATGGGCCGCTGCCGTCTTGTACACACGTGGAATCGCCGTAGATTTGCGGCGGACTGGATCGGCCGATACGATCCGCAGCGCGTTTCGGCGATTAACGATTTCGTCTGTTCTCCGCCGTTCGACCTGGCCGGCCTGGCTGGATGGCCATGTTCGGTCGCAGCGGACTTGGTGGTTGATCCCGAGCCGACTCTGCCGGGCGATTGCGTGTGCGTAACACAACCTGCGTGCGTCCGGCGGAGGCATGGGTTTCGCCGCTTAGGATGCCGCTCTACGGCTGTGAGCGAGGTGCATCCATGAAGGCGATGATTCGATCCGGGGGGTTGGTGGCGCTGGTGATGAGCCTGGTGGCGTGGGCGCAGGCGGCGGACGCGCCGCCGCCCGCTCCGACAACCACGGCCGACGTCAAAGTCGCGACCGACGAGTTGAATCTGCTCTGCAAACCGCTGACCCAGGCTGAGCTCAAGGTCGAGGCCGACGGCTGGCAGACACTGCTGCACGACAAGGTGAAGGAGATTAGTAAGGTCGAGATCGCCATCGGCAAGTCGAAAGAGGCCGAGGAGAAGAGCAAGCTGGTTGACCAGGTTACGAAGTTGACCGAAGAGCGCGTACAAATCGTCGATCGGCTCAACACCGTGCTGGCCGCCTATCGCGCCAAAGGCGGCAAGTCGGACGACTATGACACATACGTCAACGCCGTCAGCGGCGTGCAGCTCCAGGTGAACGACGCCGGCACCGCTTATAAGACTCTGATCAACTGGGTGAAGTCGCCGGAAGGCGGCATCCGCTATGGCAAGAACATCGGGTTGTTCATCGCGACGCTGATCGTGTTTCGGATCATCGCGAACATCGCGGCGACGATCGTTGCCCGCGCGATGGGGGCGTTCAAGAAGGTTTCGAATCTGCTGCGCGACTTCGCCGCCAACACAACGCGCAACGTGGTTTTCTTCGTTGGGTTTGTGATGGCGCTGTCGATGCTCGAAGTGAACATCGGGCCCTTCCTGGCGGCCATGGGCGCCGCCGGTTTCGTCATCGGCTTCGCCCTGCAGGGCACGCTGAGCAACTTCGCGGCGGGTGTGATGATTCTGCTCTATCGTCCATATGACATCGGCGATGAGGTGACGGTCGCAGGCGCCACTGGACGGGTCGATTCGATGACGCTGGTTTCGACAGTCGTCCGCAATAAAGAGGGCCACATCGTCACGATTCCAAACTCGGCCATCTGGGGTGGGACGATCACCAATCTCAGCGACGCGAAGCCGGCATAAGCCTCGAATTGCGATTCAGTCCGCGAGACCTCCCGCGCCGCCGACCGGCAGCGCGGGAGCCTATGCCGCGCCGGCACGCATCTTCTTCCGGCTCGCGATTCTTCGCGATAACCCTCGTCAGATATTCTGCATCTCGTCTAGTGGTCGGTCACACACTATTTTTCGGGTTCGAATCGAGGGTAGCATGGGCCTCCGAGCCTGTGAATTTTTCGCCTTG
>CAYQLG010000172.1:0-7294 GCA_964418235.1 uncultured Planctomycetales bacterium
GGCCCATGCTACCCTCGTTTCGAACCCGCAAATTCAAGTGTGACGAAGCACTAGGGCGGCGTTAGTTGCTGGGTCGGCTTCAGCCGACCGGCCCATGCCACCGGGCTTCAGCCGGTGGTGGACGGGAGATCGGCTGTGCAGCTTCTGCGCGGCGTGGCTACTCCAGCCGGCTTTAGCCGGTCTTGCGCTGGACAGACACCGAGCTTGCCAAGCGGCGGGCGCTATGACGATGTTTTTTCAGCAGCGCCGCGACTATAACACTTCTGTGACAAGCACTCCCGACGATTTGCCGCTTCCGCTGGCCCCGCCACGCCCCGTGACGGCCTCGGCATCTTCGCCTGCGCCGCTGCTCGACGCCAGCGGCTCAGGCTTGACCGGTCCCACGCGGGGGCCGCGTCTGCCGATCGAACAGGTGCAACTCGTGCTGACGGCCGGCCTGCGGCTCGACTGGACGGAAGTCTTTGGCAACGAGCATCCGGTGGAATTGGAAATCGGCTCGGGCAAGGGCACGTTCCTGCTGCGCCGGGCGCTGGACCGGCCCGACCTCAACTTCCTCGGAATCGAATGGGCCAATGAGTTCTATCGCTTCGCCGCCGACCGGATGGCGCGCTGGGGCCTGACCAATGTTCGCATGCTCCGGGCCGACGCCGGCGTGTTCATGCGCACAGTGTGCCCGCGCGACTCACTCGCGGCGCTGCACCTCTACCACCCCGACCCCTGGCCCAAGCGGCGGCATCAGCGGCGACGCCTTGTTCAGCCCGACTTCGTGGACGCGGTGGCCGCGTGTCTGATCCACGGCGGGCGCTGGGCCATTCAGACCGATCACGCCGAGTATTTTGCGTGGATCACCGAGCGAGTGCAGGCACATCCGTCGCTGGCGCCGACGCCATTTCACGAGGCCGACTCCGGCGTAGCCGGCGCCGGCGTCGGCACGAATTTTGAAGCCAAGTACCGGCTTGAGGGTCGCGCGATCTATCAACTTGCGTTGCGGAAGTGTGCCGCTGGGCCACCCGCGGACGGCGCCTGACCGGGACAACAGCGCAGCAGGCAACCTGTGAGATCGTGAGAGAAGCGCGATGGTGTTGGTCTTGCACTTCGTCGCTGCGTCGCTGCGTCGCTGCGTCGCTTTTTTCAGGCTTTTGCAGTCTCGAATCGCTCCCTTACGGTCGCGGCTCTGCACACTGTCGCGGTTCGGCTATGTCGGTCGTAGCTCAACTCTGTTTGGCGCGATGTGAAACAGGTTGATTGCGAATACACGGGCTGCTGATCCGTATTGCCAGAGTGATGGGCCCAGGGGCGATCTTGTTCGTCTTGCCCTTCGTCGCTGCGTCGCTTCGTCGTATTTCTAAGGCTTTTGCAGTCTCGAATCGCTCCCTTACGGTCGCGGTTCGGCTTACGGTCGCGGCTCTGCTTACGGTCGCGGCTCTGCTTACGGTCGCGGCTCTGCTTGCAGCCGCTGCTTTCGAATCGCGCGTCTGCCGAACGCACTCAGCCCCGCCAGCGTGAGCGGCAAGCCAAAGATCAAGCCCGCACCACAGTCGCCGCCGTTGCCTGATCCGCCGGCCGCTGCGTCGCTGCCCGTGCCCGCGCCGGTTGCGGGCGTGGTGGTTCCACCGCCGGAGCCGGACGGCGCGCTGGCGGAACTGCGGAAGAGCGGATCAAGTTCGAGTGTGCTGGATCCGCCGCCGGCACTGCCGCCCGCGCCTCCGCCCGCCGGGGTTTCGCTGCTGTCATCGGCGGGCGGCGTGAGCGTTTCAATCTCTTCCGCAGTCGCGATTCGCATGAAGAACGCCTGTCGCGCGGAGTTGCCGTCGCCGCCCTTGAAGCTGCCCCAGCCGGCGATTTCGCCGCTGTTGTTGATGTCGCGGGCTTCGCGAATGCTCCACTTGGTCGCGGCGAGCGCGACGGCGTTGAGATCGGTCATCAGGTCGTTGATGCCATTCGCGTCATTGTCGCGATACCAGCGGTCTGGCCGGCCATCGCCATTCGTGTCTTCGGGAATGACGACAAAGCCGTGGACTTCCTGCTTGCTGGTCTCGGCCCAGCCGACGACGTGACCGAGGTCGTTGATGCGCGAGGCGCTGCTGTCCGACCCGCCGAGCGTGCCCAGGTCGACCATGCCGCCGGCGGTGGTCCAGACAAAGGCGTGCGTGTCGAGAGCGCTGGTGTCGGCCTCGCCGACGACGACGGGGGAGGGTTGACCGCTGAAGCGATTGGCCACGCCGCGGCCCCAACTGTTCTTGCCGCCGAGCGTGCCGAGATCGAGCATGATGTCGTTGATTCCGTCGCCGTTGTTGTCGCGATTCCAGCGATCGGGCAATCCGTCGCCGCTGGCGTCTTCGGGCAGGATGAGATAGGCGTGATAGCCGCCGTTGTTGTTGTAGGCATAGCCGACGACGTCGCCGCTGTCGTTGACCGCGGTGCCGGCGCTCTCGGCAAAGGCGCCGCTGAGCGCGCCCAGGTCGATCATCAGGGCGTTGTCAAACGTCGTGCCGCCGGCGACGTACCAGCGACCGTTCTGCGGCGACAGGATGAAACCTCGTGAACGATAGGTCGTGTCGATGTCGCACCAGCCGACGACATAGACCGGGCGCGTGCCGGTGACACTGGCGCTGGGGTTGATGCCGACCGCGGCGCTGTTCAGAAAGTTGCCGGTGGTCGAGGTGAGCGCGGTGGTCGAGTCGCCCGGGAAGGGGCCGCCAAAGTCGGTCTGCGTCGCCGGCCGCGTGACGAACGCATCGGCGAACCAGATTTCGACGTTGTCCACGCGCACCTTGTTCCAGCCGGCGCCGACGATGATGTCGCCGTCGGAGAGGTCAAACGCCTCGCCGCGATATTGCACGAACTGCTGCGAGAAGTGCACGGTGTCGCTGATGTCGATCTGCTCGCCGTTTTGCCAATGAAACGCTTTCGGTCGCTCGGGCAACTGCGTCGGCACGCGGCCGACGATCTGCCCGTAGGCGTTGATCGCATAGGCTTCGCTGGTTTCCCGATCGAGCGTGCCGAGCGCTTCAATGACATAGCGCGTGGTGCTTTGCCCCGCAGAACGGGCAACCCCGCCGGCCACCACGAGCGCGATCATCCACTTCATCCGGCTTGCATGCGTCATGACTACACCCTGCCGTTGTTATTGGGCGCGCCGATCACGCGCGGGCGAGAGCATCCCGCACGGCCGGCCCTGCAACAGATCGGCGCGCGGCGGGCACGGCTTCAGTTTTCGGCCTTCAACCCGCTCCAGCCACATGAACGACGCGCGCTCGGTCGCCGCGCCGGGCACGCCCTGCGCCAATTGCCAGCACGAGCACATTCGCGCTTGCGCACAAGCGCATGCGCCGCACCGTCCGCAGCCGGCTCGAAAGCCCCGACCGCATGCGCGCACATGGGCATGGTCTGCGCGGCGCCGCTACAGGAAAAATAGGAAATGATTGCGCGTCGCGCAAGGATTCGGCGCGATCACATTGGACACGGCGATAACCTGCGAACCGACGGGAAACCGGGTCACGGTTTTCCGGACGGGCCGGCCGGTATCCGCGGCGGCAGACCAAGCGCAACATGAATAGACGCAGGAAATGCCGCAAAAAGGTGGCGATGGGATTTGAACCCATGACAAACGGATTTGCAATCCGTCCCCTTAGGCCACTCGGGCACGCCACCGGGGGTCGCACGCCATGCCGCGCTCCGGGGCGCCGCGTTGCCGTACGAAGCGGTGCATTGTAACTGCTCCGACCCCACACGCCAACCATTCGAGTGTCATCGCCTGCAGCGCTGCAGAGCCGCTCAAGCGCGGCCGTCGCGCCGCGCAGCGCCGCCGCTCAACCCGCTATACTGATCACGCGATGATGGGCATACTCGACATCTTAAAGGCATATCAGTACTACGGCCTGCTCGCGTTCGCGGCGACGGTGTTTCTGACGCCGGCCGCGATCGTCGTGGCCCAGCGGCTGGGCGTGATGGACATGCCCGACACCAAGCTCAAGCCGCACGCGCGGCCGACCCCCTATCTGGGCGGCACGGCGATGTGCCTCGCGTGGACGCTGGCCCTGCTGCTGGGGCTGGCGACGGGCATCGAAGGCCGCGTGGTGCTGCCGATCCTGCTCGGCGGAGTGGCGATGTCGATCATGGGCTTGATCGACGACGTGCGTCACATCAGCCCCAAGTGGCGGCTGGCGATCGGCGCAGTGGTCATCTCGACCGTTCTGCTGACCACCGGGACCGGGTTTCAGCTCGTCAGCTCGGTTTTTACGCCGCTGGGAATCACGTTGCCGCCGCTGGTGAGCGTGCCGCTCTCGGTGCTGTTCGGCGTCATCATCGTTTTGGGCGCATGCAACTCGACCAACCTGATCGATGGATTAGACGGCCTGTGCAGCGGCGTCACGGCGATCATCAGCCTCGGTTTCTTTCTGCTCGCCGCGCATTTGGCCAGTTGGGAGTACAGCTCGACGGGCGACCCGGCCCGTCTCTTGGTGGCGATCGCGATGTGCGGCTCAGCGCTAGGGTTTCTGCCGTGGAATTTTCGCCCGGCCAAGATCTTCATGGGCGACGCGGGCAGCGTGCTGCTGGGGTTCAACTGCGGCATGATGATCCTGCTCTTTGCGGAAAAGGGCATCTTTCGCTGGGTGATCGGCGCGATCATGATCTTTGGGCTGCCGATCTTCGACACCTGCCTGGCGATGTTTCGGCGCTGGCGCAGCGGGCGATCGATCTTTGAGGGCGACCGCAGCCACTTCTACGACCAGCTTGTGCAGCGCGGCCTGTCGGTGCCGACCACGGTGCTCGTCTGCTATCTGGTCGCCATCGTATTCGCGGGTTTCGGGCTGCTGATGACGTGGGTGCACGGCGGCGAACCAGTGATCCGCACGCGCTACGCGATACCGCTGCTGTTCGCGGTCGCGGGACTGACGGCCCTGCTGGCCTGGCTGGGCGGTTTGACCAACCCGGAAGAAAAGAAAATGAACGTCTGACATAAGCCGATCCCGCCGCGCGCCGACGCTCCTTCGACGCCGCGGCGCCGGCGATAGGATGCGCCATCAACCGTGAAAGCGCACAACCACTACGAAGCCGCTTTCGAACACTTCCTACGCAGCCGGCAGATCGCCTATGTCGCTGTGGATGAGGCGAAGAAGGCGATCTTCCGCGACGCCCGGCTGAAGAGTTTCGACTTCATCGTTTATACCGAGCGCGGCAACAACTGGCTCACTGACATCAAGGGCCGGCGCTGGAAGGCGCGCCCCGGCGGCGGCCGGCCCGCGTGGGAAAACTGGGTCACGCAGGATGACCTCGACGGCCTCCTGCAATGGCAGGAAGTCTTCGGCGTCGGCTTTCGTGGTATCTTCGTCTTTGCCTATGGCGTAACGCCCGGAGATGGCGCCCCCGCCGAACTCGTGCACGTGTTCCGAGACGAGCACTACATTTTCGCCGGCGTGCCGGTCGAGCAGTATCGCGAACACGCCCGCGTGCGCAGCCCGAAATGGGGCACGATCAACATGCCCGTGCGCGAATTCGCCGCCCTCGTGCGCCCCATCGCCGATTGGCTGTAGCCCGCTGCTTGCCCTTGCTCATGCCTGTGCGCATGTGCTGAGAGCGCTATTTCTCCGGATTCGCCTTGATCGGCATCACCGCATCATCCGGCTGAAATGGCGACTCACCGTCGTCGATCCGTTCAGCGACCAGCACGGCGCTGTTCGTATGCCGTTGAATGACGCGCATCTGACCGATGGCCCGCCCGCCGCGCTCGATGCGCACCTCCAGCGCCGCCCACGCCCCGGGCAATTCGATCGTCGCGAGGCGCGCATCGGCGTCATAGACACGCACGCTCCCGCTCTTGGCCAGCCGCTCCAGCGCCGTCTGACCGCGCCGCACGGCCCGCTCGAGCACCGCCCGCTCCACCGGCGGCCGCGCCGGCAGCGCCTCCGCGATCGTCGCCAGACCCAGCGGTGAGTCAAACCGCGTCAGCACTTCGGCCGCGGAGAGCGCCGCCTCGCGATCATGCCCGTCGAGCAGATCAATTAACACCGGCTCGGCGATCTCAACACGCAACTGCGCCAGGCAATCGATCGCGGTCCGCCTCCGCCGTTCGCCGGCCTGCTCGAGCAGTCGCCGCCAGTCGCGCGCGCTCACGGCCAGCTCTTCGCGCAGAAAGGCGGGCGTCTCGCGGTAGTAGATCTCCAGTGTCAGCACCGCCAGCGCCGTTGTATAGACGCTGCCGCCCATGCGCCCCCACTTGCCCCAGCGGCTGCCATACGCGGGAAAGCAGCCGTAGTTGTGCGGCTTCACGTCGCCGTTCTTCTCGCGTTTCTGCATCGGCAGCAGCGCGTCGCGCAGCTTGCTGTTCCAGCGCGTCCAGGCGTCGCCGCCGCGCTGAAACATCGCCGCCGTGCCGTAATACCAGTAGTACTCGCTGTGAAGCTGAGTGGGGTCGCGCCCCTGCGCCCGCGTGGCGGAGGGCAAATCGGCCAGCAGAAAACGCTCCTGAACAGTCGGCAGCGTCGCGTCTTGCCGCCAGCCGAGCAATTGCTCACAGAGCAGGCCGCACGCGGCCATCGCCGGCCCATAGCGGAAGGTCGCCTGCATGTTTTCATCGAGCTTGAAGCCGGTGCCGGCGTCGGCATACCAGACCTGCCCGTCGTCGCGCGCCGCGCGGACGAAATGTAGGCTCGCCTCGGCCAAGACGCCCGCGGGCAGCTCGACCCCCGCCGCCGCCGCCGCCTGCAGCGCCTGCACCGCCCACGCCGTGATCGATGTATCGTTGCGCCCGGTCGTCGGGCTGCGCGTGTAGTCCCAGCCGCCCAGTTCCTGCTGGCTTTCGACCAGCCGCGCCACCGCCCGCCGCAGCGCGGGCAAGACGCGCTGATCCTGCGTCAGCGCGCAATACTCGGCCAGCGCAAACGTTGCGAGGCTGTCGTTGTAGCCGGCCATCGCCGCTTCCGGTCCAAAACCGCCGTGCGGCTGCTGGGCTTGCAGCAAGGCGTCGAGGGCGCTGCGCACGGTCGCGACGTAAGGCTCCTCGCGGCCGTCATGCCCGGCCCCCAGAAACGCCAGCAGCACCAGCCCGGTCAGCCCCGGCGCCAGATCGACATTCAGCCGGGCGGTTGGCGTCTGCCCACACTCCGCCCCGCGCGGGCAGCGCTCGCGAAAGCGCTCGCGATCCCAGGTGCCGTCGGGCTGTTGATGCGCGGCGAGCCACTCCAGGCCGGCGTCGACGGCGTCCTCGGTCGTGCGCGTTCCGCCAAAGCGCGCCAGCCGCTCCTTCTTTTTGGCCGGCGAGCGATCCAGCCCGCGCGCCGCGGGGGCCGAC
>CAYQLG010000173.1:0-7191 GCA_964418235.1 uncultured Planctomycetales bacterium
CACTCGCGTCAAGGCGAAAAATTCACAGGCTCGGAGGCCCATGCTACCCGCGCAATGAGCGTAGCGCCCCTACCAGTCTTCCCCTTCCCACCTTCCCACCTTCCCACGTTCTCACGTTCTCACGTTCTCACGTTCTCACGCATTTAACGACGCACGGGCCGGAGGCCCATGCTACCCGCGCATCTGACCCCGAAAAATCAAGCGTGACGAAGCCCTGGAGGCCCGCTCCGCGCGGGTGGTCCGGCGGCGGCCCCCATCCGCCTGGGCGCTGCTGGCCGCTACCATGCGTCCGCAAGATGAACGCCCGCGTCGCACAACTCGGCTGGCAGCATCGCGGGTTCCGCACCCAAAATCGCCGCACAGCTCTGCTTGCGCTCGCGACGCTGATCGGGTTGCTGGCTCTGCCCGACCTGGTGACGGCGGCACGCTTTGGGCAAGAGCCGATGCTCTGCGATTTGCGCATTTATCGCGACATTGCGTGGGGCTATCTTCGCGACTCCAGCCCGGGTCTCTATAACCGGCATCACAACTTTCTCTATCCGCCCTTCTTCCTCGTTTTCATTGTTCCGCTCTTTCAGTTGCCGCTGGGCGTGGCGGCGGTCGTTTTTCAGATCGTGAAGTGGATCAGCGTCTTCGTCGCGCTGGTTTGCGCCTGGCGGCTGGCCGCGCCCGACGACGAAGACCAGCCGCCGCTGGTCGCGCTCGGCAGTCTCTTGCTCACCTTCCGCTATTTCAGCAACGACATGGGCAACGGCAACATCAACACGACGATCCTCGCACTGGTGCTCGCCTCGGCCTGGCTGATCCGCCGCCGCGCGCTCTTCTCCGCGGGCGTGGTCCTCGGCTTCGCCACATGCATCAAGATCACGCCGATATTGATGTTGGTTTACTTCGTCGCGAAGGGCTGGTGGCGAGCGCTGCTGGGCGCCGCCGCGGCCGGCGGACTGTGCCTCCTGCTCATACCCGGCCTCTATCTCGGCTGGCGACACAACCTCGTCGAGCTGGCCGGCTGGTATGAGCACCTCGTGCGCGGCTACTTGCTGCGCGGCGAGGTCTACTCGATTCATATCAACCAGTCGCTGCCGAGCGTGATCAACCGCCTCTTCGGGCCCTATCTGGCGATCGAGCCTGACGTCTATCTGCCCCTGACCATCTTGCGCCCCGATGCGCTCGCAGCGGTGCAGGCGGCGGTCAAGGTCATCGTGCTCATGACGCTGGCGTGGAGTCTGCGCGGCCGCGTCGATCCGCGCACACAGCCGTTGCGCTTCGCCGGCGACGTGGCCCTCGTGCAGATTGCGACGTTGCTGCTCTCGGGGTATTCATGGAAGGCGCACTTTGTGGCGCTGTTGCTGCCCTACACCGTGATCCTGGCGTACCTCGCTGACGGGCGCCGGCGGCCGCATGCCGTCCGTGTTCAGGCCGGTCTGGCGCTTTCGTTCCTGCTCTATGTCGGCAGCAGCACGCTGATCGGGCGCTCCGGCAGCGACTATGCCGAGGCCTATGGCGCGATCACGCTGCTGGCGCTCTGCGTCGCGGCGGCGGTTATCGCGGTGCGCGCCGCGGACGCGCCGGCGGTCGGCCTAGCGGGCGCTGCGGTCGCGCCACGCGTGCACACGGCAGCAGTGTATCCGCGGAGCGGGTGAAGAACGCCTCGTGAAGCAGCGGGGAAGACCGCCCCGTGACAGTGCGGGGAAGACCGCTTCCTGACGGTCGCGGCTCGGCTTACTGCCGCGGCTCGGCTTTCGTTACGATGCGCGGAATGATTCCCGGAACCACACCGCGTCAGCCGGCCGAGCTGGCCTTTCGCAAGATCATCTATGAGAAGCACGCCCGCCGCCGCGGCCGCGCGACCCTCACGCTCAACCGCCCGGAGGTCTACAACGCCTTTGACTACGAAATGCTGACCGAAATGTCGGCGGCGTTTCTCGACGTGGCGCACGACGACAGCGTCGCCGTGCTCGTGCTGACCGGCGCCGGAGAGCAGGCCTTCTGCACCGGGGCCGACCTGAAGGAACAGCACGAAGAGTGCGTCGGCCACCCCCAGCAATACTGGAAATGGATGGGCGCCTTCATCGAGGCCCACGACCGCCTCCGCAACATCGGCAAGCCGACCATCGCCCGGCTCAACGGCATGACCGTCGGCGGCGGCAACGAATTCAACATGGCCTGCGACCTCGCCGTCGCGGCCGACGACATCTACATCCGCCAGGTCGGCACGGCCCGCGGCTCGGTGCCGGCCGGCGGCGCGACGCAATGGCTGCCGCTGATCGTCGGCGATCGGCGGGCGCGCGAGATTCTGTTCCTGTGCGAAGAGATTCCGGCGGCGCGCGCCCTGGAGTGGGGGCTGGTCAACCGCGTCGTCCCGCGGGCCAAGCTAGACACGACGGTCGATGAGCTGTGCGAGAAGCTGATCCACAAGCTGCCGGGATGCATCCGCTATACCAAGCAGCAGCTCAATTTCTGGCGCGACCTGTCGTGGAGCCTGACAATCGGCCACGCCCGCGACTGGCTGGCGCTCAACAACCTCAGCGCGGAGACGCGCGAAGGCATCGCCGCCTTCAACGAGAAGCGCCCGATCGACTACGACGCCATCCGGCGCCCATCCGGCGCGTGAGCGCGACGACGTACACCCGAACCATTAGTCCGGACCCGCAAACACTCCTCTTGCACTCCTATAGGAGTATTGATACATTCCCCGGTATGCACCCCATTCGCGCTTCCGCAGTGCAGCCCGCCTCCTTGTCGCCCGACCCCCGTTCGGGCGCCGCTCGCAGCCAGGCAAAGCGCTCGGGAAGTTTGAGCCCCCGGTTGACAAGGCTGATCGTGCGGCTCGACGCTCTTCGTGCCCCGCTCACCTTATCAGGATTGCTGGAGTGCGTGCGCAGTACCCGCTTGCGGCTCTCGGACGTAGATGCTCATTGCCGCTTCAGCGATGCTTGCTATCAGCGCAACCCGATCATGCAACGTCCGGCATATCAGATTCTATTGTTGTGCTGGCAAGCCGGACAGCGAAGCCCGATCCATGATCACCATGGTTCGCTCTGCTGTGTCCAGGTGCTGCAAGGCCGCGCGACCGAAGCGCTCTTTGCACGCAGCCCGTGCGGACTGATTTTTCCGACGCGGACAATCTATCGCCACGTCGGTGATGTTTACGGCTCGTCTGACGATGACATGCATCAGATGGGAAACCTCGAAGCGGCCGGCAAGCCGCTGATCACACTGCATGTCTATTCCCCCCCGTTGACCGGCATGCGCATCTATCGACTGGGCGATGCCGTGCATGGGGAGAGTTAACGAAACACCGTATCACTGCGCGCCATGAGCGCGAGAAGCAACCTCACGCCCGCGAGGCCAAACACTGCGCGCAAGGAAAGGCCGACGCGAACATTCAGCACGCGAACGGGCAATAGTCGGGAGAATGCGATTGGTCATGATGTCCCGACGCGCATGGCGCGCAATAAACCGGGCGGCAAGGCGAGCGTCGATTTCCGGCATCGTCGTCCGGCTCAACGGTATGATCGAGGCCGAGCATCGATCTCCGGACGCGCGCGATTCTCTGGTTGACAAGAGCTTCCGACGGCGCGCCGCGGAGAGGTGGCAGGTCAACCGCGCCGTGTCGACGGACGTACGAGATACGTCGGAAAAGTGATTGCGGCGGCGAAGCGCTGATGTCGAAATTGCGGCGCTACTCAGATGATTTCCGACGCGCAACCCAGTATTCGCGAAAGGTCGTCAAGCGCGGCAAAGATTCACATCTTTCAGCGATTCGCCGCCCGCTTGCTGGCGATGATGTCATCCGGGGGGCAAACTGGAAAACCCTCGACATTGATGTACCGGCTCCAGGCATCGCCGAAGCGCTCAAGGCCGTCCGGTGCGAATATCAGGTCAAGGTCGAAGGGCCGCTTCTCAACTGCACAAAGTCCTTGCCACGCCGGATATCGTCTTGCTCGGCGGGAGCAAGATCAAACCCCAGTTCGGCGGGTGCGGTGACGATCGCCGCGCAATTTCGGGGTTCTTCTCGACAAACAGATCCGCATCCTGCGCCGTGTTCGGATAGCCCAGCAGGATCGCGCCGGACTTTCCCAGAATGAGGTCAGGCATTGCGGAGCCTGGCGCGAGTGGGCGCACAACGCGGGTATAATGACGCGCATGGCGAAGAAAAAGCCGGGCAAAAAGATGCGCGTCGAGTTCCGGCAGAACCGCCAGGTCCGCCAGCGCACCGACGACTGGACCCGCCGCTTTCATCAAGACGCCGACTCCCTTTCCGACGACCGCTCCAGCGAATCCGTCCGGGCCAAAGGCGAGCTATCCCGCAAGCGCACCGTCATGGTCGACGCGGACGACGACAGCCACCGCGTCGATGAGGCGCTATGGACGACCGGCGTCGTGCTCAAAGTGCACGGGCTGATCGCCTTTGTCGATGTCGCGGGCGTCGTCTGGGAATGCACCGTGCGTCGCATCCTGCGCACGCTGCTGATCGACCAGCGCTCTCCCGTGACCGTCGGAGATCACGTCTGGTTTTCCGATCTGTCCGGCTTCCACGATGGCCGCCCGGTTGGCGTGATTGAGCGCGTCGCCCCGCGCCGCTCGGCCCTCTCACGCCGCGAGCGCCGCGGGCGCGAGCACGCCCTCGTCGCCAACACCGATCAACTGCTGATCGTCGCGAGCGTCGCCTATCCCCGGCTGAAGCCCCACCTGATCGATCGCTACATCGTCGCCGCGCTGAAGGGCGGCATGACCCCGATCGTCTGCTTTACCAAGACGGACTTGCTCGACGAAGACGCGGCGGCGCCGGCGCACCCGTCCAGCCCGGACGAGCGTGCCGAAGAACACGAGGAATGGGACGAACTCGCCGAAATGGAAGATGCCGACGCCCCGGCGGAAGACGATGCTTCCGAGCGCTCGACGACCGCGGAGGATCAGGCGGACGATTGGGCGGCCGGCGTGGACCGTGCCGCCGCGGACGCCGGTGACGCCCCGGATGACGACGGTGAATTCATCGAGCTGGACGACACGCACCCGCTCGCCGTCTTCGAGGAATTGTCGCAGCTCGGCTATCGCTGCTTGTGGACGAGCGCGCGGAGCGGCGCCGGTCTCGAAGAGCTGCGCGCCGCGCTGACCGGGCACATGACGGTGCTCTCCGGCCAATCGGGCGTCGGCAAAAGCTCGTTGCTCAACGCGATTCAGCCGGGGCTGATGCTGGCCGTCGGCGAAGTATCGATCGAAAACGAGAAGGGCCGCCACACAACCACGCACGCCAGCCTCTTGCCGCTCGAAACAGGTGGCTATGTCGTCGATACGCCGGGGATTCGGGCCTTTGATCTGTGGAATTTGAATCCCGGCGAGTTAGAGGCGCTTTTCGTGGAGTTTCCGCCGCTGGTGGCGCAGTGCCGCTTCGCGGATTGCCTGCATCAGGGTGAGGCGGGCTGTGCCGTGGCCGCCGCCGTCGAAGCCGGCCAGATCAGCCCGCGGCGCTATTACAGTTATCGCAAAATGCTCAGCGACGCGTTGGCGCGGCCGCGGTAAAGCCGCGTTCGATGGTCATGGGCGGACGTTGCCCATAGCGCGCCTCCGCCGGATGCCTGGCTCGCGTCGCGTTACATTCTCAGCCAGTCAAAGCAGCAACCGGACGATCGCGATGGAGAGCAACAACATGATTCCGCCCAGAATTTCGTTGGCACACCTACCGACCCCATTGCTCCGGCTCTCGCGCATGAGCGCCGACCTGGGCGGCGCCGACCTGGGCGGCGCCGACCTGTGGATGAAGCGCGACGACCTCAGCGGCGTCGAGTTTTCGGGCAATAAGATTCGGAAACTCGAATTCATCGCGGCCGCGGCACTGGCGGATGGGTGCGACACGCTGCTGACCGAGGGCACGCCGCAATCCAACCACTGCCGCGCGACCGCGGCCACGTGTGCCCGGCTGGGGCTGGGGTGCATCCTGTTGCTGCGCCCGCCGGCGGAGGGTGTGCCGCAGGGGAATTTGCTGCTCGATCGGCTGTTCGGGGCGCAAACGCGCAGCCTGACGCGCGCCGAGCTGAACGCGCGCCGCCCCCAGATCATCGCTGAACTGCTCGCCGAGCTGCGCGCGACCGGGCGCAAAGGCCGCTGGATCCCGATGGGCGCGTCGGAGCCGCTGGGCTGTTGGGGCTATATCACGGCGATGGCGGAACTGGCCGACCAGCTTGCCGCCGCCGGCGTCACGACGTGCGACGTGGTGATGCCGATCTCGTCGTGCGGCACATACGCCGGCGCGGTGCTGGGGGGGCTGCTCCGGCCTGAGCAAAACTGGCGCATCTGGGCCGTGCCGGTCAGCGATGACGTGCCCTATCACACGCGCGAGACGCTCGCCCTGGCCGAGCGGGCGATCGCCGCGTTCGAGTTGTCCGTGCGCGTGAGCGAGCGCGATCTGCACTTTATCGACGGCTACGTCGGCGAGGGCTACGCGATTCCCTATCACGCGGCGCTGACAGCCCTGCGCGACCTGGCCGCCACCGAGGGCATCCTGCTCGATCCGGTCTACACGGCGAAAGCGTTCTGCGCGCTGACCGACGGCATCCGGGCGGGGCACTTCGGGCGGCAGCGCCCCGTGATCTTCATCCACACCGGCGGGGTCTTTTCCAATTTCGCCTGGCCCGAGTTGTTGCTCCCGCCGGCCTAATGCTTCGACACAGTTGAATTTGCAGGTTCGCAGCACGGGTAGCATGGGCCTCCGGCCCGTGCGTCGTTGAATGCGTGAGAACGTGGGAACGTGGGCAGGTGGGAAGGGAAAGACTGGTTGGAGCGCTACGCTCATTGCACGGGTAGCATGGGCCTCCGGCCCGTGCGTCGTTGAATGCGTGCGAAAGTGGGAACGTGGGAAGGTGGGAAGGTGAGAAGGGAAAGACTGGTTGGAGCGCTACGCTCATTGCACGGGTAGCATGGGCCTCCGGCCCGTGCGTCGTTGAATGCGTGCGAAAGTGGGAACGTGGGAAGGTGGGAAGGTGAGAAGGGAAAGACTGGTTGGAGCGCTACGCTCATTGCACGGGTAGCATGGGCCTCCGGCCCGTGCGTCGTTGAATGCGTGCGAAAGTGGGAACGTGGGAAGGTGGGAAGGTGAGAAGGGAAAGACTGGTTGGAGCGCTACGCTCATTGCACGGGTAGCATGGGCCTCCGAGCCTGTGAATTTTTCGCCTTGACGCGAGTGGTATC
>CAYQLG010000174.1:0-7137 GCA_964418235.1 uncultured Planctomycetales bacterium
CCCACACCGACGCCCGCGGCGCCGTCTCAGCCGCCCGCGCCTGCAGGGGATGCGCCAACTGCGCCGGCGAACCCGGCGCCCCCAACGGCGTCCGACAAGCCCGCCGAGACGCCGCCGGAACAGCCTGCTCAACCCGAGCCGGCTACGCCGGGCAGCTTGTAGCAGCCGGATTCTCGATGTGTGCGAGCGGCGGCGTAGGCGAGGCGAATGCGGACCGAAGCGCACCCGCGAACCGAACCGCGCCCGTGAGGAAGCGATTCAGATTCCGCGAAAGCTTGAAATTCCTGATGAGCAACGCAGCGACGCAGCGGCAGAGCGACGAAGGGAAAGGCAAAAGCCCCGTTGCCGACAGCGCTGCACTCGCATACCGGATCGTGTCCGCAATCCGATCCGCGCCGGTGCTGACCACGCTACGATTGTCGGCTTTGCCGCGCTGTAGCGTTGGGGCTCCGCACCCAACGCTGAGTCGGATTGGCGCCTTGTGCCAACTGCAAACGCCGTCGGCCACAGAGGGCCGACGCTACAAAGTCAGCCGAACCGCGCCCGCGAACCGAACCGCACCCGTGATGAAGCGATTCAGATTCCGCTGCGGCCTGACATTGCGCATCAGCAACGAAGCGTCAAGCAATCAAGCCATAGAGCAAGCAGAGTGCAAGCGCTTAGTTTTTCCGGCAACCATTGCATGAGCATTTGCCGGCGGTTTGAAGCCCCACGAGCATGCGTCGACGCCGTTGTGCGGCCGTGCGGAGAATCTCGCCAGCGATGATCCACTCCATGACAGGTTTCGGTGAAGCGGCATGTGAAGCGCATGGCCACGTCTATCACGTCGAAATTCGCAGCGTCAACAATCGCTACTTCAAATCCTCGCTCCACCTGCCGGATGACTGGACCTACCTTGAGCCGGAGATTGAGCCGCTGCTGCGCAAGCGGCTGACCCGCGGCACGGTCACGCTGCGCGCCAGGCTGCGCGACCTGACGCCCGATGCGGCTTATCAGATCAACGCCCCGGCGTTGCAGAATTACATTCAGCAGCTTCGCGCGGTGGCCGCCGGCGCCGCGGGCATGACCATCGACCTGGCCACGCTGGCGGCCCTGCCGGGCGTCTGTCAACCGCCCGAAAGCACGCCGGATCAGCGCGAGCAACTCAGCGAAATCGTGCAGCGCTTGACCAACGAGGCGCTGGAGCGGCTGATCGTGATGCGCGCGACCGAGGGCCGCGGCGTCGCGGACGATTTGCGGCGCAACCTGGCGCGCATTCACGAAGCCGTCGAGCTGATTCGTCCGCGCACCACACAAATGGTCGACGAGTATCGCACACGGCTGATGGCGCGGCTGCAGGAGCTGCTCGCCGGCTCGACCGTGCAACTGGCCGAATCCGACATCATCAGAGAGGTCGCGATTTACGCCGAGCGGTGCGACATCAGTGAAGAGCTGTCGCGTCTGGCAAGCCATCTGGAGCAATTCGAAGCGCTGCTGAACAACCGCGAGCCGGCCGGCCGCAAGCTCGACTTCATCGCGCAGGAGTTGCTGCGCGAGGCGAATACGATCGGCTCCAAGTGCGCTGATACGCATAGCGCTCGGGCGGTGATTGAAATGAAAAGCTCGATTGATCGGATCAAGGAGCAGGTGCAGAACGTCGAGTAGGCGCAGCGGCCGCCCCGGCATCAGCCCACAGATCACAGGCTGAGGATTTCGTCGTTTCCAGCTTTGGGATCGTCGCTACGTTGCTGATGCGCAATGTCAGGCCGCTGCGGAATCTGAATCGCTTCCTCACGGGCGCGGTTCGGATCGCGGGCGCGGTTCGGTGCGCGAGTTCGGTTCGGCTGACTAAGTAGCGTCGGCCCTCTGTGGCCGGCGACGAATTCGGTTGGCACAAGGCGCCAACCCGACTCAGGGTTGTGTGCGGAGCCCCAACGCTACAGCGCAGCAACGCCGACAGTCGTAACGTGGTCAGCGCCGGCGCGGGTCGGATTGCGGGCTACGCCGATCCTCGCGCGCACGGTTGCATGATCGCTCGTTTTGTCAGATAGTGCGCCGGCCGTGATCTACGACATCACACCTCCGATTTCGCCGAGGCTCGGCGTCTGGCCCGGCGACACGCCCGCCTCGCGGCAGGTGCTGCTCGACATCGCCACGGGCGCGACGGTCGTGCTGTCCACACTTCACGCCACGGTGCACCTGGGCGCCCACGCCGACGCCCCGCTGCACTATGCCCTGAACAAACCCGCGATCGAAGCCCGCGCGCTCGACTTCTACCTCGGCCGCGCTCAGGTGCTGCATGTGCCAATGCCGCGTTACACGCGCGTTACGCCCGCGCATCTCCCGGCGCCGATCGAGGCGGAGCGCGTGATCCTGGCCACCGGCACATTCCCCGATCCCGACAATTGGAACAACGACTTTGCGGCCCTCTCGCCCGAGTTGGTGGACGATCTCGCCGCTCGTGGCGTCCGCACGATCGGCATCGACACGCCCAGCGTCGACCTCTTCGATGACAAGAAATTACTGGCGCATCAGCGCTTTCTCCACCACGACATGGCGATTCTGGAAGGACTCGTCCTGCGGCACGTCCCGGCGGGCGTATACGAGTTGATCGCACTGCCGCTCCCGCTGGTCGGTTTCGACGCCAGCCCGGTCCGCGCGGTCTTGCGCACGCTTGCTTCCTCGTAGTCCATCACAGCTCATTTTTCGGGTTTGATACGCGGGTAGCATGGGCCTCCGGCTCGTGCATCCCACATCCAACGGAAGCACAGATACGCATGTCAGCGGAAAAATGAAAACAATCTCAGCGTTCATCGACTGAACGGCTGGCAGCGGCCAGCAAGCAGGCAAGCTTGAATTCTCGCAAAATGCGGAGGACAGCCCCGGCGTCATCGCGTCAACATGCCGCGCCGCGCTGTTTCGTGCGGGTCGAAGTTGCGGGATCAGTCTCCCAGACCCCCTCGGATTTATCGCTTTCGGTCCGCCTGCAAGAAAGGGCGATTTCGGTGCATGGCTAAGTTTCACGCGTGACCGAGTCATGGACGCTTGGTCGGCTCCGGGTCATGCGTGACCGATCCGTTCCCGCGCTGCTCGCCGCATGCGCACGTAACTTCGACTCGCCACGCTTGACGCGCGACACGCTACGCGCTGCTCTCCCAACTCTCGTCATAGCGCTCGAGATATTCGCGCAGCATGCGGTGCGTGTTGAATTCTCCGCAGACGCTCTTCATCGACGCGAGCGCGCGGCGGAGCCAGCGGCGCGGCAGGCCATCGCGGCTGCGCTCGTAGAACTCTGGCACGATTTCGGTTTCGAGCAGCCGATAGAGCGACTGGGCGTCCTTCTTGTCCTGCATTTTCAGATCGTCGAGTTGATACTCGTCGCCAATGGCCCAGCCATTCTTGCCGTCGTACGCTTCCGGCCACCAGCCGTCAAGAATTGAACAGTTGATCCCGCCATGCAGCGGCGGCTTCATGCCGCTGGTGCCGGAGGCCTCCATCGGACGGATGGGGTTATTGAGCCAAACGTCGCAGCCGCCAGTCAGCATGCGGCCGACGTGCATGTCATATTCTTCGAGCAGCACGACGCGCCCGCTGAAATTGGCGGCGCGCGCCATCTGATAGACGCGCTGCGCGAAGGCCTGCCCGGGCAGGTCGCGCGGGTGGGCTTTTCCGGCGAAAACAAGCTGCACGGGCCGGTCGCGATGATTCAGGATGGCCGCAAGCCGCTTGGCATCGGTGAAAATCAGCGGGGCGCGCTTGTATGTCGCGAAGCGCCGCGCGAATCCGATCGTCAAGGCATCCTCGTCGAACGTGCGCTGCGCTTGGATCAGTTCTTCGAGCGGACCAACGCCGCGCAGTATCTGTTCCTGCAAGCGCCGCCGGATGAAATTCACGAGCTTGGCGCGGAGCGTGTTTCGGGCCTGCCAAAGCTCAGTCGGGGGGATGCGTGCGGCGCTGCTCCATGGGTTGTGGTCGGGGCCGGCGCCGTGCCAGCGCGGCTTCAGATATTTGTCATAGAGCGGGCGTATCTCGGGCGCCAGCCACGTCTCGCTGTGAACGCCGTTGGTGATGTGTTCGATTGGGACTTCGTCCGGCTCGTCGGCCTCAAAGGTCTTCTGCCACATCTCGCGCGAGACCTCGCCATGCAGCGCCGCGACGCCGTTGGTGCGCTGGGCAAACGAGAGCGCGAGAACGGTCATGCAGAACGGCTCGCTCGGCTCGGCCGGGTTTTCGCGACCCAGCGACATCAGCCCGTCGAGCGAGAGCTCGAGGGCCTCGGCGTGGCGCGAAAGGTAGCGCTTCATGAGCTCCTGCGGAAACCGGTCGTGGCCCGCGGCGACCGGCGTGTGCGTTGTGAAGACGGTGGTTTCGCGCACGCGTTGGTAGGCGGCCTCCCACGATTGGCGCTGGCCCCGCGCCTGCGCGAGGCGCTCCAGCACGGCGAACGCGGCGTGACCCTCATTGAGGTGGATGACCGCGCCGGCCAGCCCCAGCGCTCGCAGGGCGCGCACGCCGCCGACGCCCAGCAGCAATTCCTGCTGAATGCGCGTCTCCTGGTCGCCGCCGTAGAGATTGTGCGTCACGCGACGAAGCGCGGGCGGGTTCAGCGGATGATCGGCATCCAGCAGATAGAGCGGGACGCGGCCGACGTCGAGCCGCCAGAGGCGCGCGTGCAGCGTGGCGTTACCCAACTCGACGGCCACGCTGTGGCCCGTGTCGTGCACCGGCCAGTCGGCTGGGTTGTACTCGTGGTAGACGACGCGGGTTCCGCCGTCGGGGGCAAACTCCTGCCGGTAGTAGCCGCGGCGATAGAGCAATCCGATTCCGACCAGCGGAATTCCCAGATCCGAGGCCGACTTCAGATGATCACCCGCGAGCACGCCGAGGCCGCCGGAGTATTGCGGCATCGAATGATGGATCGAAAATTCGGAGCAGAAGTAGGCGACGCGGAGTTTTTTCTGCGCCGCGGTCGCGCTCTTCTGGAACCAGGTGGGCGTGTTGAGATAGGAGCGCCGCTCCTGCTCGCATTCGTTCAGCAGCGCGGCGAACTCGGCACTGGCGGCGAGCGTCGCGCGCCGCGCCGGCGACAAGCCGCGCAGCGTGAGCAGCGGGTTGTGGTTCACCGTCTCCCACAACAGCGGATCGAGCGCCGCGAACAGCCGCTGGGTCGGGGCACTCCAGCTCCAATGCAGGTTCATCGCCAGCGCGGCGACGCGCTCAAACAAGTCGGCGCCGACGGCTTGCGTGGAGACGCGCTGCGATGGCTTGGCGGCGCTGTGCTTGGTCGATGTGTTCGGCTTTGTTTTCTTCTTGCTCATCGGCGGCAGTGTAGCGGGAGCGCGCCGCGGCGCGAAAGCGCGTCGAGACAGCGGCTGATGTACGCGGCAGAGCGGCGACCGTCAACATGCGGGACATCGTTGGCTTAGCGGCTTGAGCAGTTCACACTGCAACGATGAAACGACGCCAAAGCCACGGTCATCATGTATTCGTGAACCGCTGCGCGCACTCCGCTTCCTGACGGGCGCGGCTCTGCTGAAGGGCACAGCTCGGCTTGTCATGGCCCGACCGGCCCAATGCGACCGGCTACACTTTCGCGCATGGAGCATCTTGAGGGCCGCGAATCGGTGCTGGCGGCGCTACAGGCGCATCAGCGATCGTTTCAGCTCATCCTGCTGAGGTACGGATTGCATCCGGAGAAAGCGGAGCCGATCCGCGCGCTGGCGGCGCAGCGCGGCATCGCCGTTCGCGAGGTGGAACCGCGCGAGCTGGATGCGATGGCGCATGGCGCGACGCATGGCGGCGTGCTGGCGATCTGCTCTGCGAAGCCGCGGCTCAGGCCGGAAGAGCTGTTGGAGCGGGCCGCGGCGCTGCGCGAGCCGGCGCTGTTGCTGGCGCTGGAGGGCATCGATGATGCGCGCAATCTGGGCTTCACGCTGCGCAGCGCCGATGCTTTCGGCGCCCAGGCGGTGCTGATCAAGAAGCATCTGTGGGATTTTGATCCGGTTGAGATCGCCCGGCCGGCATCGGGCGCCTATGAGCGCATGGCGCTGGTGCAGTTTGAGGATGTGCAATTGCTGCGGCAATTGGCGCGAATTGGCATCCGCACGTATGGCTGCCTGGCCGGCGCGCGGCGCACGCTCTACGACGTGGATCTGACGCAACCGGTGGTGCTCGCGATCGGCGGCGAAAAACGCGGGCTGAGCGGCGCGCTGCGGGCTGTCTGCCACCGATTCGTCACGATCCCGACGCGGCCCGGAGCGGCGAGCCTGTCGCTCTCGCACGCCGCCGGCATCGTGCTGGCGGAGGCATCGCGGCAGCGCCGTACACTGCCCGCCGAGGCCGCCGCCGATAAAGCCGGCGATTCTCAATCGTCAGACGTTGTGTGAACTCGCCCGATATGCGCTAAACCGCGCAATTTTTCGAACTCGGCAGCATCGTACGACTATGGTTAGATAGCGAGGCAGGTGACGGCGTAGCCGCCGAAAGGCCTCGACCAGAGCCGTAAGGCCTCGACCTGCATCAGCGGCGCCGAGCCGGGCAGCACACTGTCAGGCTCACCGGCTGAAAGCCAGATATGGTTATGTGGTCGGGCCGATGCAGGTTCTATTTCCATCGGCTTCTCTCTCCTCCGGCTCCGTCGGCGACTCCTCGGAGTCGCCGGCGGGGCTTTGTGATTTTCACGTAACGAAAGCGGGGCCGATCGCTGCGAACTAACCATACAGTAGGTGATACCTATGCTCCGTCTAGCTTGAATTTTTGGATATGGCGGAGGATCGCTCCGACGTGTCGGCGTGAAATAAATGCCTTTGTTTGTTGTGGGGCGCACGGGCCGGAGGCCCATGCTACCCTCGATTCGAACCCGCAAATTCAAGTGTGACAAAGCACTAGCTTGAATTTTCGGATATGGCGGAGGATTGCTCCGACCTGTCGGCGTGAAATAAACGCCTTTGTTTGTTGTGGGGCGCACGGGCCGGAGGCCCATGCTACCCTCGATTCGAACCCGCAAATTCAAGTGTGACAAAGCACTAGCTTGAATTTTCGGATATGGCGGAGGATTGCTCCGACCTGTCGGCGTGAAATAAATGCCTTTGTTTGTTGTGGGGCGCACGGGCCGGAGAGCTCGTGAACTTTTTGCCGGCTCGGATTCTCGCTTTCTTT
>CAYQLG010000175.1:0-7059 GCA_964418235.1 uncultured Planctomycetales bacterium
CGCGGCTCATCGACCCCGGCCCCGAGGCCGGCGCCGGCGGCGCCGCCCTCGTCGCACAAGGCACGCCCGAAGAGATCGCCGCCGTCGCAGACTCACACACCGGCCGGTCTTTGGCGCCCGTGCTCGCGGCCGACCCGCGCGCGGCCCGCGTCGCGCTCCGCCGCGAGGAATACATCGCCCAGCAACTCGCCGACGAGAAAGCCGGCCTCGGCGGCGTGGGGCGCGATGTCAAGATGCCCTGGCAAATCGACGGGCGCAAGTGGCATCTCGAACAACGCACCAGCCGCGATGGCAAACGCGTCCGCTGGCAGCCGGAGGCGCTCGTCTGGCTGCTCGATGAGATTCAAGAGCTGGGCCGCGCGGCGGCGGAACGTGGTCACGCGCCGCTGGCCCCGACCAACTGGAATGATCGCGCCAGCGTCGAAATCACGGCATTCGGTGCGCCGATGTGGTTCTTCCACGCGCTCACCGGCGACGAGTGGCTGCTGGAGCTTTACTTCCGCGCGCCCTTTGGGGCCTTCAATACATCCGCGCTCCGCAAGCAGATCCACCTCAAGACGCTCGATGAGCGCGAAGACATCGCAGCCTATGGCAACTGGGCGCGCGTCGACGTGCGACCGCGCCTGGATGGGTGGGATGCGATCGTGATTTACGCCCACGATCGAGCCGAGCTGGATACGCCGGGCTTTCGCCGCTTCCTGCGTGACGCGCTGTCGGCCTATCACAACGGCCGCATCCTGCGCGCCTAGCAAGGCTCGATGTCCAACCGAACCAATCAACCCAACCGCGCGCGTTGATCCGAACCGCGCCTTCTGAACCGAACCGCGCTGCATACCGAACCGCGCTGCATACCGAACCGCGCCCGTCAGGAAGCGATTCGACTCGACACACGCCTGAGCCAATCGAAGCGCTGGAATCGATACCGGCGAGAAGCCCCGCCCGCAACCCGATCGAGCCGCCACGCCGTGCCAGCCGAACGCTCGGTGCGAACCTGAATCGCTCCCTCACGGTCGCGGTTCGGTCTGGCCGTGCCCGCTTTCCGAACCGCGCTGCATACCGAACCGCGCCCGTCAGGAAGCGATTCAGATTCCGGCGGCGCCTAGCATTCCGTTGCTAAAGTCAGAATGGGGTGCTTTCGACCCGCTGACGCTATCGACAACCCGGTTTTTAGGCGCCCGGCCGGGTCTGGTCGATCCGGAGGCGGGTCGATCGCCCGTGTTTGAGCGTCATCTTCACCGTGTGATAATCTTCTCGAACGTGGTCCGCAGGATCATCGCCGGGGCGATGCGGCCGCGCGGCGGCAACCGTCGCAACGGCTCGAATGGGCGGTGCTTCGAACTTTGGCAATCTCCGGTCGCGCCGCTCATCCGATGCGGAAACTGTGGAGTGCATCAGCGCCGACGTGAATACGCTCTCCACATCCGGCGGCGACCGGATCCGAACAGTGAGAGGCAAGTCAGCGTCAGGCTTGCCGCGCCGCAGGCATTCGCGCCGCAGCCGGGTGCGACAGCCGGCTGCTCATTCATGGTAAGCGGGTCATCGCCGCAGGCCTCGTCGACACAGTCCGCAGCGGTAGCTTGCGGGTCAATGATGGCAGCCGGTTCGCGCGGCGCTACGCGCGCAGTGACCATGCCGTCTGCGTCCGTTGTAAAGCCCGCATCGATATCACCAGAAGCGTTGAGAATTTCGATCTCCGTGAACGAACCGGCAACCGCTCCGGAAACCTGAAGCACCCGGATGTTGATGCTGTCCGCTGGTTGAAAACCATTGGTGAAACGGATTTCGAGCTTTCCGGAAAGGGTGGCGTCGCCGGTAACCTTGAGCACGTCATACTCACCGGGTCCGACGCCGGCAACGTCGACCCGCACAATCGAATTCGGGAAAAGAACAAGATTGCCAATGAAATTTAGTTCGCGATCCGGAATTCGCGCTTGTCCGCGCACTCCACCCCCCCCGGGTCCATCGAATTGCTCTGGTTCGTCTGAACCGACCAGTCGAACAAACTCGGCCCACAATTCAAGGACCGGACACCCCGGCAAGAAGCAACCACAGGCCTCCTCTCTTGATTGCACAACGGGGCGCCCGTGCAGCCGCTCCCAATACTCCTGGAAATCGAAGAGCAGTATCGGTTCGCCAGGGTAGAGCATTCCCACGCTGAAGACATTGCCGACGACGTTGCCCGTTCCCAGAATCCCGCTGGTTTCACCGATAAAGATATTGTCGGCGAGCACTGTGCCATTGTCATAAAGCAGCAAGCTGGCGGACCCGCGTGACTCGGGCGGCGGTTCAGTGCCCGCCAGTGCACGAATCCTGGTCGGGGGCGGAGGCGCTTTCACGCCGAGCAGAACATCGCCGCCGGAAACGTCCAGCAGAGAGTTGGGGCCGCGAATCAGCGCGTTGGCGACGCTGTCGCAGCTAAATCCCACCTGCCCCATTCCGGCGAATCTGCCGCCTGCGGCGAATTCTGCGCCGGGTGCGCGGATCACGCCGCCATCGCTCGCCAGGACAATGCCATGCTCATTCGGGCCGACTTGCAGAATCGAAGCGCTCTCCCAGCGCGCTCCGCCTCCAACCACCTGGAGCTGCGCCTCATGATCCACGACGAATTCTTGCGCAGACGCGACGGCTCGGTCATATACCTCGATCACGGATCTGAATAATTCGGCCGGTTGGCTGACAACCAACTTGGTGTCGGCGCCGATGATACGAATACGGCGATTCTCAGCCAGTCCTGGCGGAATCGTGTCGCCGATCGCGGGGAACGTGAGTCCATCGATGATTCGATCTGGACGATAGTCGAATTGACGCAACCGCAGGGTCGCGCCGTCGGACACATCGAGTGATGCGGAACCAGTGAGTCTCAGGGCTCGAACATCGACGACCGATTGTGCATCACGAACAACCATGCGAGCAAGCTCGGGGGCGGACGGGTCGCCAAGCACGAACGTACTGTTCGGGCCAAACGCATTCGCGCGCAACGATGCGCCTTCCAACACCTCAACCACACCTAATGAACCAACTTCCATGGAGCCGCCCACGATGAGAGAGGTATCGCCATCCTTCAGAGTCAATCGTCCCAACTTCTCAGAGTTGCCGTTTACGAAGCAGGTATCTGTATTGAAGGATGCGGCAGCTTCGATGGAGGCAAATCCCGCCTCGATCCGCAGACGATCGCTCTCCAAACCGCCGGTTGCCCTCCGGACAATGAACTCTCCGGAAGGGCGGACAGAGAGGCTCCCCAAGGCTACCGGCACATCGAGATCTTCGAGTGTCAGTAGCGCCGAACCGGGCTCACCGTTCGTGCCGCCAACCAGCACTACGCCTTCAGGGCCGATATTCACGTGGCTATCCTGCCCGGCGACGCGGACTCGCGCGCGTTGTGCCCCGTCAGCCGCTTGAATTTCGATCCGCTTGCCGATCAACTCAGCGCCATCGGTTACGTTCAGTTCGCCCGCGTGCAGCGCGAGCGACTCTGTGACCTGCAGTCTCGAGCGAATGCCGTCCGCCGCTCCCTGCACCACGATCGACGCGCGTGGACTGTCGCTGTGCAATCGCGCCGCTTGCAATTGTCCGGCGTCCTGCACGACGATTTCCGCGGGAGCATCGGGACCGACCCTCAGTTCATTCACGATCGCCAGCAGGGCGTTGTGGACAATCAGGGCGTGCGGCGTATCCACGGCAAACGCCATGGCTTTCAGATCGGCCACGGTCGCGATGGCGTCTTCGAGCACGCTCAGCGCGCCGCTCCCCGCAGGGGCCGCGTCACCCGAGTTCCCCAGCCACAGCGTCCCAGCATGCTGCCAGTCTGCTCTTTCTGTGATCGTCACACCGGCCCGCGCAGTGGCGGCGGGTCCGGCGACAATTCCGTGGTGCGTCTGAAGCGCGGCGCCGTTCTTCAATGTCAGGTTCGATTGGACTTCGAGCGAGGGCCGCGCGGCGTCGCTGCCGGAAAGGGTCAGGCTGCCGCCGATGAGTGCGTAGTCCCCATTGCGACCGCGCATCGATCGCACGGATACCGGCGTGCCGGGCATCGTGATCGGCGGCGCGCCGCCCGAATCGAGCATAACGCTGTCGCGCGCGCCCGGGACGCCCTCGGGGCTCCAGTTCCCCGATTCGGCCCAGTCACCGCCGGCGGCGTTTATCCATCGGACTACGCAGATCGGCTCGTCACATGGCACGCCGTCGCCGCGGTATACACCATCTTGGCTCAGGCAGCGTTGCGGAGAGAGCAGTTCGCAGCCGCCCTCATAGAGGCAGCAGGCGCCGGCGCACGCCACGACCGAGCATGGGACATCGACACCGATGAAGCGGCCGTCACGCAACGCGCAAGTCGCAGGACCGAGCCGTTCACAGGTCCCGCTCGGCAGACAGCAGGCGCCGCGCAGATCGGGGCAACTCTCGCTCGCGCAGGTTGAGCCAAGCCCCGCAAAGCTGCCGCCGGCGTCGGCGCAGGCCTGTGGTGCGAGTTCCTGACATGTGCCGTCTTCGAAGCAGCACGCGCCGCGGCACCGAACCTGGGCATTGCACTCCGCCAACGTTGGGAAGAATGTGGCGAGCGGCCCTGATTCCGTGCATTCAGCCTCGGTGACGACGGCGCACGTACCGTCTCCGAAACAACATGCGCCAACGGGATCGCCAAATGTCAGCTCAATTGAGAAGTTTGCGCTGCAGAAAAGCTGCGGATAGAGTGGATTTGCATAGGCTGTGGGGCTGACGCCTATTACAATGCTATGCTGGGGTGCAGCGAAACCTGATGGAGTTGGGGGAAGAATTCCAGATAATTCACCCGAATGGCTCCCGACTCGCTGAAGCACGGTGCTGCCAGCGCTTCGCAGCCAGATAGTACCGGTCGTTGCGTCCCCACACGGGGGCGCGTTCACTGAATAAACCAGCGTATAGGGAGTAGGGCGGTCAACCCGAAAGTTCAGCGAATAGCTAACACTTGCTGTGGCAGTTGCAAAGCATCCCCCCGCTACTGCACTGGAATTGGCCGTTCCCGACCACGCCACTCGGGTTATCGTAGCGCCAACGCCCGGGATGTTTTCAGTGAAGGTTCCTCCACTTATCTCGGCTGAGGCTTGTGCTGAGCTTGGCCCGCATGTCGCCCATGGCCCCGATGCGTCTTCACATGAAACGGCTCTCGATCCAGCCGCATGCCCACCTGGGCACAGTCTCTCAAAGCATACACAGCCGGACGCCGCTCCTGAAAACGCACACGCGCTGACGCACGCCCCATCCACTCCACTGCCGAACGTCACCCGCGCAAGCGCATTGCTCGCGACAGCGGCCGATACCGCGCACGCCGCGATCGTGACCCAATGTCTGTGCATGGTCGCACCTCGTTCACTACGCTTGAGCAGAAGACTGAACCTGAATTTGGCTTACACGCTGCCTGCTCGACTACGATCACTGAAGCACGAAGTATATCAAGACCCGGGGGGGGGAAATCAAGCAGGTAGGAGAGTTCTCGAAAGGGCGTGGTGGTGATTTCTCTTGACTGGGCCACCGTGTTTGCCAGTGGGCGTTCGGATTCTGACCAATGGATTGCCGCCATCCTCGGAATGATTCTTTACTCAGGCGTTCCGCCTCCACTATTGTCGTCGCCGCGAGCGCGCCGCCATAGCCAGTCGGCGAGAGTGGAATCGGCTGGGATGGGCGGCGCTCCCAGGCCGCCGCTACACGCGCCGCTCGATCCATTCGCAGATCGGCTCCAGCCCTTCGCCGCGGAGCGCGCTGATGCGCCAGATCGGGCGGTCGTCGCTGAGGCTGTCGCGCAGGTCTTTGACCGTCTTGTCGGCGCCGGGCAGGTCGGCCTTGTTGACGACGAATGCGGTTGCAATCTCGACGATGCCGGCCTTGTCATATTGAATCGTGTCGCCCGCGCCGGGCATGACGACCAGCGCGACCTCATCGGCCAGCTTGCGGATTTCGACGTCATTCTGCCCCGCGCCGACGGTCTCGATCAGGACGATCGGATAGCCCGCGCGCGGCAGCAACTCGATCACCTCCGCGACATGCGGCGCCAGGCCGCCGGCGACGCCGCTGCTGGCGAGGCTGCGGACGAACAGGCCATCGTCCGGCTCGCTGCTCATCATGCGCAGCCGGTCGCCCAGGAGCGAGCCGCCGGTAAGCGGGCTGGTCGGGTCGATCGCGACGACCGCGACGCGCTGGTTACGCGCGCGCAAGGCCCGCGCCAGCCGGCCGATGAAGGTGCTCTTGCCGACGCCGGGCGCGCCGGTGACGCCGATGCGAATAAACTTGGCCGCCGGCGTGGGGCCGCGGAGGGTGGTGGTATTGAGCGGGCGTTCATTGATGATCGCACTGATCGCGCGGGCCAGGCCGGTCGCGGTCGAGAGGTCCGGCGGCGCTTCGGGCAGGGCGCGGTAGCGGGCCGCCAGTTCGCGCGTTGTTTCGATGATCGTGCTCATCGGCGTGCCGGGGTTGAAGACGCCGTCGATCTTCTCGGCTTTCAGCAGGGGATGATCGGCTTCCGGAATGATCCCGCCGACGACGAGCGGAAGGTCGGGCACGCCTGCCGCCACGGCCAGCCGGCGCACTTCGGGCATGATCGTCATGTGCGCCGCGGAGAGCAGGCTGATACCGACGACATCGACGTCTTCCTGCACGGCGGCATGGACGGTCGAGGCGGGCGTCTGCCACAGACCAGTGTAGATGACCTCCATGCCGGCGTCGCGCATGTTGCGGACGATCAGCTTGGCACCGCGGTCATGTCCATCAAGGCCGATCTTGGCAATCAGCACGCGAATTCGTCGGTCCATGCGGCGTATCACTCCGATCTTGGACGCGACATCGTAGCGTGACCGCGGCGGGATGCGAAGCTGCCGGATCGCGGCGGCTGGCGTGTCCGGGACAGAGTTTCGGGTTGAACGGTTTATCCGCGGCGGGGCGGCTTGCCGTTGCGGCGTTTGGCGCTGCGACTGGCGCCGCGCTGTGACCGTGTGGTCTGACGAGCCGGACGGCGCGACCCGCCCCGCGTCGTCTCAGACGCCCCGCGTGACGAGCGTGCGACCCGCGCGCCCGTGCCCCGCGCTGATCCCG
>CAYQLG010000176.1:0-7010 GCA_964418235.1 uncultured Planctomycetales bacterium
TGGCGGCCCACCGCCCGGCTGCGTCGCGGCGGCGGCCGAGCGGTTCTTTTCGTACCACGCGCGAAAGGCGCGATGGCCGGCGGCGCGGCGCTGCTCATCGGCGAAGCCCAGCCGGACCGGCTCCGCCGCTTCGACAAAGCCATAATCCGCCGGCTTCAACCCGAACAGCGTGAGCAATGCCAGCAGAGCGGCGTCGCCGACGGTTTGCGAAATCGTCGCGCCGGCGTTTTCGCCCTTCACTGCACGCAATAATTTCTCATCGAGCAACTCGATCAACACCGGCGCGACGGACAAATCGCCAAAGCTCGCCAGCACATTGGCCGCGGCGCCCACGTCAAAGGCGAACGTCAGCGGCGACCGGCCCAGGACGCGAATCGCCTCCGCGATGTCGGGCGCGGCGGCCCGTTCGCCGGTCAGGCCCAGTATGCGAATGATGCCGTTGAACTGCTCGGCCCAGACAATCGCGAAGGCCTCGTCGCCGCGGACATAGCGGTTGTTTCTGAAGTTCGCGGTCTCACGCCGCAGGACGCGCGCCAATCCGCGCGCGACCGAGCGATCGGAGAGCGCCTCGGCCAGCTCTAGCGCGGCCGCCGGCACGTCGCCGGTCAGATCAGCGACTTTCTCCGCGACCAGCAACCCGACGGCGGTGTTTGTCTCGACCGGCAACTGCTGCAGGGCCGCCAGCCGAATCCGCTCGTCATCATGAAACAGCCCTTCAACCGGCTCGCGGTTGCGCGCGGCAAAGCGCTCGATCAGCGCCCGATCCGCGGGCGGAAGCTCATCAAGAAAATGGCGATAGCGCACCACGGCGAAAACCCGCAGCACCGCCGACCGAATGCGCGCCTGTTCATCGGCGGGCCGGTCTTGTGCGGCACGCAGCGCCCGCACCAGCGGCTCGGCCAGCCGTTCGCTCAGGCGCTCCTGTGCGAACTCATCATCCGAAGCGGCGACATCGCGCAGCAGATCGTCCAGCGATGGGGCGGCGTCGGCCGGGCGCGGCTCCTTGGCTGCGGCGGGTTCGGTCTTGGCAGGTGTGGCAACGGCGGGTTTGTCCGCCACGGCTTCCGAGCCAGGCGGAGAAGCAGCCACACGCCGATCAGACAGCAACAGTACGGCGCATATCATCGCCGCCCAGCAAAGCCGCGACCCGCCGCAGAGCCGCACCACCAAGCAGAGCCGCGACCGTAAGGGAGCGGTTCGGCTCATGTGGCGCTCACGCATCTCCGCCGCGTTGAGATTCACAATCTCGATCTGCCCATTCACCGTGCACACGCCCTTTCCACCCCAGCTCACAAAACTCGGTTTTTTCTTTGGTCGCCGCAGCGTCCCAGCACGTGCCGCTCCGGCACGCGTCAAACCCTCCGGCTTCCCCCAAGCGGCGCACGACCCAGCGGCACTCATCGCGATCTCCGTCGGGTCGACTTGTGATTGCCGCCATTTTCGGCCCCGCCGGACGCTCGGCGGCGGTCTGCGGCGCGGCGCTTGACCCAAGGCCGCGGCGCTCCCAGCTTCGCGGCGAGTAGCTCGGCGACATTGGGCGGGACCAGCCGGTCGATCTGCCGGGCGTCGGCGCCGCCCATCTCAAAAATCTGTTTGATGTAGGTGCTGGAGGTCAGCACGTGCTGCTCACTGGTGAGCAGGAACATAGTCTCGACGCTGCCGATCATGCGATTGAGGTTGGCCTGCTGCAACTCGCCGCTCAGATCGGCGATGTCGCGAATCCCCTTGAGCAGAACCCGACCGCCGCACTTCTTCACAAATTGATAGGTCAGGCAGTCGTACGCCTCGACGCGCACATTCGTCAGCTCCCGCACGTTGGGCTGGATGAGTTCGAGGCGCTCCTGCTGCGAGAAGAGCGGCTGCTTGTCGGGGTTGGTGCCGATCCCGACGATCAGCAGGTTGAATAGCCGGCTGGCGCGTTGAATCACGTCGAGATGACCGTACGTGACAGGATCGAACGAGCCGACGTAGACCGCGGTGACGGGTTGCGTGGTGGGCATGCGCGGCGGGTGCGCTCCTTCCCGTGGCGCGGCTACCGGCCCGCTCTCCGGCGCCGTTCGCCGCGTGGATTAATCACCGGCGGCATCGGTCGGAGCGGCCGGTGGGCGGTTTTCGAATCGCGCGGCGCAGCTTGGAGCGTCCTCGATCCCAAGGAAACGCTCCCATTCGGAGTGGATCGTGCCATCCACGCCGGCCTGGGCCGCGCGCCGCTGCAGATACGACTGCAAGGTTAGCAGCATATCGTCTTCGTCGACTTCGTCGAGCATCGCGGCCGCCCCGCCATCGTGCAGCCGCCGGAAGAGCGCGACGTACAATTTCTTGATCTGGCTCAACGTCAACCGCACTTCGATCTCGTTGGCGGCCCGTTCGCGCAAATGCATGGCGACTCCTTTACAGATATGGTAGCCCGCCCGGCGGCGAGACGGTCGCGATTCGGTTTGGATTTGCGGATGGATTGTGGACGCACGGGCCGGAGGCCCATGCTGCCCGCGCGAAGAAGCGTGAAGATAGCCGGAGTTTTCTTTCCCTCGTCGCTCCATCCCTTTGTGCCTCAGTCGCTTTTCTCTCGATCGGGCTTCTGCAGAATCCAATCGCTCCCTCACCGTCGCGGTTCGGTTTTCGTCGCGCTTCGGTTTAGATGCGCGCTGCCGCTACCAGCGCCGCGACGAATGCATCGATGTCGGCCACGTTGACCAGGCCGTCGCCGTTCACGTCGGCGCGGAAGAAATCACAGGCCGGATGCTGAGCCTCATACGTCGCCCGTCCGCGCAGGGCGAGGATAAACGCGGCGATATCGAGAAAATCGGTGCGCTCGTCACAGTTCACGTCGCCCGCCGGCGCGGGCGCGCCCGGCCCCAGCAGCTCAATCTCGTCAATGTTCCAGCCGGAGTAAGACCAGGCCTGCGGCGTCGTGCGATAGCCCCAGCGTAAGTGCACTGTCTCAAGCCGATCCCCCAGCGGCGCGAGCGAGTGTGTCACGGCGGTCCATTGCGCATCGGTGACGGGCGCCTCGTCCACGCTCCAGAGCCGCACCCAGTCGCGGCCATTGGTCGAGGCCTCAAACGAGGCATCAGCGAAGGGCGGATAGTCAGTATTCAGCCGCCGCTGATAGCGCACCAACAACCCGCGCTCGCCGTTCAGCGTGATCGGCCCGGTGGTGAGATAGAGCCACGGGGTGGCGATGCGGGGATAGTCGCCGGCGAGGTTGACGCCATAGACGTTGTCGCCGGGGTTGCCGCCGAGCGGGTCGGGAAAGCCGTGTTGTTGACCGCCGCCGCCGAGCGGGCGGCCAAATTGCCATTGTCCCTCGGTGGTCCAGCCGGGGGAAGCGTCGAGCACAAAGCGTCGCAGCGCCTGCGGCGCGCCGCCGTGAATTGTGAAATTGGCGGGTGAGACGTTGATCGAGCGGCTGCCGTCGCGATAGTGGAACGTGGCGCGCAGCCGGGCCTGCTCGCTCGGTCGGAACGGCACGAGCCACGCATATCGATCCGGATTGCCGAGGATATCGGCGACGGGCGTGATAAACCTTGCGCCGCCGTCGGTCGACAGGTCGAGCACGATGCGCTGCAACGGTCGCGCCGCCGGCGCGGTCCAGCGCACGTCATACACGATGCCGGGATAGACAAGCTCATCCGGGCGCGGCGCTGTCAACAGCGCTTCGGCGATCGAGATTGAAAACGGCCCGTCGGAGTCATCGGTTGAGCTGCCGCCGTCGGCATAGACAAACTCGGCCCGAATGCGCGCCAGCGCCGCCTCGATCACCGGCACGGTCCATGTGGCGTGCGGCGAAGCCGGGCGGGTCAGGTCTGCAATCAACGTCGGGTAACTCTCGCCGCCGTCGGTCGAGAGGCGTAGCGTGACGCGCTCCGGCGTGCGGGACGGCGGGGCCGACCAGGTGATCTCAACCGTTGCGCCGGCGAAGAGCGTTTCGCCGCCGTTGGGCGCGGTCAGCCGGGCACGCGGGCCGGCGATCACAAAGTCACGGTCGGATTGATCTTCGGAGGTCGTGCCGTCTTCATACTCGAAGCGCGCCAGTACGCGCGTCCGCGAGGAGCTGATGAGCGCGGGCACTTCGAAAACATAGCGATCCACGCCGCCGCCAAAAACACCCAGCTCGATCGGAAAGGTCGCGCCGCCATCGGTGGAAAGGCGCAGCTCCGTCCGGCGAATCGGGCGGGCCGGATTCAGCTCCCAGCGCACCGCGGCAAAAACCCCCCAGGTCCATTCTTCGCCGCCATTGGGCACCAGCACGCGCATGTCGGGTCGAAAGATCGTGAAATCACGAGCCGAATCGTCGCTCGACGGCGGCCCCTCGTCATAGTCGATCTCCGCGCGGATGCGGCATTGCGCTGATTGCACCGCCGGCACGGTCCACTCAAAGCGCGTCAGCGGTCCGGGCACGCTGGCGATCACCGTTGGGAACGTCGCACCGCCATCGGTCGAGAGTCGCAGCGTTGTAAACAGCACCTGCCGCGCCGGCGCGAAGGACAACTCGATCGGCACGCGCGCGCCCCACGCATAGCTTGCGCCGCCGGCTGGGCCCAGCAGGCGCACCTCCGCATCGGGATAGACGAAGTAGTTTGTCAGCCAGCGCAACGCGGCGTCGGTCTCGCGACAAGCGTCGAGAATCTGGTTCGGCGGCAGCAGGAACCCCCACAACACGTCGCGCAATTCAAACGTGAACGCGAGCAGGCCGCGCTCGCCATAGGCCCAATCGAGCGAGCCGCCGCTGACCGGATAGAGCGTGGTGAAGGTCTGTCCGTAGGCGTAACCATAGCCGGCGGTCTCCTGGAACACCCGCGAAAGCTGCCGGCCAACATAGTCATACTCGGCCAGATCAACCGGCGGCAGCGGCTGAATCGTGTGGCCCCACGGCCGCAGCACATACTGCCCATAGCTGTGAATATCGACAAACGCGACGATGTGCGGGTTGGCGGTGACCAAGTCGCGAACGGCGCGTGACTCGCTCTCGGACCAGGGCGCGGCGCCGCGAAACGTATCGCTGCAAGCTTGCGCGCTAGAGCCGGTGATGCCCCACTGAAAGCCAAAGTTGCGATTGCCATCGACGCCGACGCACCCGGCAGTCGCGGGCAAGCCATCGTCAGCGCGGTTCTTCCGCCAAAACCGGTCCGTCGTCCAGCTATAGACATAGCCATCCGGATTGAGCAGCGGAATCAGGAAAAACTCGGCCCGGCCCAGCAGATCGCGCACCTCGGCCGCGGTGTCGTAATCGCGCACCAGCCGCTCGGCAAAGTACAGCACCGTCGGCATCACGGCCCACTCGCGCGCATGCACGCCGGCGTAATAGAGGAAGCCGGTCCGCTCGCCCCCGCCCGGCCCGGTGATCCGCAAAGCCCAGATGTCGCGACCCTCGAATGTGCGCCCCGCGATGAAGCGCTCGACCAAGTCCGGCCGTTCCGCCGCCAGCGCCGCGGTAAAGGCGTCGATTTCGGCGGCGGTCAGGAAGCGCTCAAACGGCCCGCCGTCGAGCGCGGTCGCGGCCTGCTCCTCGTCGATCAGCGCCTGCACGTCGGGAATCAGAACAGCGTAGTGCAGGCCGCTCTGCACAAGCGCCGCCAGTTCGGCGGGGGCGATGCGCACGTCGACCGGTCCGGGGCCGGGATTGTGCGTCCAGACGTCTTCGGCGATCTGCAATAGCGCATCAAGCTCCGCCGCGGATTGCACCTCGACCCGGATGAGTTGATGGCCGTCATAGCGTCGCGGCGTCGTGGCAGGTTCCGCCAGCGCGGCAACCGACGCCAGCAGCGCACACAACCGGGCGGCATTAAGCGACACGATGCGCAATGTGAGTGTGACCATAGTTTTTTTCCACACAACTATAGCCATGATGCGCGCGCACGCCGCCGGAAGCGGCTGATTCGCCGCTTCTGTGCCGCGGGTAGGCGCCAAGGTTGTATGTGAGTCGACAACTTGACGAACCGCGCCTGTGAACCGAACCGCGCCCGTCAGGAAGCGATTAGAGTCGGGTCGCACAAGCTGTACCGCGCCCGTCAGAGGCTGTCGAAATACTACGGGAACTCTTGCCTGCCCTTTTATCATTGGTGTGTCTTGGCGCGAGGGTCGGGCGAGGTTCTTGGAGGAACGTCGGATGGCTGGGTTTCGGCAGCCGGAGCAGAGTCGCGCGTAGTGGGTGTTGTGGGCGCAGCGCGGCGAAGACCACGGCGTCGCTGGTTCATCTAGATGAATAATTCGCCGCATTGCAGGCCGAATGGCAGCAGAACGAGCAGCAGGGGCGACCGCTGTTCGGCGAACAGGCGCCCTGGGCGCCGCTCGGCGGCGACACATCCGCGCGGCGGCTGGCGCCGTTGCACCGGCAGCATGCGCAGCAAAACGAGGCGCTGGCGGAGCTGGCCGAGCATGCGGATTGGCCGGTCGTTTCAACGGCAGCAGGCGTGGCTAAACGAGGCGCTGGCGAAGCTGGCCCGTCGCCAGGCCGAAGCGGTCGGCGCGATCAAGGCGGCGCGAGAGGCGGACATTGAGAACGGCATGAGCGGCGCGGTTCGCGAGGACGCGCGCAGCGTGATTCGCAGCGGCGCGGACGAGGTGATTGGCATGGATAAAGGCGGCGTGATTCGCGGCGGCGCAGGCTCCATTGATCGAGTCGGCTTGAGTGGTCTGTCGGCTTCAGCCGACTGGCCCTTGCCACCGGGCTTCAGCCGGTGGTGGGCCGGCGCGATCGGTCCATTTTTTTTCTTCTTGGCGAATGCGATCGGCGCAGCCGGCTTCAGCCGGACTTGAGGAGCGGCCAGCATCGGCGGCGGGATCGGCGCCGCAAGACCGGCTGAAGCCGGCGGCGCTGCCGCGTGACGGCACACGCCCGGCCGCTCGAATCGTGCGACGGCCCAGCCGCCCGGACCGCGAAGCCGAAGCTTGCGAGATACGGATCTCTGCAGAACGTGAGGAAAAGTGATGTGAGGAACAACCCGGAAAGCAGAGAAAGAAAAGCCGACAAGCAGGCTGAAAATCACACCCACCAGACCCGCAACCTC
>CAYQLG010000177.1:0-6961 GCA_964418235.1 uncultured Planctomycetales bacterium
GACAGCAGCGCCACCACGTGGCCCGCCGCCACCCGCTGCGCCGCCGCGCGGTCCGCTGGGTTGACCGCCGCCTTGGGCATCCGCGACGCGCTGGCGGATCATCTGTTCGATGGCGCTGGTGTCCATACCACCGGCGCCCGCGCCGCCGCGCGGCATTCCGCCGGGTTGTGCGCCAGCGCCACCGGGTTGCCCGCCCCCCTCCGGGAATGGACGGCGCTCGGGCATGGGGCCGGGTTGGGCGCCTGCCTCGATCGCGCGTTGACGGATCATCTCAGCCATTGCGGCGGCTTCGGGACTGCTCGCGCCGCCGGGATTTCCGCGGGGCGGCGCGCCGCCGGGGTTGCCGGCGTCGCCGTCACCTTCGCCGGGGGCGCGATCGGAAATCATGTCATCTGGATTACCGCCGCCGGGCATTCGCGGTGGGGCCGCGCCGGGTTGGGCGCCAGCAGCAATGGCAGCGTTGCGAATCATGTCAGCCAACTGCGATGGATCGCCGGCGGCGCCGGGGTCCAATCCCGGTGGAAACATGCCCGGCGGAAACTGCCCATCGCCCCCGGCCCCGCCGGCGAGCTGGCCCAGCAGAAACTGCTGCAACTGATCGGGCGACATATTCGGGTCAATCTGCAACCCCTGCGCGCCGAGAATTCGCTGGATGATCGGCATCAGCGTCGGCAGCATCGCGACGAGCTGCAACGGATCCATCGCGACCAGCTCTTGCATGTTCAGATTGTTGGGGTCGAAGCCGGGGATCGGCATGCTGCCCGAAAGCTCCGCGACCGTTTCCTCGTCAAAACCGAAATCTTCGGCGAGGTTGATGCGAGCCGGGTCGGCCTTCAGCAAGGCGACCGTGCGGACCACCTCGGCGCTGTCAGCATCGTTCTGCTTCTTGGGGTCAGGTTGATGCAGAATCTCCACCAGCACGCGGCCGATGCCGGGAACGGTCGGCTCCGCCGGCTCGGTCGTGACGCGCCAAAAATAGCCGGGGTATTGCTTGCCGAAGTCGCCGTTGTTGCTCTCGTCGGCGAAAATCTGCTGCTGCGTCGCGAGATCGACTTCCATCAGCGCGAGCAGCCGATCGGCCAGTTCGTTGACGCGCGTCTGCTCGTGCGCGTATTGGGTCATTTTCAGCCCATTGACGAGTTGTGCACTGAGCAGGCCCAGCGCCGCGGTCATGATCGTCAGCGCGATCAAGACCTCCAGCAGCAGCGCCGCCGAACGCCCGCGCCGAGCGCCGGCAATATCACAACGATGCGGGGCATGCGGGATGTTATCGTGATCGCTCGTCATGACGGCTGCTCTTCCTTCGGCGGACGTTCGCGCGGCGCCGCCGTGATGATTATTCATTCGAAACGCCGGCCGGGTGCAGGTTGCGGGCCTTTCCGGCCGGAAACCGCTCGCGAGCCGTCAGATAACCGGCTAAGCCGCGTCAATTCGCATCCGTCTTGCGCGGGTCGGTGATCTCTTCGGGCTTCAGCGGCTCCAACTCCGTCACGGCGAGCCGGCCGAGCCGGCCGTCGAGCGTCATCTGTCGCCCGTGCCCGCGCGAATCGCGCAAGACCCACGTCAGCGAGGGGCTGGCGCCGTCCGGCAAAAACTCGATCCGCAGCGGCTCATCCAACTCTTCGACCGCGAGCGGCTCCGCCTCCGATTTGGTGAACGAGATGCTCTCGTCATCCACCAGGATCGGCGGCGGACCGTCCTCCATCACGATAATCGATGCGACCCAGACATCTTCCTGCAAAACGGGCAGATTGGCCCACGGCGCCGCGATCGGCACATACTCGTTGGGCGCGGTCAAGGCGTCCTTCTGGGCGGTGACGCTGAGGCTGCCGTTGCGTCGAAATTCGATGCGATAGCGCTTCGCGTCGTTCATGGCCTCGGCCCGGCACATGGCGATCAGGGCCTTGGACCGGGCGACCGATTCCTCCAGCGCATAATGCCGCTCCAAACCAATCAGCCGGGGTGCGACCATCATCGCCATGACGCCGATGAGCGTGATGACGAGCAGCAACTCGATCAACGTAAAGCCGCGCCGCGGCCGGGCCGCAGGTAGACGAGCGTTAGATCGGAATGGGCCAGATCGATGCGTCATATTCATGGGAGCGCGTGCATGCCGGAATCACGTTGCGGTCGAGCTGCCTTTTTTGCCGACCCTTAGTTCTTGGCCGTTCGCCAGCGTGCAAGCTCGAAGGCATTCAGTGAACGCACGGGCCGGAGGCCCATGCTACCCTTGCAATCAGTGCTGCGCTGTACGCAAGATCACGCCGGCGCGTTAACGCGCCGTCGGAAAATTGGTGACGTCGTCGTCGGTGCCGACGTTGCCATCCGGGCCGGGGCTGATCAGGTCGTAGCCCTTGGCGTTGATCTCGCCGGGGTAGCGGTAGGTGAACTCGTTGCCCCAGGGGTCGCGGAGCTCTTCGGCGCTCTTGATGAACGGGCCGGAGCCTTGCCACTTCTTGGCGTCTTTCTCATCGTCGGGGGCCTCGACCAGTTCCTTGAGCTCCTTGGGAAAGCGGCCCATGACGCCCATAAAGACGTTGAGCGTGCCGTTCAGGCCCGAGTTGACCATCGACTTGGCGATTTCGACCTTGCGCGACTCGGCTACGCCCCACAGGTTGGGCACGACCAGCGCCGCCAGCACGCCGATGAGGACGATGACGATGAGCACTTCGAGCAGCGTAAACGCACCGCGCCGCCGCGTACGTCGATGAACCTTCTTCATGGCAATCTCCTGCATAGTAATCTGCACTCGTAACTCAGACCGCTCCAATCACATCCGCTTCATTCCGACCGTGTGAACTCAACCCAATCCCAACATCACGCATCGCCCCTCTGCCTTCTGCCTTCTGCATTCTTCATTCTTCATTCTGCATTTTGCATTCTGCATGATTCGCTCACTTCAGCCCCGACGACGACATCTGCAGAATCGGCACCAGCAGCGAGACCGCGATAAAGCCGATCATGCCGCCCATCACGAGCAGCATCAGCGGCTCGAGCATGCGCATCGTGAAGTCGATCTGCCGCGCGGTGCGCTCTTCCTGCGTGTTCGCGACTTCGACCAGCACTTTATCCAGCGTGTTGCTCTCCTCCGCAACCGCGATCATGTCGATAATTGCAGGCGGAAAGACCCGGCTCGCCGCCAGCGGTTTGGCCAGCGACTCGCCCTCGCGCACGCTCTCGGCGGCGTGATCAATCGCCTCGGCCAGGATCACGTTGCCGGCGGAGTCTTTCGCGATCTTCAGCGATTGCAGGATCGGAATGCCGTTCGCGAGCAACGTGCCGAAGACGCGGCAAAAGCGGCAGAGCGCGACCATCGTGTAGATCCGCCCCAGGCCCGGCAGGCTCAATTGCAGCCTGGCCCAGAGCAGCTTGCCGGTCTCGCTCTGCAGAAAACTCATCACGCCCACCACCGCCACCGCCGCGCCGGCGATCAACCAGACATAGTGATACATGACGGCGTCGCTCAGCGCGAAGAGCAGCTTGGTCATGATCGGCAAATCCTGCTTCGCCAGCAGCGGCCGTACGCGCGGCACGACAAACGACATGATGAATCCGATCGCGCCCAGCGCGCCCAGCAGCAGCACCGCCGGATAGATCATCGCGCCGATGAATTTGTTCTTGAGGATGTCCTGTCGTGAAACGAATTCGGAGAGACGGGTCAGCACGTCTTCGATGAAGCCGCCCTTCTCGCCGGCCCGCACCATCGAGGCGTGCAGATCGGGAAAAGCCTCTGGATGCTTGGCCATCGCGTCGGCGAAGGCGTCGCCGCCGGCCACGTCGTCGTGCACTTCGCGCAGGACGCGCGCCAGCGCCGGCGAGCCGGCCTGCTGCGAAAGCACTTTCAACGCCCGCAGGATCGGCACACCCGCGCGCAGCAGATCGGCGAGCTGCTCATACATCTGTCCGACTTTCGAGAGGCTGATGCGCTTGGCCCCGCCGGTCAGGAAGGATTGCCCGGTCGGGCGCACCTCGTCGAGCTGTATCGGCAGCAGCGCCTGCTCGTCGAGAATGCGGGCGGCGGCCATCGAGGTCTCGGCGACCAGCGTCCCCATCCGCTGTTGGCCGGACCGGTCACGCGCTTTGTACGAAAACGTCGGCATGAACCCTGGCACTCGTGTCGGACGTCGCGGAAAAAAACACCGTGGTGCGAGCTTCCGACCGGCACGGCCGCCGGCGGCGCACCTAACCCTTTCGCCGCTAACGAGTTTCAACCGCGAATCATAACACGTATCGGACGCGGCGGAACCTTGTCGTCTCTATTTTACCCGTGGAACTCAGCCACGGATGCGTCTTGGCGGCTCGCATCCTGACCATGTGGCTCCGCTGCGCTTGGTCTCTGGCAGCGCAACCGTTGCGGGTTTCTCGTGGATGGCGCGTGCCGCTGGTCGCGGCTGGTAGCTGGGGGGGTTGTGAGCGCCCAGCGGTTGCGAGTACAAGCTGGCAATGCAGGACACAGCTTCAACCAATCGAACAGGTTCAACCGCTCGAAAACACACGACGCGATTGGACACAGGCTGGCTCGAAACCATTCCGCGCACGCTCGAATGGGTCGGCGGGTTGGACGGCGGTCTGCGCTTGATCGATCAGACGCGGCTCCCGCTGCATACCGAATATCGCACCTGCGCCACCGCCGCGGAAGTCTGGGAGGCGATCAAAGTGTTGCGGGTGCGGGGGGCGCCGGCGATCGGCGTCGCGGCCGCATATGGTTTTGTGCTGGGCATGCGTGCCGAACCCGGTGCAGACCGATCGGGCTGGCTCGCCGGCGCCCGACGGGTACACGACTATCTGGCGTCGTCACGTCCGACCGCCGTCAATTTATTCTGGGCATTGCGACGGATGCTGGCGGTCGCGGAAGGGGTGGCGGGAAAGCCAGCCCCGGAGGCGTTGCAGGCCTTGCTGGATGAGGCGGATCAACTCTGGCAGAGCGACGCGGAGACATGCCGGCGGATCGGTGAGTACGCCGCCGACCTGATCCCCGAGGGCGGCGCGGTGCTGACGCACTGCAATGCCGGCGCGCTGGCGACGGTGGCGTACGGCACGGCCCTGGCGGGGATGTATGTCGCCCATGAGCGTGGGCGGCGCTTCCGGGTTTTTGCGGATGAGACGCGGCCGCTGCTGCAAGGTGGCCGGCTGACGGCGTATGAGCTGCAGCGCGCGGGGATCGATGTGACGGTCTTGTGCGACAACGCGGCGGCGGCGCTGCTGGCCCATGAGCGGGTCGATCTGGTGCTGGTCGGGGCCGATCGGATCGCCGCCAACGGCGACACGGCGAACAAGATCGGGACGTATGGCCTGGCGTTGCTGGCGGCGGCGCATGGCGTGCCGTTTTATGTGGCGGCGCCGCTGAGCACGTTTGACATGGGATTAACGAATGGGGGGGAAATACCGATCGAGTTTCGGGGCGAGGATGAGGTGAGACGGTTGGCCGGCGCGGCAATATTTAGTGAACAGACGCGGTGTTACACGCCGGCGTTTGACGTGACGCCGGCGCGTCTGATCACGGGGATAGTGACGGAGAAAGGGCTATCAAAACCGGTTACGGAGGGGGTTTTGGGCGCCTTGTTTACTTGAAATTCTAGAATAAATTTTGAGAAAAAATGATTTGAAGGGGCTTGAATTCGGTAGGGGTGTCCGTACACTTTCCGCCTTGATTTGTGGCGCGGTCGGTAGTTTGCGCCGGACGGCCTTGCGGCCGTCTGCGAAAGGCGCGGCATCCACAGATCCTGGCCGACCGTTTAGGTTGAATGTGTGTTGATTGGCGAGCGGCGCGGTGCCGCTGGCGCAAGACACGAGTTGAGTTTCTTTTGGAGGCTCGCAAATGACGAAGTCGCTCTGGCTCAAGCGCACGCTGCTCGTCCTCACTTCGGGCGCTGTGCTTCAGTTGGGTTATGAAGGCGGCTGCCTGGCCGCGATGGCTCAGCGGCTGCTGGTGCAGTTGGCGGTTGACTAATTTCGGTCGGCACGCAAACGAGTGGAAATCAAACACGGAGAAGACACGAATGTCGAAGAAGATCAAGCTGGCCCTGTTTGCTGTTAGCTCGGGCCTGATCGCCCTGCAAAGCTGCTCGGGTTTCTTCCGGTGGCTGGGCGACGTCAGCGGTGACATCCTGATTCTGCGCAGCGGCGAGGCGTTCTAAGTCCCGCTCTGCGGTTAGGTACGATTGCAAAGAACTTAACTCGCCCGGCGACGGGATCGCGTCTTCGGACCTGCCTCCCGCCCTGTGCGAACTAGGAGAGATTGAACATGACAAAGAAGTCGAAGTGGTTCGCCTTGGCGGCGCTGGTTTGCAGCGGTGGCGCTGTGTTCCAGAATGGCTGCCTCCAGAACTTCTGGCAGGGCTTCTGGTCGACCGGTTGGCCGACCGACAATCGCTTGCTGAATCTGGGCCTCGATGTTGCCAATGAAATTATCTTTGGCTAAGCACTGAACAGCGGATGGGGTCGTTGTGGGTAGTCGTCGACGGACCGCGAGGTTCCGGGCGATGCAATAGACGGCCCGTGGACGAAACTAGTTTCTTGTTCGCCTTTGATCGCGACCAAGACCGCGCACGATGTGCATGTTCTGGTTGCGCTGACACAGCGATACGGAGATTCTCATGAAGCGCAAGATGATGTGGCTCGTGACCGCCGCCGCCTTCGGCGTGGTCTACAATGGCCTCAACTGCTTTCCGGAGCCGGACGTCAGCCTGAATCTGATCGCCGGCTTGCCGATCATCGGCTAGTTGATCGCGGATCGCACGTTGCGGTCATCGTGCCGCACGTTCTGGAATTCTCAAACGGTCTGTCCAGACTTCTGTCTTGGCAGGCCGTTTGTGTTTTCTTCCGTCCAGCGCCGGCCGGCGTGCCGTGCCGCGGTTTTGCGTGCGAGGCTAGTGCTTCGTCACACTTGAATTTGCGGGTTAGAAGCGCGGGTAGCATGGGCCTCTGAGCCTGTGAATTTTTCGCCTTGACGCGAGTGGTA
>CAYQLG010000178.1:0-6944 GCA_964418235.1 uncultured Planctomycetales bacterium
ACTCGCGTCAAGGCGAAAAATTCACAGGCTCGGAGGCCCATGCCACCCTCGATTCGAACCCGAAAAATAGAGTGTGACAGACCACTAGCAGCCGCCGCCGATGATGCACTGAACGAAGCCGTTGATGTCGTCGAAATCGACGTCGCCGTCGCCATCGGCGTCACCGTTCAGCCAGCGGCAGTCAGGTAGTGCGGCCTCATACGCGGCCTGGCTGACCAGCGCCACCACGAAGAATTCGATGTCGTCAAAATCCACCGCGCTATCGCAGTTCATGTCGCCGGTCAGGTCTGCCGGTGGCGGAATGACCGTGCTCGCGATGCCGATGACGTCGGCAAGGCCGTCGGCCGTGAGGTCAACCGCGTAGACGAAATAGACCGTGTCGTCCGCTTCGATGACGTCATAGAGCGTGAGGTCGGTGACGGTTCCGCCAAAGAGCGTCTCGCCGACTTTGATGAGCTTCTGCGTGGCCGGGTCGGGACCATAGAAGATGCCGGTCGAAGCGTCGTCGAGCACCGCCTCGAAGACAACAGTCCCTGAATCGGTCGTTAGCGGGCGGATGAAGCGGTCATACGGACCAGTGTCGTCGGCATAGATACGGAAGGTTCCCGCTCCGATTTCGTAATAAACGACCCAGTCCTGACCCGTGTCGCTGTTATTGGCAGAAACCGCGAAGTCGCCGACCACGTTGGCATTGAAAATCGAGGTGTATTGCTTGAACGGCCCGGTGTGGCCAACGTCATCGGTGTCGTCGAGCAGCGTGCGGAATTGGCCGGCGGCGCTGTCGTAGTAGTAGACGCTGTCTTGTCCCAGCGTGCTGGTAAGGCCGCCTGAGCGCCGGTAGTTGAAGTACGCGATGATGTCGCGATTGTCGCGGAGCACCTGCTGACCGGTTGAGAAGCCCGAGAAGTTCCAGCCCTCGACCGTGGCGGTCGAGACCGTGTCCGCCACGAGGATCGACGGTCCACCCGTACCGGGCGCCAGGCGCAGCTCGCGCCCCAGCGCGGTCGTGTCATACGCGACGTTGTAAAGCACGTCGCCGTTCGAGTTGATCGACGGTCCGCCCATCGTGCCGTTGTAGGGACCGGCCGGCGGATTCGCGCCGTCGGCGTCGCGCACAATCACGGTGCTGCCGCCGCCCGGCGCGAACGTGAGAATGCCGCGCGGGCGCGTCGCCGACGTCGACCCGCCGTAGAGCGCGCGCACCGCGACCGTTCCGGCGTTGTTGATGTCGACCAGCTCGAACGAGCGAATTTCGTTGACCGACGTGGTGGTCGATGAAGGACTGTTGGCCAGCACCGTCAACGTGCCGCTCGAGGACAGGGTGACGAGACTTTCGCCGGTTGTCGCCGATGTGCCGTCATTGCTGGCGGCGAACACGAGCGTGCCCGCCTCGTTGACTTTCACAATCCTGAACGAATCGTAGGGCGCGCCCACGCCGCTGCTGGAATTAATCACGTTGGTGAAGACGGGGCCGGCGAGCGCGCTCGTGATGGCGGCGGCGCCGATGAAGAAAACGCTCAGCACGCGAATGTCATGACGTGAACGAATCGGAAGCATGGTCCTTTTCACTCCTTGGTAACAGTAACTCCGGCATCGATGCCCAACACCGTGGTCGGGTCACACCGCTCTCGGCGTGCTGCGCGCGGCGAAGGCACACCGCAATCCGCGGATTGGCATGCGGTCGCGCGCACGATGCGCCGCGACATTTACGCATGTTGTCAGCACCCGGAGGAGATGACGCACTGCACAAAGCCGTTGATGTCGTCAAAGTCAACATCGAGATCGCCGTCGGCGTCGCCGCTGAGCAGCTCGCAATCGGGGAAGGTCGCGATGTACTGGGCCGGGTTGGCGAGCGCCGCCACGAACGCGTCGATGTCGTCGAAATTCACCGCGCCGTCGCAATTCAGGTCGCCCCGCACGGCCGGCTGAAACTCGTGCGCGCCCATGTCGGCCAGCGGCGCCGCGCCTGCCCCGCTGTCAGCGGTCGCGGGGTCGTCGAAGAAGCGCGCCCGCCCCGCCAGATCGCGCGGCAGCGGCTCGAGCACGTCGCTGTCGCCGTCGAGATCGAAGGCATCGGCCGGCACGGCGCTGTTGTCCGCCGCATCAATCGCCGGCGAGCCGGCTTGCAGGCGGAAGCGGAAGGCGCCAGGGTCGATGAACAATGGATTGGCGTTGATGTTGCCCGCGCCCGCGAAGCCGCCCTCGATGTCGGAGTGCGTCACCGCGATCACCGGCGTTCCGAGCACGCGGATCGCCGCCGCTCCGGGGTTGCCCCAGATGATCGAATTCGCGATGACAAGTTGCGGGCTGGGTCCGGGGCCTTCGATCAACACGCCGCCGGGCGTGTTGCCGGTGATGGTCGAGTGGCGAATGTCGGCGGAGGCGGAGGCGCGGACCGCGATCGCGCCATTGTTAGCGCCGGCCGGACCGACCCCGCCGGTGATTAGGCAGTTCTGAATACTGAGCCGCCCGCTGCCGCCGGTAAAGAGCGTGTTGCCCAGCCCGGAGGTCGAACGGTTATTGCGTAATGTGCACGAAATCAGGGTGACCTGGCCTCCGGCGCCCACCGCCGAGAGCGCGCCGCCGATACCGGCGGAGTTTTCGCTCACCACTGTACGGATGAGTTCGCATTGCGATGAGGCGGCCTGGACGGCGCCGCCGATGCTTTCGGCCTGGCCGCGTTCGAGCCGGCAATCGACGAGTAAGGCCCTCCCGCCGGATTCAAGAAAGAGCAAGGCCCCGGAGCTGGCGAATCCATCGCGGAGCGTCGAGCGAATGAGCGTCAGCCGGCCGGCGCTCCGCACGATGATATGACCGCCCGCGGAAGCAACTCCGTTGAGAAAGGTAGAGTCCTCAATTCGGACGCGCGCGCTTTGTTCTATGTTGAGGGCGCCGCCGCTGGCGCCGATGACGCGATTCCCATCAAATCGCGAGCGGAAAATCTCGACGTTGACTGCGCCGGTCGCCAAGAGCGCGCCGCCGCTGCCGCCGTTATAGACGTTTTGAAGCAGAGAACAATCGAAGAGTCGTAGAGTGCCGGCACGGCTCATGCTGATGGCGCCGTTCGAGCAATTCTCGATCACACAGCGTTCGAGGTTGACGTTGAAATTGGTGATTTCGAGCGCGCCATTCGCGCCGGTCTCGTCGCCGTTACGATCAAAGCGGCAATCGCGGAAAGTCGCGCCCGCGGTCGGCACGAGCGTGGGACTCTCAAGCGCCGCGCCGCTGCCGCCGCCGGAATCTGCGCGGTTTTGTGAGAACAGGGAGTTCGTCACCGTCAGTGTGCCGCTGGAGCTCGAGAATAGCCCGGCCCCGGAGGCCGCTTCCGCGACGTTGCTCGTGAACTGCACATTCTCGATGGAGGTCGAGCCGCTGCCCGCGAGATAGATACCGCCGCCGCTCGCCTCAGTCGATCGATTGCCGTCAAACACGCAATCGCGCAACGTGGTCGTGCCGCTGGTTGAAACGGCCACCCCGCCACCCTCGATGCCATTGGCGACATTTCGAAAAAACCGCGATGTTGTCATCAGCAGCGTTGAGTTTTGACCGGAAAGGCCGCCGCCAATACCGGATCCCGTGCTGGTGGCCGAGTTCTCGATGAAATCCGTCAGAGTTACGGTAAGGTTGGCGCCAGTGGCATAAAGGCCGGCGCCACCGCCGTTGACAGCGCGGTTCTGCCGGATCACGCAAGCACGAATGGCGAAAGTCGAATTTGCAATCCGAACACCGCCGCCGGAAGTCGTCGGCGGCGCCACTCCACCTGTAATCGTAAGACCTTCCAAAGCCGCCGGTGCTGAGACTGAAGTGACCGTGACGGTCGGCCCGAGTCCGCCGCCGTCGATGGTCGTCACGGCCGCCCCGCCGCTGCCGCGCAGAATGATCGACTTGCTGTTGAAGTTGATCCGCTCGCTGTAGGCGCCCGGTGCCAGTACGACTTCGTCACCGTTCGCAGCCGCATGGATCGCCGCTTGGATCGTCGGGAAAGCACCGGGGACATCCAGAACCGCTCCCGGCACTGCAGTCACTTTGAACATCACCAGCACCAAGACCGGTATCAGCCGTCCGCAAGCGAGCGAACACCGAAAACCGCGCCTCGTTCGTAAAGCATTGCCTTCTCTCACTCTCGCCTCGCTTACGCCTTGAGGAATGAACAATCACAGGACTTGGGGATCATCCTAGCAATGTTCTAAAATCTCGTCAACGAAATCTTCAAAGATTTCTCCCGTTGCTCTTGAGAGTCTCTAAACCATTCTGTATGATGGCCCTATGACATCGAATGTCGAGAGGAATACTTCCTGATGAGTCGGGTCGAACTACTCGATTCTGTCGAAGATATCGGGCCGCGAGTCCTTCGGCGGCTCCGCCGTTCGCTGGCGGTCATCATTGGGGCCATTCCACGCGTCTCGCGCGCCGTAGACCTCACGAATCGGCTCAGCATCGATCGCTCGCTCGGCTGGAAGGTCTGGAAGGTCGCGCACGGTCCTGATGCCTACCCCTCGCCCAAGCACATTCCAGGCCACGCCGGCATGGAGATCTTCCTGCGGGCCGCCGAAAAAGCCGGCGTGTCCGCCCCGCTGGTCGAAGAAGCCCGGTTGGCGTTCGCCGAATTTGAGCAGGTCATGAACGCGCAGGCCGGCGACCGTGCGACCGCGGACATCCTGCTCGGCGCGCTGGCTGGCGAAGGACGCGAGCAACTCGAGCTGCAACTGCGCCGCGAAGCTTTTCGCGCCAACAGTTATCTGCTCGGGGCACAGGCCCGCACGCTCTATCGTGCGTGTGTGGTCCTGCCGGCGCAGACGGGTTGCATGCCCGACGTGGCCCTCGTTCAGGGTTTCTTTGGACTGCGCCGGATGCGGCCGGCGACGCCGTGGTTGCTATCACGCAGTGTCCTGGTTCAACAACAGGGGCCGGTCAGCGACTATACGCGTGAGCCGCTCTGTGAAGCGGCTGCCCGCGGCGAAGAAGTGTCGGCTTCGCAATTCTCCGGCGCCGATGCCCCGCTCCGCGAACGCGAACTGACCGCGCCGCTGGTGACGGATTTTTGCAACCCGCGGGTCTTGCCCGTTCGTCGTCGGATTGTTGCGAACGTTGTCTACGAAGATGAACTGGCGCCGGGGCCAATCGGGGAATCGGGCGCGGTGGACATTGTGCTGGCCGAGCGCGTCTCGAACATTCAGCGTGAGGAGGTCTCGCGCGACGCCGTGACGATGCGCGTCTCCACCCCCTCCGAGCGTGTTTGCTTTGACGTGCTGCTGCATGAGAGCGTGCTGGGCAGCGTGCCGCCGGTGTTGGAGGTGCTGTCAACCGTGCATGGCGACCTGCACTCGTTCACCAATGAGCTGCGCGTGCGCCTGCCAATGACCGAGCCGTTGATTGACTATGGACCGGCGACACTGGCTCCCCCGGTGCCGGAAGTTGCCCGCCAGATCGAACTGCTCGAGTGGCTCTTTCGCCGAATCGGGCATGCGCCCAGCGAATTTCGCGCTTTCCGCGTCCTGATGCGTTATCCGCCGATTCCGATTTGTTTGGCGGTCACGTATGGGCTGGCGCTCGGTTTGCCCGCCGGGGGGCTTGTCCATCACGGGCGATGATCGATCCGGCGCCGCGCGGGCAGCTCGATCAGGATTCCAACCGCCAACAGTCTGACCGGCTGCCCGGCTGCCGGCTGATCCAGCCCTGTCACATGCAAGGAATGATCAAAAAAAACCGGCGCCCGTCCTACGCAGGGGTTGTCCCACGTTGCGCGGACGGCGCGCCGATCAGGAAGATCATGGCGATCTTGCGCAACAGGCATCATCGCGCGACGCCTTTTCAGCAGCCACCTCCGACCAGACACTCAACGAACGGACCGATGTCGTCGAAATCAACCGTACCGTCGGCGTTGATGTCATTCACGCATTCGTATTGGCAGCTTGCGCCGGGAACGATGTCGCTCCACGCGCTCGCAGCAATCAGCGCGGCGACAAATGGCTGTATGTCATTGAAATCAACCCTGCCGGAACAGTTGCTGTCGCCTTTTTCCTGCCGAGCACACGACGGCGGAATCGTCAGCGAACGACTGTCATTTCCGGTCAGTCCGCGCAGTTCGGGCAAGCCGCCCGGTGCTGGCCGCAATCGCAGCGTGATGGCGGCGTCGGGAATCAGAACCAGTTCGTGGGAATCACCGGCCTCGAGATAGCAGAGGCATATCTCACTGAGATGCTCACGGCACTCGCCGGTTGCAGGAAACCGTGGCTCGATCGCCGGCCCGCACGGACCGCCGCAGCCCGTGCCGCAGGGCAAGCCCCAGGTGAAGTCATCGAACGCGCTGAATTCCGCCAGTCGGAAAGACCCGCGGAAAACTTCAACGCTTGTATCGAAATCGACCCAGCCGCCCACGCGATTGCCAAGTGTCGCCGAATAGCTCAAACGATAGCGGTTGTCGGTTCCAGCGATTGGGCGCAAAGTCACCGCATCGAGCGCGCGATCCCAGAAGCGCGGCTCGCCGTCATGCCGCCAGCGAATCAGATCGTTGGCCACCAACACTTCACGGAGCGCGCCGGCCAGCGGAATCAGCGTGGCGGTCAATTCATCGCCGTCGCCCAGATCGACGCCGGGGAATTCATCGGTGATCGGCAGCGAGCCGCACCAGCAGTCGCCGTCGCGATCGGCATCAACGCAGAACAGATCATTGGCGAGACCGTCAAACGTCGTGTTTCCGCAAGTGCCGTTGCAATTGGGGCCAAAGCAAAAGACCGCGGAGGGCGCAACGGTGATGGTGTGCGAGCGGCTGCCGAGCGTGACGCCGTTACGGCGCAGTTCGATGCGCGTGCCCAGGTCGAGCGGGGTTGAGTTCGGCGACTTGCGATACTGCCAGACGACGGTGACATCGTAGCGCCCCGGTGTCGCCGTCGGCGTCGTCGCCAGCGCGAGCGTGGCGCGATCCCACGGCGGCGCGGCGGGCT
>CAYQLG010000179.1:0-6899 GCA_964418235.1 uncultured Planctomycetales bacterium
CGGGACGATTCAAGCCGTGAGTTCATTTTCCGACGCCAGGAGGAATGCATCAGCCCGGAACGCTCCGTCATTCAAACAATCTCCACCCGCCCTCGACCCTTGCGCACGCGACCCATGACATAGCTTACCTCGCCCGCCCGCAGGAGCGCGGCCATCACGCTGCGCACGGAGCGCGGCCGCACCGCCAGCACAAAACCGATCCCCATGTTGAAGACCCGGTACATCTCGTCTTCGGCGACGCCGCGATGCTCGAGCAAGCCGAAAATCGGCGGGATCGGCCACGAGCCGCGCTGAATCAGCGCGTCGCAATTGTCGGGCATCAGCCGCGGCAGATTGCCCGGCAGCCCGCCGCCGGTGATGTGGGCCAGGCCGGCGATCATCGGGCGGGATGCATAACGGCGCAGCACGGTCAGGATCGGCCGAACGTAGATTCGGGTCGGGCGCAATAGTGCGTCGCACAATGGCTCATCGAGACCGCGCACATGGTCGCCCAGTTTGAAACCATCCGGCCCAAGCAGCGCTTTGCGCGCCAGAGCGTAGCCGTTGGAATGCAGCCCGCTCGAGGGCAGCCCGATCAGCACGTCGCCCGCGCGCACGTTGTCGCGCCGGATCATCCGGCTGCGCTCGACGACGCCGACCGCGAAACCGGCCAGGTCGAAATGCCCGCGCCGATAAAGATCGGGCATCTCAGCCGTCTCGCCGCCGAGCAGGGCGCAGCCGGCCTGTTCGCAGCCGGCGGTCACACCGGCGACGAGATCGGCGACGATCGACGGCGTGAGTTGATGGACGGCGACATAGTCGAGAAAGAAGAGCGGCTCGGCCCCGGTGCAGAGCAGGTCGTTGACGTTCATCGCGACCAGGTCGATGCCGACCGTGTCGTAACGGCGCGACTCGACCGCGAGCAGGATTTTGCTGCCGACGCCGTCGGTGCAGGCCACCAGCACCGGCTCGCGATAGTTGCGCTGAAAGAGTCGCTCGTCATAGTCGAGCCGGAAAAGTCCGGCGAAGGCGCCATGCGAGGGCAGTACGCGCGGGCCATAGGTACGGCGCACGAGCGGCCCGATCAGGTCTTCCATCTGATCGGCGGCGTCGAGATTCACGCCGGCGTCCCGATACGTGCGCACCGGGCGACGGCGATTCGTTCGTTTGGCCTGGTCCACGCTCGTTTCTTACTCGAAACGCAAGCATGTCGCCACTAAAGCGCGGTTTCAACCGGGCCGAGGACTTCAAACCGAGCCGCGCCCGTCAGGAAGCGATTGAGAATCGACTCGCGCCGGATCAGGCGGCGGAGCGAAGTCGCGAGAGCGCGACGCAGCGACGAAGGGAAATACCGCACGGCGCGACGCGCACCACTGCCGCGAGCAGCCCGTCACGCCCGGCGTGATTCCAGTCGCTCCCTCACGATCGCGGTTCGGTTATGCGACGCCGTGGGCTTATCCCTTCAGACCCGTCGTCGCGATGCCCCGGATGAACGCGCGCTGCGCCAGCAGAAAGAGCGCCACAATCGGCAGGATCATCAGCGTCGAAGCCGCCATGAGTTGATTCCACGGCGTATCGCCCGATTTGGCCTGCAACGCCTGCAGTCCCAGCGAAAGCGTGTATTGCTCCTGATGCGAGAGAAAAATCAGCGGCCCAACCAGGTCGTTCCACACGCTCAGGCAGTGAAACAGCGCGACGACCGCCAGCGCCGGCCGGGCCAGCGGCAGCATGATCCGCCAGAAGCAGCCCCAGCGCGAGCAGCCGTCAATCATGGCCGACTCTTCCAGCTCGCGCGGCACACCCAGGAAAAACTGCCGCAGCAGAAAGATGTTGAACGCGCTGCCAAACCACGCCGGCGCCCACAGCGGCAGAAACGTGCCGATCCAGCCGAGTTTCTGAAACAGCATGTACGTCGGAACCATGATGACCGGAAAGGGAATCATCATCGTCGCCAGGCATATCGCGAAAAGCACGCCGCGTCCGCGGAACGGGATCCGCGCAAAGCCGTAGGCCGCGATCGCGCTGGAGAGCACCACACCGGCCAGGCTCAACACCAAAATAATCAGCGTATTGCGGGCAAAAAGCAGAAAGTCGTAATGCTCCGAGCGCAACAGCTCGCCATAGGCGGCGAACGTCGGTTGTGCCGGCCAAAGTGTCGCCCGCCCGCCAAGCAGTTCGCCCGTCGGCTTGAGGCTGACGCTGACCATCCACATCAGCGGCAGCAGATAGAGGGCCGACACGACGATCAGCAGGGCATAGACGAGCGCGACGCGCAGGACGGATTGTCTTCCAGGTCCGATCATGTCTTCTCCGCCGGCCACGTCGTGGGCGTCATGGGTGGACCTACTTTCCTCGGTAGTGCACGAGCTTGCGGCCGGCCCAAAAGACCAGCGCGGTCAGCCCCAGCACCAGCGCAAGCTGCAGCCAGGCCATGGCGCTGGCATAGCCCATCTTCAGATAGCGAAACGCGTTGTCGTACAAATAGGACGTGTAGAAATAAGACGCCCGCTCTGGGCCGGCGCTGGTTCGCCAAATCACATAGGGCAGCGCGAAGACCTGCAACGCGTGGATGATGCCCACGATCACATTGAAGAGAATCACCGGCGAAAGCCCTGGCAGCGTGATATGCCAGAATCGCCGCAAGCCCCCGGCGCCGTCGAGGTGCGCCGCCTCGTAAAGCTCCGTGGAGATTTCCTGCAAGCCGGCCAGGTAAATCACCATCGGCGAGCCGACAAACCACAAACTCACCAGCACGAGCGACGCCAGCGCCCAGCGCGGCGACTCGAGCCAGACCGGCGGCGCACTCAGGCCCAGCGCCCGCAGGGCCTCATTCAACAACCCAAACTCCGGGTTGAGCAGCCACATCCAGACCACGCCCGCCGCCACCAGCGGCACGATGGTTGGGATGAACAGGCACGCACGAAATAACGCCTGCCCCGGCACGGGCTGATTGACCAGCACAGCCAGGCCGATCGCCAGCAGCGTGCTCGCGGGGATCGAAATCGCCGCATAAAGCAGCGTGTTGCGCACCACGAGCCAGAAGGTGTCGTCCTGCCACAGGGCCGCGTAGTTCGCGCCGCCGACGAAGACCGGCGGCTGCAGCAGCGGATAGTCGCAAAAGCTGATGTAGAGCGAGAAACCCATCGGAACGAGCAACAGCCCAAGAAAACCGAGCCACCACGGCGCAGTCCATAACAGGCCGGTCAGCAGATGGTGGGGCGACCGCTTCATACGCGCCTGCTGGGGTGGCGCCGCGCGCACGCGCGCCGCGCATGGCGCGCGCGCGGCGCAGCAAGCGCTTTGCGGCGGCGCGCGTTCGCCTCAAAATGAGCGAGCTTTTCGTCAACGCGGCGCTGGGTTGCGGCCACGGCCTCTGCGAGCGGCTGACTGCCCCGCAGCACGCAGTAGATCAAGTCGCGCAGCTCGGTCCAGGCCTCGGCAAAGATCGGCATTCTGGGATTCCCAAACGCATCGGGCGACGTCGCTAGCTCATCAAAGAAGCGGATGTGCGGATTGCGATGCTGCAGAAAAAACGACTCGCTCGGGGCCTGATACGGCGACAACTTGCTATGCGCCAGGGCCAGTTGCTCCATCACCGCCGGCCGCATCAGATATTCGAGAAAAATCAGCGCCTCGCGCGGCCGCCGCGCCGTCCGCGGAATGACCAGCACGTCGGCGCTGACCAGCACATTTCGCCGCTCCGATCGCGAGGAGGGAAACCGCGCCACGCCATAGTCAAGCTCGGGCTTATAGGTCTGAATCCACGTCGTCATCCATGGCCCCTGCAGGACCATCGCCAGCTTCTCCGACAGAAACGGATTGTCTGGCCCCTCGATCGGCAGATTCGATGTCTCAAAGCGCAGCAGCCGCTCGACCCCCAGCTCAGTGCGCGGCGCGGCGAGCCATTCGTAGGCCGCTCGGCCCGCGGGTGTATCGAGCCGAAAGCGCTGACCGTCCCAGAGGCGCTCATCAAAGAAGCCCGGCCATGCCCACGGCCACCAGCCGAGCATCGCCGGCCACGCTGTAAAGCCAAGTTGCACGATCGCGCCGGTGTCATCGACGCGCGTCAGTCTCAGCATGGCGTCATTGAATTCGTCGGTCGTCGCCGGCGGGCGCTCGGGGTTGAGGCCGGCGGCGCGAAAGAGCCGTTTGTTGTAAAACAATGCGATGGTGGAGGGCGCGCAGGGCAGGCCATAGAGCCGCCCGTCAAGACTGCCCACGTCGCGCCAGATGGGCTTGAACGCCTGCACGTCGATGCCGGCCTGCGGGGCCAGTTCGGTCAGATCAAGCAGCGCGCCTTGGGCGGCGAATTGCGCGACGTAGCGATCGTAAAGACCGGCCAGGTCGGGCGGGTCGCCGCCCGCCGTTGCGATCAGCATGCGCTCATCGATGTTGCTGACCGCGTGCAGATCGACCCAGATGCCGCGCTCCTTGCCCTCGGTCTGATTGAAATCCTGAACGATCGCGCGGATCGACGCGGCTTCGACCCCTGCCCACTTTTCCCAATAGCGCACCACCACACGATCAGCGGGCATATCGCGCTGGCCGCGCGGCCCCAGCAGCAGCAGCGCCGCCGCCGGCAGAATCAACACGATCAGCAGAATGAGCGCACGGGCTAGTGGCATCGCGGGCATGATCGGGCTTGTCACGGTGGTCCGCAAATCGGGGCCGCGTCGGGGCCGCCGCCATCCAGGCAGGCGAGCAGGATCGACCAGTCGCCGGCGCCGAGCCGCCCGTCCACGTCGGCATCAAGACACAGGCAACGCTCCGGCTGCGGGCCGACGGCGGCGGGACACGCCTGCCAGGCGGCGTAGTCGAGCAGGTCCACGTCGAGATCGCCATCGGCATCGCCGTCGGTCGCGGCGCATTCACAGGCATCGCCGCGGCCGTCGCCGTCGCTGTCGGCCTGGCGCGGGTTGCGCGCCCCGACGCAATTGTCATACGTATCGGCGATGCCATCGCCATCCACGTCGACCTGAAAGGGCTGCCGACGGACAAAAAACAGCGGATCGCCCAGCGCCATCAGCCCGTACATCAGAAACGTGTGATCGACCAGACCGGCGTCAAACGGTATCCACGTCGGCTGCGCGGAGGAGACCCGCGTCAAACCGTAGCGAAAACGCACGTTCGACGTCGGCGGCTGCGCGGCCAGGAACTCCTGCAAAGTGTCGGCGTCGAGCCAACCGGCGACCGCCTCCGGTGAGAAGACATTCTGATGAGCGCCGATCCGATCGACTGTATAGCCGCTCGGGCTGACGCCCGCCGTCAGGCCATAGCGAAACAGCTGATTCAGCTCGACGGCACAATAGAGCTGATCGGCGCGGCGCTGTTGTTCAAAGAGCGCGCGGAATCCCGCGTTGCCGGCGAAATCGTGATTGAAGAAATACTGCTGATGCACCCAGAACGCCGGGGCAAATCCGCCGGGGTTGTCCGTGGCCGTCGCAATGCCGCGATAACTGCGCGTCGGCGCCAGCGCCGGCTGTAACCAGCGCTGGGCCATCGCCGGCGCACGTGTCGCGCCGGGCTGGCGCAGCGCCAGGCTGACAATCAGCATGTACTCATTCCACGGCACAACGTACCCGAGGTGCGCGCCATTGGCCGCGGTGGCCAAGGCGACGCGCCCGTCAAGCGCCGGGTGGATCATCAAGTCCCAGTTGGTCGTGGCATACAGCTCATCGGCGAGCGCGGCGATCTGCGCGTCGTCGCGGAAATGATTCTTCGCAAAGAGCGCCCCGCTCACCAGCAGCGCCGATCCGATCGTCGTGTAGTTGTCGCCCCAGCCCGCCGCGGCCCCGCCTGTGGTGATATCCATCCAGTGCCACCAATGGCCCAGCGTATTGCGCAACGGCACGACGCCGGGCGTGTCGCCGGCATAGGCCGACAAGATCCGTCGCACGTCCGCCGCCGCGCTCGCCCGCACGCCGGCGGAGTCGGCCACGCACAGGCCCAGCAGCGCAAAGCCCGCCGCGTCGGGCGACGCCGGATGAAACGGCGCGTCGGCCGGGTTCAGCGTGAGCGAATCGCGCACCAGCCCGTTGGGCCGGATCGCGGCGACGACATAGTTCGACAGACGCTGCAACTGATCAAGCCGCGCCACGGAGAAATCGCTCGAAGTGTCCGTCCGCGTCAGCGCCCAGCGCGTCCAGCCGACACCCGATGGCTGGCCCGCGCCGACCGCAACGCCGACGCCTTGCAAACGAATGACATTGGTCTGTCCCGGCTGAAAGCGATCAAGCGGGATCGTGGCGATGACCACGCGCGCGGTGTCGAGCGGCTCCGACGCAATGGGCTGCAAGTCCGCGACGCTGGCGCCGGCCAGCACGGTGAGCACGATCGATTGGGTGAAGCGATTCGCGACGACGATGCGCAAGCGGTAATGTCGCGCGGTGCTCGGCACACCGGCCGGCAGCGGAAAGCTGATGTCGACGCGGTCGCCCTGCCAGCCCATTTCGCTCGGCCAGACCGGCGTGACACCGACTGTCCCTGCAAAGCCGGCGAAATATGTCAGCGACCAGGGCGGATTGGCGAAGCTCGCGCCGCCGACATCGAAGATCGTCGCGGCCGGCAGGCGTTCATAGCCCAGCGCGGCCAGCGCGAGGGTCAGCGCCGCCAGTCGAATTGCACGGAAGAACCGCCAGTGACAACCGGTGAGAATCATCACCGCTGATCGTAGCGATAGGATCGGAAAATTACGCCAGGAAATTGGGAATTTCCGCCGGTCGTCTGGCGATCTCGCCGCAACCGCGATTGTCGGCATGTTCCGCGCGATCAACCGCCGTCACAGAACCGCCGCCGGCCACGGAGGGCCGACGCATGGGAGGGCGAGTACGTGGCAAGGTGGGCATGGCACTTCTGAATCACGGGAAGCATGGGCCTCTGAGCCTGTGAATTTTTCGCCTTGACGCGAGTGGTATCTTTCG
>CAYQLG010000180.1:0-6748 GCA_964418235.1 uncultured Planctomycetales bacterium
GCGGATAAGCCTGCTCAAACAGCCCCTCCAGCCGCTTCAGCGCCGCGCGCTCCAGCGTGTTCATCGCCATCCCTCAGAAAGCCTTTGAGTAACCCACGGGCCAAGGCCCATTTCAGTTGAACCGTGCTCAGCCCCAGCGACTCGGCCGCGGCGATCTCCTTGTCGGAAAAACCGGCCAGCTTGGCTTCCGTGATTCGCCATAACTGCTCGTCGTAGGCCCGCAGGCGATCGAGCGCTTCTTCCAAGTCAATCAGGTCTGCGGTGTCGGCGCCCTGCGTCACGGCGGCAACGGTGCTTGCGGGAAGAAACTCAATCCGCCCGCGGCCGCGCTTCGCAGCCTGCTCTTTCCGTCGCAGGTCGATCAGGCGCTGACGCAGTTTCCGAGAGGTAAGCGCAATGAAGTGCGTAAGCCCCTGAAATTCTATCTCGTCGAGCTTCAGGCCGATCTCGCCCAGAACGTCGTTGACGAGTTCGGTTGGTTCGAGCGCGAACGGGCCGCGCGGGACCAGCCCTCTCGCCCTCGTTCGCAGAACGTCGTAGGTGATTTCGACCAGCTCCGACCAGGCTTCCTGATCGCCGGCGCCGACTCGCGCTACGAGCAAACGACAGTGCGTACTCGTGGTTGTCAATGTGGTCATGGCAGCCTGCATCCCACTATGTATGTCGTATGTCCTGGGCGATCGCTCGATCCCGCCGAGATAAGCGCGATTTTCACGCACTTGGAGAATTCACGCAAGTGTCGTCTGACGTTTTCCGCACGTCGAGCCGACCAACCGGATGGCAGCCCAGCCCGGCGGCGCGGCCCGATGCAAATGAAATTGGATAGGGTCTGCGACCGGCTTCTCCGCTAATCCCATCGAGCAGATTGCAAAGTTGACTTGCGATCAACCGGACGCCGGGATCGGCGCCGGAAGCACACGCACGTTTGGCGCATTCGTTACACGAAAGGGCTACAGATGAAACCGTTACGATGGAATTCGACGAGGTTGAGTTGGCTTGCCGGGCTTGCGGGGTTTTCAGGCTCCGCCGCACTCGCCGAGGTGCTTTGGGTCGGCAGCGGCGGTGGCGGCTGTCTCTTCCAGCCCGCCGCCGGCTCGTGGTTTGCGAATGGCTACTGGGCCGGATTCCAACGGCCCGGGCCGGCTGACCGGGCAGTGCTGCAGACCAGCCTGCACAGTCCCGACAATCCCGGCGCCTACCCACATCTCATCCATTTCGGCAATTACACCTCGTGCCTCGGTGGAAGCTGTGGGGAGATCACAGTGGCTGGTGGCGACGCTGTCGTCGATGAGCTCATCGTCCGCGAGGGGGCCAATTGGGTGTTCGATTTCGAGAGCGGAACGTCTGGCGGTTGCGCATCGCCGGCGCCGCTAACGGGCAGTCTGTCAGCTCGGCGTGTGGAGATCGCCTTGGCCGGGAATTCCGCCGCTCTCACCCTACGCCGGGGCCGGCTTCACGCCACGCAAGAGTCGTGGGACAGTATTGCCGTCGGGCAAGGCTTCATGAGCATCGGCACACTGCGAGTCATCGGCCCGGACGCCGAGGTTTTTGCGGCGCGCGACGTCTGGTTAGGAAATGGCGGCGGTCGCGGCGTGCTGGAGATCATCGATGGTGGTTCATTCACTGCGGTCGGCGGCATAAACAACGGTATTTACACCGGACCGAATGGAGAATTGCCCAGCGGGCAAATCCGCGTCTCTGGCGCGGGATCGCAAATCCGCGGCCTTTCGGGCATCAACCTTGGAACGATCGAGATTGTCGGAGGCGCGCAGGCTTCGTCGCTGTTCGAGACCAGCTCCAGACACTATGTCTTTCTCGGGGCGGGCGACGGCGGAGACGGTCGCGGCACCGTATCGGGGCTGGGTTCTCGCTGGCGGGACATCGCCCGGTTTACCGTGGGCGGCGTCTATCACACCGATACCAACGGTCGCGGAACCTTGACGGTCGCCGACGGCGGCGAGGTCGCGTGTGATGAGTTGATCGTGGGCAATCGCAGCCGATCCAGCGGTGAAGTGCTGATTGCAGGAACCGGAACCCGGCTTACGGCGGACGGGTGGGTGGTCGTCGGCGATGACGGGATGGGCACTTGTCACGTGGATAATCGAGCTGAGCTCCGTTGTAGCGAGCTGGTGATCGGCAGTACGACGAATGGCCGGGGGCACATGCGGCTCTCTGGAACTGCTGCCTGCGCGAACTCCGGCACGCTTACGGTCAGCGACGGCGGCATCGGCGAGCTGCAGGTGTCGTCTGGAGCAACGCTTACCACACATGATGCGCGAATCGGGAATTTGGAGCGCGCCGGCATCGAAGGCAACGTGCGCGTGACGGACCTCGGTTCCGAACTGAGCGCGACCGACGCGATCCGCCTCAACCGCGGCTGTCTGAGCGTATTCAGTGGCGGCGCCATCATCGCGTCCGTGCTCGAAATGAATAGCCCGGAAGCCGCTGTTCAAGGCGATGGCGTGATCGAGACCGTTACGGTGTTGCATCATGCCGGCCGCATCCGTCCAGGCCGTCACGATAGCCCTTCATCGCCAGCCATCGGCGAACTCGCGATCGAGGGCGATTGGCTGCAAGACGACAACGCCGTGCTCGAAATTGAACTTGCTCGTGGAACCACCTCAGGAACCAGCGATCGCATGAGCGTAACCGGTCGCACGCAACTCGCGGGCACGCTCGATCTGCGGCGTAGCGGAACGATGGAGCTTGAGCTGGGCGATGAGTTCGAAATCGTCACGGCGGCCGGCATCGACGGGCAATTCAACACGGTTCTCGGGCAAGTGTTGCCCGCCGGGCGGATTCTGCGCGTCGATTACGGCGCTCAGGAGGTGACGTTGACCGTCGTGGAGCAGACCCCCGGCGACACGGATTGCGATGGGCACATTGCCTTCGCGGATATCGAATCCTTTGTCTTGGCGATCATTAGTCGCGAGGGGTTCGAACGTGCCCAGCCGGATTGCGAATATGCGCTGGCCGACATCAACCGGGATGGCTCCGTCGACTTCGCGGACATTGATGCGTTCGTGGCGCTGCTCCCGCCAGGCTCGTAAGACGAAGCGTGAACGATAGGGGCCGAAGCCTGTTGAAGGGGATGTACTGCAGAGGAGTCAAGCACGCGCGAGCCTTTGTGCTCGCGCGTCTGTTTTTGTTACGGGCCTGCTATTAAAAAACGATGGCCGGCGGGTAGTGCCCGACCGGCCATCGCTCAGAACCAGGCAGCTCGGTTACGGACAGACGCCTGCGACCAGGCAGCTCACGAAGCCGCCGATGTCGTCAAACGTCACGCGGCCATCGCCGTCGATGTCGTTCGCGCAGACGTACTCAAACGCACCATACGTCGTGCCGCAGCTCGCCCAGGACGCTTGCGAAATCAGCGCCGGAACGATGCAGTCGATGTCATCGAAGTCGATCGACGCGTCGCCATTGGAGTTCCCGAGGACCGCCGCTCGATTCGATTGCATACCGCCGCACCGCACGAGTCGCCCCCCACTTCGGCGATGCTCGCATTCAAGCCGCTTGCGCCGCTCGCCCGCGAGCAAGCAGCGCCGCGCGGTGCGACGCCAATCGCTCCCTTACGGTCGCGGTTCGGTTCAGACGCTCAAGCAGAACCGGTTCCGCACTTGCAGCGCCCATTCGGTCTGTATATGGGCTTGGGCATTCTGATCGACAACCAAGCACACGCTACGCCCGGCGGAAATGGTTTTTCTACCGACCGAGCGGACGCGGACGCAGCGGTCATGATGCTGGTGCGGTCCGAGCGTGCGAACAGGGAAGAAGCATGCAACCCTCCGTTACGCGCGTATCACTGCTCCTGCGCTTGCGCAATCCTTCCGATGCCGAGGCCTGGAACGCCTTTGACCGCAAGTATGGAGAGCTGATTTTTCGTTATGCGCTGCGGCTCTTCCGGCAGGCGGCGGACGCCGACGACGTGCGACAACTCACGCTTATGCGCCTGTCGAAAGCGCTCCCGAACTTTGAGTATCAGCCGGAGAAGGGCCGCTTTCGGCGATATCTCGGCCAAATCGTGAGAAGCGTTGTCATCGATCTGTCCAGACTGGGCGGCCAGCGACGTATTGATATGCAGGCGCTCGAGCGCGACATCCCGATATACGACCCGGCCTTCGCCGATCCGGTCTGGGAGCATGAATGGCGTCTGCATCATGATCGACCGGCGATGCAGACCGTGCGCGAGACCTTCGAGCCGAAAAGTATGGAGATCTTTGACCGGCTGGCCGGGGGCGAAACGATCGAAGTTGCCGCCGGAGCGTTCAACGTCAGCACGCAAGCCTCGCACAAGGTGAAGCAGCGGGTCGTCGCGCGCGTCCGTGAGTTGATCGCCGAATTTTGGGTTGGCCAAAAGCCTGCCAACGATGACGGCGGGGCCGTCGCGGGCGCGCTCGGACGGTTTTCTCGGCACGATGGCTTATGCCGCGCCAGAACAACATGACAGCGCCCGGCGGGTTGATGCGCGCGCGGATGTCTATGCGCTGGGCTTGCGCATCGTCAAACAAGGCTTCGACACGGATGACGTCGTGCGCGCCTTGGAGCACATGGGACGCTGCGCCCTGGCGGCCGGCCGGCGAGATACGGCTCGGCGCCGCTTTCACGACGCGTATGAGCTCTCCTATAAGCTGCACGGGCTGGATCACCGCGTCACCCTCTTGGCGACGTCAGGACTGGCGGCGTGCATCGAGAAGGAGTCGTCGCGGCAGAATCGCGTTTGGAGCCTGAATTCCGGGTGCAATGGCCACTCGGGTGGGGTAGCTATCACTTCACTTTCTTGAACAGGTGAACTCGGCGATAGCGGCGGCGACGGCCTACAAAGCTCGATCGAGCGGCAGGTCCGAGTCGTAACGCCGAGACTGGGGATTCATACGCCCGATAAATAGATGTCGAATTTATTAAAAATATATTTCCATAAAAATATTAATTTTATTGATTTAGAATTTACTTTTGTTAATATGCGCTCATGGAGCCGACCGGACAACTGCCCGCGTGGATCGAGGCGCTCTCCGATGAAGATCGGATGTTCATCAAGCGCTTCGTCCTCGCCTCCGGCTCACTCAAGGATTTGGCGACTGCGTACGACGTCTCCTATCCCACCGTCCGAGCGCGGCTCAATCGGCTGATCGACAAGATCACCATGATCGAGTCTACCCCTCAAGAAAGCGCGTTTGAGCGCTCGCTGCGGCTGCTGTTGGCTGATGGACGCATCGATGCCGCCGGCTTCCGCGAGCTGCTTGCCGCCTACAAGCAAGATCGAAAGGAAAATCATGTTCCGCAATCGACCCCTTGATGAAGCCGTCACGTCTGACGAGACGACGCGCAGCCGTCTCATTGATGCCTGGTGTTGCGTGCGCACCATTCTGAGCCGAGCGCGTGTCGGCATACGCGCTGCGGTGCTGCTTGTGATCGTTGGACCGCTCTTTCCGGCGCTGGGCGAAGGCTCGGTTCAAACGCTGTCGTGGGACACGTTGCACGCCGCCGGGGCATTGTCGCTGGGCACGGTGCTGCCTGCCGAGAAGCCTGCCGCCGATGCCAAACCGACCGACCCCGCGCCGCCGGCGGGCGCGGTACTGAAGATCGAACACACCGCCAAGGACCCTGGTAACTATCTGCTGGCGACGATCGAGAAACCGGCGCTGAAGGGCGACCGTTATGCCATTCGCGGGCATATTCGATATGAACGCTTGGTCGAAGCCGGATATCTCGAACTGCTCAATTACTTCGCCGCAGGTGGGCCATACTTCACGCGCACGTTAGCGGCCAACGGGCCGCTTGCGGCGCTCAAGGACACGAGTCCTTGGCGTCCGTTCATGTTGCCGTTTCATGTCAGCGACCCCAAGGCTGGCCGACCAACCAAGCTGGAACTGAAGCTGTGCATGGCCGGGCCGGGCACGGTTTGGATTGGCCCGTGCGAGCTGGTCGAACTCGATGCCTCGGTTGATGGCGCAGGCCTCGAAGCGCCGGAAGGCGTCTTGCAGTCAGCCAAGGCAGATTCAACCAGCGGTCTCGCGCGCCCGCTACCCAAGCTCGCGGTTCCGCCCAGCGCCTCGACGGCGTCGACCGACATCGCGCAGCCCCAGGTCGCGCAGGCCCAGGATTCCGACAATCACACGGGGCCGATCTGGTGGACACCGCGCACGGGCGCCCTGCTGGGTGCGATCGGCGGGGCGCTGATCGGCCTGTTGGGCGCGTGCGTGGGCGTGCTCGCGGCCCGCGGAAAGGCTCGTGCCGGCGTCCTCGGCGCGATGTACGTCGGTCTGATCGGCGGCGGTGTCTGCCTGATTCTCGGGATCGCGGCGATTGCGCTCCGACAGCCCTACGGCGTCTATTACCCGCTGTTGCTGATAGGGGTGATCCTACTCATTGTCATTGGCGGGAACATGCCGGGTGTGCGACAGCGCTATCAGGCGCTCGAGATGCAGCGCATGGCCGCGCGCGACATGGGTTAGTGCTTCGTCAACTTTGATTTTTGAGTTGCGCCGAAAGGAATCCTGCCGTCAAACCCAGCATCTGTGCCGGGGTTGGTTGTTGGACGCACGGGCCGGAGGCCCATGCTACCCTCGTTTCGAACCCGAAAAATAGAGCGCGACAATCCTCTAGTGTTCCGTTAAGCTTGAATTTTCGGATGAAGCAGAATGTAGCTCCGGCGTCACGGTGTGGAATCAGTGCCGATGTTTGTTGTGGGTAGCACGGGCCAGAGAGCTCGTGAACTTTTTGCCGGCTCGGATTCTCGCTTTCTTTT
>CAYQLG010000181.1:0-6643 GCA_964418235.1 uncultured Planctomycetales bacterium
CAAGGCCCGCAGGGCGACACCGCCGCCGCCGGCCCGCAGGGGCCGCAGGGTGAAACGGGTGCGCGTGGCCCCGCGGGACCGGAGTATTTTGATCAGTTTCAAGATGACTTTTTCGTCGAGTTCAACTTCACGCCGATCGGCACGATTCCGGTCGACGCCGTCCGCATCCGCGAGCCGGCGCTGCAGCGCGGAACCGGCCCGGTCGCGTGGCGCTTCGCGATTCCGCAGATATACAACCTGGGCAACCCGGTGACGATGCGCGTCTTCATGTACCGCACCGGCCCGATTCAGGAGGATTGCTTTGTGTTGCAGCTCGACGCGCGTCGGCTGCGGGCCGGATCGGGCGTAGAAACCTACGGCGCGCAGAAGTATCTGCGCATCGACGCCGGCGACGGCAGCACGGCCAGCCCGACGCTGATCGTGCTCGATCTGCCGCTGAACGATCCGACGGGCTTGAACTTTGCGAATGACCTGGCCGCCGGCCAGATGCTCGCGTTCGAGTTCAACGTCGATCCGCAATCGAGCGATGGTCAGGCCCGCTACACGATGCTCGGCGTCGAGTTTTTCGAGGGACCGGTTGGGTCGGCGGCGCTCGACGGCTGCACGATCAGCGATGCCTTCCCGGTGGGCTGTCTGCAGGAGCGCTAAGCGACGCTGGCCCGCGCGCGGCGGGCACGGGCGCAGCGCCCGTTCGCCGCGCGTGGACCGCGATTCGCGATGAGCAGGTTTTTCGCCTGGCCGATGCCGGGTGCGAGGCGAGCGCAAGAGGGCCGACGCTTGGCGCGGCCCTCTTGTTCATTTCATGTTTGGCGGGGATGTCCGGTTCGTTTCGTCGAGACGCGAATATCTAGACCGTTTTCAAATCTGGTCTGTCGCTTAGCGGAGCCGCGACCGTAAGGAAGCGGAGATTCACGAAAAATCTCACCACTCCCTCACGGTCGTGGCTCTGCGAAGGCGACAGAGCAATTCTGAAAATGCTCTAGTGTTCCGTCAAACTTGAATTTTCGGATGAAGCGGTAAGGAACGTCCGACGTCATGGCATGAGATTCGCGTGCCTATCTTCGTAGTGGGACGCACGGGCCGGAGGCCCATGCTACCCTCGTTTCGAACCCGTAAATTCAAGTGTGACGAAGCACTAGTGCTCAGAACGCGGGCGTCGAAATGCTGATTTACGCACGGCCGATGTGTCGATTTCGCAACGGGTCGTTGAGCAAACGCAACAGCGTCGCTGTTTGCATCTGCATCACACCGTTGCGGCGCAGTTCGCGACTCACGGTTACGGCGTCGTGCTGCACGGTTTCAGACTTTGCCCGAGAAAAACTGCCGCGGCCCGGCGCGTCGAGCGACCGCAAAATTAACATGAAATTCTCAACGCTTTTCGGCAGATTTCATCACGGCCCGCGGTCCAACGGGGTACAGTTCCGAACGAGCAAATTGTCGAACGCGGCATGCGCGTGCTGCGGACACGATTAAAAAACAATTGTAGTAACAGGCTCATTCGTATGGCGAAAGTCACGATTGAAGACATCAGCGTGCGTACTGGGCTTTCGCGGGGGACGATCTCGCGGGCGCTGAACAACCGCCCCGACATCTCAGAACGAACGCGGCAACGCGTCCTGTGCGCTTGTCAGGAACTCAACTATGTGCCCAGCCAGGCCGCCCGGGCGCTGGCCACCGGGCGGAATTTCACCGTGCTGGTCCTGCTTGAGCACATCCACCTGCACCGCTGCGCGACGTATCTGCGCGGCGTGCTGCGGCGGGCGCAATCCGAGCAGTATGCCGTCACCGTCGCCGAGTTGGCCGACGTCGAGCAGGCGCGGGCGCGCTTGGCGAGCGCCGCCTATGAGCGGATCGATGCGCTCCTCTTCGACATGCCGCTACAGCCGGGATGGAGCTCGACGCTGGCGGGCCTGGAAGGGCGCACGATCGTCGCAGTCGATGGCGAAGCGGCGCTCGTACATCAACGCTGCGCGCCGGATTATGAGGCGGCCGGCGCGCTCGCCGTGCGCGGCCTCGACGTGCCCGCCGATGAGTTGCTCGTGCTGGCCGATCTGCGTGAATGGGTGGGCCAGCGGCTGCTTAGCGGCGTGCAGGCGGAATTGCGCGCGCGGGGCGCGAAGGACTGGGATGGCGCGCTCGATACGCAGGGGGCCGGCCTGGCCGAGTTGCTTGAGCGCGGCCCGCTGGCCGAGCGCGTCCGTCGGGCCGGCGCGATCATCGTCGAGAATGATGCCATGGCTGCGGAGCTGATGTTGCTGGCGCCGCGACTGGGCCGCGTCGTCGGCGAAGACCTGGCGCTCATGGGCATCGGCCATGAGCCGCTCGGTCAGCGCGTCTCGCCGACGCTTACCACGATCGACATGCGCTATGAGGAACTGGGCTTCCAGGCGATGGATGCGGCATTGCGGCACATCACCAGCCCCGAGTCAGGAACGGCGGAGAGCATCTGCCTGCCGCCGCGGCTGGAGCTGCGTGAATCATCACGCTTGAGCGTGGTGCACACATAGTTCTGAAGCGATCAGAAACGGTGAAGGCGATTCAGGAGAAATTGCGAATTGCGAAGCACGAATTGAAATTCCAGGATCGAGCTATGGCGCTAGCGCCTGCTCACATTATCGCGTTATCACTTTCTCAGCTTATCACATCGTGGAGCGTCGGCCCGACGCTACAGCGGCGGCGCTAGCGGCGCGGCTCTTTCTTGCCCCGGCGCGTTGTGATATCGACATCATCCACGCGCTGATTCTTCACGCGAAACCGCCCTTCCAACGTCGCGCCGCCGGGAGTTTCGAGCACGAGCAACCACGTCCCCGGCTTGCGCTCGACGCGGAGCGTGCCGCGCTTGGGAAGATCCTTCAGGGCCGTCGCCAAGAGTGACTCCGGCAGCCAATCCTCCTTGTGTGCGCGCAGCTCCCGCCGGTCGGCCGCCGCCAGGAATTCATCGGCGTTTTCGAAGAGTTGCCGCTGGCTGAACGCGCGCGCGTAGAAGCTGGTCAGCGATGCGAGCGTCGCGCCGGCATACTGGTCGCCGGTCGGATCGTCGGGCAGATTTCGCCAGTACTTCTCCCAGGCCTCCTGAAAATCCGCGACATTGCGGCCGAAGTGGCGCACCCAGGCCGCTTCCCAGTCGGCGCCGCCGCTGACCTGGCCGAGGAACTTGCCGAACGCCTTCTGATATTTCCCTTCGTCGGCGTGGCCGAGAAAGTGAATCATCGACCATGCCTGCAGGTAGTTGAGCGCGCCTTCATTGGGGTTGCGCGCGACGTGGTCGTTCCAGATCTCGTGCGGCAACAGCATCATGTCGCGCAGCGGCTTAAAGCGCTGCTTGGCGAGGCAGCCGCGGATGATTTCCAATTCAAGCGGCGGAATGAGACCGACATAGAAATTGTCACCGGTCCAGACGCCGTAGCCGAAGTACTCGGCCAGCCCCTCGTTGGCCCAGATCGGCAGGCCGCGGCCGACGGTGTGGTGGACAAATTGGTGGAAGCCCTCGTGCTGCACGGTGGACCAGGTGTCGGTCATGCGGTTTTTCAGGACGACCGCCATCAGCTTTTCGCCGTTGAAGACGCCCGCGGTGTTGGGCAGCCCGCCCGCCGCCAGATAGTCGTTGTAGCGGCTGTAGAGATGAAAGGGCTGAATCTGGTTGACGTTGCGGGCGAAGTCGCTCGTGCGGCGAAAGTACTCCTCCGCCATCAGTGTGATGCGCAGCGTGGCTTCGCGGACGCCGTTCTCATCGAGATCGGTGTAGAGGCGATAGTACTTGGTGCGATGCTCGGTCAGACCGGTCTGTGCGAGGGCCGGCGCGGCCGACAGGAGCATCGCAAGCGCCAACAAGCACGGCCTAGCGCCGCTCGGAAGCGCGCGGCTCATGTCATCTTCTCCGCACAGGTGCAGATAGCCTGGCCACAGCCGGGGCAGCCCTTGGCGGTGAACTTGCGCAAGGCGTCCTCCAGGTCGACGCCCTCGACGTTGGCCAGCGTGCAGAGCCAGGCGAATACGTCGGCAAATTCACCCGGCAGGCCGTCGCGATCATTTTCGGCGATGGCGCTGGCCAATTCACCGACTTCCTCGGCGAACCAGAGAAACGTCTTGGCCGCGCCGCGCTGACGATCACGCTCGGAGTACATGCGATCGATCAATTGTTGGAACTCGCGAATATGCATAAGGGCAATTCTCGCCGAAGCGCGGCGAAGCTCAAGCCGCTTGATTTCCACACGCCTGTCCGCCGACCACGTGACCGGGCAACCCGCGCGATTTTCAGCCGTAGAATGAGCGTGGGTGGGGAAAGCTTCCAGCCCGTGGGAGATAGCGGCTACGAGCCTTTGGGTGGGCAGTTTCCAGCGTATGGGTGGGACAGACTTCCAGCCTGTCGAAGGCAGGAACGCTATCGGACTCGCTCATGTAGCTCGGCGATGACGGCAACATTGCGGCTGCCGCGTCTGTGCCGCTGTGCGGCTCATCCAGCGCTCGGCCAAAGCAGGTAGGCCGCACCGGCGGCGAAGATCGCCAGCATGACCAGGCCGCCCCACCAGGCCTGTCGCCGAGGCGGGGCAATAGCTTCCTCGGTCCGCTCGCGCCATGTGACGCGCTCGCGCCACTGCGGGCGCCGGCCGAGATAGTCGAGAAAGATCACGCGCAGCGTGGTCTCATCGAGTGCGCCCGCATCGGCGGCATACTGGCGGTCTTGCATGCGATGTTCGAGTTGATTGCCGGCCACCTGCAAATACTCTTCGGGCGTGTGGGCCAGGATCACAAAGCCGTCGCCGCGGTTGCGCAGGGCTTCCTCAACGTCGGCGGGCTGCGGGTTGTTCTTGCTGCCGCCATGTTCGCTATCCAGGCGCATTGATGCGTCTCCCGGCTGCCAAAATTAGAACTATACGTCTAATGATAGCGGCAGAGGGCGTGTTCCAGAGTGTCCCCGTCGCCCTCGCGCTGTAGCGTCGGGGCTCCGTACCCAACGACGAATCGGTCCGGCGCTGCAGCCCGGATGAAGTCGCTACCGGCCGCGGGCACGCCGTCGGCCACGGAGGGCTGGCGCTACAAGATGTGATAAGGTGAGAAGGTGATAACGTGTGAAGGTGATAGCGCCTTCGCTCACGCCGGGAATTTCAATTCGTTCTTCGCTATTCGTCATTCGCAATTCCCACTACGCCGTCGGCCACGGAGGGCCGACGCTACAGAGCGCCAGTCGTCGGCCCAGCCTTGCGCTCCAGCGCCCGTGACAGCAAACCCTCAAACGCGCCCCCATCATCCAGCAGCACCGCGCGGATATCGAGCCGCGCCAGCGGCAGGCCGCGCGCGACCTGCGGCCAAAGCGGCGCGAGTTTCACCCAATCCTTCCGCGTCGTCAGCACCAGGTCGCAGCCGGCTTCCTTCGCGACGCTCACAATCCGGTCGGCGTCGGCCACGCCATAGCGGTGATGGTCGGGAAAGTTCATTTGTGCCAGCGGTGTGGCAACGCACGATTCGACCAGTGTGTGAAATGTCCCCGGATTGCCGATCCCGCAGAGCGTCAACAGCCCCGCGTCCGCCGCGTCTTGTATTGTCAGGTCAGCGTCATCTGTCGCGGACAGCCCTTCGATCCTGATCTCGCTTTGGAGGATCGGCAACGCCGGGGCAATTCGCCTGATGCGCGCGAGCAGCGCGGCCACGCGCGCCGGCGGGGCCTGGTTGACACGCGTCAGCACGACGGCGCTGGCGCGGCAGAGCGCTCCGAGCGGCTCGCGCAGCCGGCCTGCCGGCAGCAGCAGCGCCGGGCTGCGATCGATCGTCTCAATCTCGACCGCTTCGGCGAGTGGAGCCGCTGGGCTGATTGACCCGGACCGTCGCACGTCACGGGCTCCGCCGCCCCACGGGTTGAGCGCATCGACGAGCACCAGATCGAGGTCGCGCGCCAGCCGCCGATGTTGAAAGCCGTCATCGAGCACGACGCAATCGGCGCGATGCTTGAGCATCGCGACGCCCGCCCCGGCCACGCGATCGGGCCGAACGACAACGGGCGTCTGCGGCAGCGACTCGTGAAACTCCAGCACTTCATCCGCGACCGCGCCGGCCTTCGCGCCATAGCCGCGCGTTAGAATCGCCGGCTGATGACCGCGGGCCAGCAGCCGCCGCACGATCTCGATCACGAGCGGCGTCTTGCCGGTGCCGCCGACGGTCAGGTTGCCGACGCTGATGACGGGGATGGCGACCCGCTGGACCGCCGCCGGCGCGTGAATGTAGTAGGCATTGCGGGCGTAAATCGCCAGCCCATAGGCCCAACTGATTGGCAGCAACGCAATCGACACGGCGGCATCATGAGAGCGGGCGGTCGATCCGACAAGAAGACGTTCTGATGGCCCCGACCGCGGAAAGCTGAGCATGTTGCGGCGTCGGCATCATTCTGGATGAACCGGCCAGCATGCGAAACGATCCGGCCCGTTCACGCCCGCGGCGGTGCGCCGCGCTCTGCCTGAAGCTTGCGCAGACGGGCCTGCTCGAGCTGGGCGCGCTCGGCCTCGCTGAGCGAAGCGAGACCGCCGCGGCTGATTTTCGAAAGCAACTGATCAAGCTCGTCATCAATGGGCGCCGCGGATGTCGTGGAAACGGTCCTTGCCGACGGCCGCGCCGGCCGCGCGGCAAGCGGACGCGCCGAGCCGCGGCGGCG
>CAYQLG010000182.1:0-2837 GCA_964418235.1 uncultured Planctomycetales bacterium
CGGGTGATGGCGCCGGCCCGCCGGCCTCCCAGCCGGGCGACCCGCCGGGCGGCGGCATCCCGCGAATCCGCAACAGCCCGATCACCGAAGCCGAGTTGCCGTTTGTCGTCGATCGCTTCAGCGCCACGCCGCCGCAGGCCGCCATGGCCGGCATTCCGGGGTTGATCAACATCAACACGGCGCCGGAGCGCGTGCTGCGCGTGATTCCCGGGCTGACGCCCGAATACGCCGCCGCGCTGGTCGCGGCCCGTGGGGCGCTCGATGCCGCCACCCGCCGCACGATCGCCTGGCCCGTCTTAACCGGAACGCTGCCGACGGACGTATGGCAGGCGATCGCACCCTACATCACGACAAAGGCGTATCAATATCACGTGGAGGTGGTCGGATACGCCGATCACAGTAAGATCATGAAGCGGTACGAGTGGATCGTGGAGATGATCGGCCCGTTGGGCCAGATCCGCTATCGCCGCGACCTGACGCAATTCGGCCCGGCCTGGCCGATCGACGACGATACGATCATCGCGACGACGCGGTGACGAGACGCTGTCGCTTCGAACTGCACGCACGTTGGACGCATGGTGCTGATTTGATCACTCGCGGCAAACGACTGCTCTTTCTCGACTGGGACCGGCGCCATCTCCGGCTGGTCGTCGCGCGCGTCAATGCCGCCGTCCGGCTGGAGGACGCGCATGCCCATCGCATTCCCACGGGCGTGGACGCCGACGATCCGGCCGCGATGGGCGAGTTCATCCAGTCGGTCCTGAAGCGCCGCCATTTGCGCGTGTCGCGCGTGGCGGTCGACGTCCCGCGTGAGCGCGTGGTGATCAACCGCCTGTCGCTGCCGCCGACGCCGCCCGATGAAGTTGCGGCCGCGGTGCATTTTCAGGCGATGAAGGAGCTGCCCTTCCCGCTCGATTCGGTCGCGCTCGATTTCGCGATCCTCGGGCGCGACGACGCCAAGCGCGTCACCGAGGTGCTGCTCTCCGCCGTCCAGCTCGACACGCTGGAGCGGCTGAAGAAGACCTGCGCGGCGGCGGGACTGACGCCGGTGCGGATTGGCCTGCGGCCCTTCGCGAATCTCAACGCCTCGACGATTTTGCAGGGCCTGACTGAGCGGCGCGTGCTCTTTGTCGACATCGGCTCCAGCGCGACCGAGATCAACGTTTTCGCGGATAACCGGCTGGTCTTCGCGCGCTCCGCCAATGTCTCGACGCCGATCATCGGCGGCGACAGCGGGCGCGAGGATTCGCGCATCCTCACCATCGCGCAGGTCGCCGCCGGCGGCAGCTTTGTCGAGGATGAGAGCGTCACCGCCGCGGTCGACGAACTGCTCGTCGAGGTCACGCGCACGCTACAGGCCTATCGCGCCACCGAACCGGGCGCGACCGTTGATCAGATCGTCGTCGCCGGCGGCACCGGCATCGAGACGCAACTGCTGGCGGCCCTCGACAAGCGCTTCGGCCTGCCGGTCGATCTCTTTGATCCGACCCGGGTTCTTCGCGTCGACGAGGGCGAATCTGTCAAGCTGCGCGCCTTCTCCGCGCCGCTCGGCCTGGCGGCCGGGCTGACGCACGACGGCGAGCTGGAAATCGACTTCCTCAATCCCAAGCGCCCCAAGCCGCCGGGACAGACGCTCAAGCGCCGGCTGCGATTGGCGGGGATCGCGCTCGGGGCCGCGGCCGTCCTGGGCATCGCCGCGACGACATACGTCTATTCGCAGCGGGCGACCGAGTTGAAGGCGCTCAAGGCCGCCAACGCGCAGCTTCGCAAGGAGCTGCTGGGCCGCGTCAAGGTTCAGAATCGCGTCGAGGAAGTGGCCGATTGGGCCTACGACGCGATCTGGCCCAACCATCTGCTGACCATCACCGAAAAGTCGATCGATCCTGGCAAGCGCATGCTGGTGCAGGAGATCAACTGCGACGCCGCCACCGGCAAGATCAGCTTGCGCAAGCTGCACGCCTCCGATTCCAACGTGCCGGCCGAGTTCGTCAGCGCCCTGGCCGCTTTCACGATGAACGACAAAACGCCCTATGACGTGACCCGCCAGACCTGGCAGGCCCTGCCGATCGGCCATGACAAGTTCACCGGCAAAGTCGACGTCGACATCGTCATCAAGGACTTGCGCGATCACCAGGCCGAGGCCGCCACGCGCGACAAGCGCCGCAAGGATCAGGAGCGCAAGCTGCAATGAAATCGCGCGAGAAAGTCCTGGCGGCGGTCGTGGGCGGCGTGCTGGCCGTCGCGGGTCTTTATCAGGTGACGCGCGCCCTGGTGCTCGCGCCCTTTGCGGCGCTCGATCGCGGCATCCGCGAGCAGAAAACCCTCCGCAATGAGTATCGCGAGCGGCTGACCAAGCTGCGCATGGTCGATCAGGACTGGGCCATGCTCGTCGGTCGCACGCTCTCGCACGAGCGCGTCGACGCGCGCGAGCGCTTCTATCAAGACATGCAGCAACTGCTCGAGATGCACGGCCTGACCGACATCAACATCACGCCCAACACCGAGCAGCGCCTGCCTAACGGCCTGATCGAGGTGCCGCTCACGATCAAGGCCGCCGGCACGCTCCGCTCGATCAACGGCTTCCTGCTTGATTTCTATCGCCGCGACTATCTGGCCCGCATCGTGCGCGTGAAGCTCAACGCGGATGACTCGCAAATTCTGGCCTCCGCGTCAGCGGGCACGCCGGCGCCGGCCGGCCCTGAGGCGACCCCCGTCGCCGCTCCCGCCCCCGGCAAGGAGCGCGGCAAGAGCACCAAACCCGCCGCCAAGCGTGCCGCCAACACGCCCAAGGCCGGCGGCACGGGCGCCGGTCGCATGACGACCCCGGAGGGGCCGCG
>CAYQLG010000182.1:2994-6641 GCA_964418235.1 uncultured Planctomycetales bacterium
GCCCGGGTCACCGCCCCCACCTCCGCCGCCACCGCCGCCGACCGCTGGCCCAACAAGCGCCGGCGGCATCGCCGCGACGCAGCCCGACAGCGCTGCCCCGGTGACGGCGGCGCCGCCTCCCCCGCCGTCGCCGCCGTCACGCCCGGATGCGGATAAATACACGCTCAATGGCGTCTCGGCGGGCGGTGGACAGTTTCTTGCGCTGGTGCGTGACACGCGCAAACCAACCGAGCCGACGCAGGAAATCCCGGTGGGTGAATCGATGGATGATGGGGTGCTGATTCTTGTACATCCGCTCGGCGCGGTGGTGCGGGTGATGGGCGGCCCTGCCGGCAAGCCGCAGTATTTCTTCTACGAACTGGGCGGGACATTCAAAGACCGTGTCGAAGTCGACAGCGTCGCACATCCAGAAATCGCGCAGGAACTCGGGCTGGTCGCAAGCCGCTCGTAGGCTGGGCGCTCGTGAGAGACGGGCGCGCCTCCTATCCGAACCGCACTCTCTTGCCGAACCGCGCTGCGAACCGAACCGCGCTGCGAACCGAACCGCGCCCGTCAGGAAGCGATTCGATTCCGACCGGCCCTGAACCAACCGCCCCACCGACCGCCAGCCATAGAGCGTTTTCAGATTTGGTCTGTCGTCCTCAAGCGAAGCCGCGACCGTAAGGAAGCGAAGATTCACGGCGAATCTAACCACTCCCTTACGAGGCTGTCGAAATACTCCTGCGACGGCGCGCCGAATGCTTGGCGCAGCATCAGACCTGGGGTTTGGATGCCAAGCCAGGCGATCGGCGGGCTGTCGAGATTGATTTTGACAAGTATTTCGACAGCCTCTTACGGTCGTGGCTCTGCCGAGCGACAGAGCAATTCTGAAAATCCGCCAACTTTTTTTCTTGCGTTTCTGCTCATTCCCTTCGCCCAGCCCGCGCAGCCCGGCAGCGACCCGAACATCCGCAAGCGGCTCGATTCCAATCGCTTCCTCACGGGCGCGGTTCGGTTCAGAGCGCGGTTAGGTGACATCCTCTCGCTGTATTCAGCGTGAGCATACCACCCGCCAAATCGTTGGAAGCCAGTTTTCGATGCGATTGAGCTGGCGACGCAAGAGGTTTGACCTACGGTGGCGGAGGGGCACTTTGGGTCGCTGGCATCGCCGCACCAGATTCTTGGGGTGTGTGCTCTCCGCTAAATGACCTTTCCACTCTACGCCATACGCGCGCCGGCGGGCCTGACGGCGGAATGATCTCGTCTGCCAGCACGTATTCGGCCGCCCACGCTGGATAGACGTCGGTTCCAAAGAAGAGCGTCGGGCGCATGGCCGGGTTTCGCAGCACCTCGACCGGCGTGACCAGCCCCGCGATGTCGATGATCCGCGCGTGCGGACAATGCCAGCCAATCAATCCGATCCCGCCCGCGCCGATGGAAGCCTTGAAGCTCTCCGCCATCGCATCGATGCGCTTCGCGAGATCACGCCGCGGGCGCTCGAGCTGACCCGCATAAGCCTTGAAGCGCCGCACGTCTTCAGCGGCGCGATTGGACCACCATGCGAGCACGATCAGGCCTGCTACAGCGATGATGGCTTGAGCTGCGACGGCTCGTCGAACATAGCGCGACGCCAGCGCCGCGACCGGCAGAATCGCCGAAGCCGGCCCCAGCGCCGCAACGTACCACGGGTAAGAATCGATCCGAACGGCCGTCCAGGCGACCACATAGACAATCAACCATGCCAGCACCGCCGGAAGGATCGGCAGCACGCCGGTCGTGTTTTCGCCGGCCTCGCCCGACATAGCCGCACGCCGACGACGGATCGCGATGGCGGCGACCACCAAGCCCCCCAAAAGGAAGACCGCGCCCGCGGCCGCTCCCGGCCCGGTTGCGAAGTGCTCCAACATCCACCAGCGCCCAGCGGCAAAGTCATGGGCGCGCTTGGCGCTGAGCGTCTGAGGCACGAGCGTTCCAAAGTACGCGTAACAAAACAGCGCGAAAGGAACCAACGGAATCAGCATGCCGCCCCATAGCGCCGCCACGCGGCGCATGCCTGCGCCGGCGTGCCGTTCGCGCAGCGTCTCGAGGACGGCGGCAACGGTGAGCGCAACCGCCATCGCCAGCCCGTCCAGCCGCGTGGCCGCCGTCAATCCTGCCAGAACGCCCGCGGCCAGCCACCGGCGAGACTGGAGCGCCAGCCAGGAGAGCAGCATGAGGCATGTATAAAACATCGTCTCCATGCCGGTGACAGCGATCAGGAGATAATGCGGGGCGGCCAGCAGCAGAAGCCCCCCCAGAGCGCCGGCCCAGGTTGGCGCTCCGGCGCGGCGCAGCAGCACGAACAGCAACAGCGCATTCACCGGAAATAACACGGCCGACGTGCACGTGGACACATGCGGGATGTCAACGGAGGAAACGAACGAAACAAAGCCGAGCCAGAGAACCCACGGCAGCGTTGTCGAGCCATAGATGCGCTCGCCGGGGTTGTAAGTCAGGCCATCGCCATTGGCCGCATTGCGCGCGTAGCGGTACGAAATGTATGCATCGTCCCAATCAATGTCCGTATCGCTGCCGTAAAACAGCGCGATGGAGACAATGACCAGACCAAGTCCCGCGACAAGATCGCGATTGCGCAATCGGTGATTAGCCATCTTCGAAACACGGAATATCCGGCGGCTTGTAGCACGTCAATGGCGTCGAGGCTCTTGCACACGGCGCAGGCGACACTCTCCGCATGACGGTCGCCCGGCCATCCTGCCGAAACGCCTGCTGTGAGCGTGCCTGTTTCGAATGTCCGTATCAAGAACAGCTTCTGCGCGCCCCGTGCCCGCGGCCGTCAAAATATCGCACCTGAAGAGCGGATGCGACGCTTCTTGTCATGCCGCGCGCATAAACGTCTTACACCCCAGCGGGCATGCTTACGGGGAGCACCGCAAAAGCATGCCACCCGAGGGAAACAGCGGCATCGCTGCTCCGAGTTGGTTTGGTTGCTGGAATTCGCCGGAGTTGCCGCTGACAATACGAAAAGGTGGCCGCTCGGCTTGCATTCGCGGTGCGCCGCGCAGGCATGCCTGTGGAGGGGGGCGTGTAGATGCATCCGCCGGCATTGCGGCCGCAGACGCCCGGCCCGGCGCGAGCCTTCCGCCCGGCGATGCGGCGTTAACCGTCGATGCGGCGTTAAATCGTCGTGGCCTGCTCTTCAGCCTGAGCTTGCAAGGATTCCACGAACGCCTGGATAAACGTGTTCGCGAGTCCGGCCGCGGCCCCGCCGACGCCTTCGAGGACCGTGTCACGGACCGTCGGGTCACATCCGCTGAGGACGGCCGCGCCGCCGAGCGAAGCCGAAAGAAGCAGAATTCGCGTGCGTCGGTACAACTTGCGCATGATGCATCTCCATCAGGCCGCCGATCATGGCCGGGCCGTTCAGAGGATTTATCGGTGATCGTGCGAAGCGAGTTCAATCCGCCGGCGCGTTTGGCCGGTGCGCGGGCGGGGCGCCTGGCTTTCGACGTCGCCGGCGGCGAAGGAGGGCCAGCGTCATCATCGTGATAAGGTGCGAAGGTGATCAGGTGATAACGGCGGCTGAGGATCTGGCGGTTCGGCCTTGCCACGCCGCTGTAGCGTCGGGGCTCCGCACCCGACGGCGGGTCGGGCGAGTGCCGAATGCC
>CAYQLG010000183.1:0-6616 GCA_964418235.1 uncultured Planctomycetales bacterium
GGGGGCGGCGGCGGAGCCGGGGCGGCCGGCGGCGGGGGTGGCGGTGTGCCGTTCGTCCCGTTCGTGCCATTCGTCCCATCGGCCAGCAGCGGCGACACGCCCAGCCAGGCCCCCAACGATGTCAAAATCCATGACTTCCACGATGAACGCATGACCAAACTCCTCGTTGCATGATGAAGCGGCGCTGCCGTCATCGCGAAACCATCGCCACGACGGGCAAGACCTGCTGTGCTATGAAGCCCGGCACGCCGCGGCGCGAACCCACGTTCGCCACGGCAAGTCGGGAAGCCTAGGCATTCTCCACCACGGACGCAAGCCGTCAGGTTCATCGGTGCGGCGCCGTTCGCGCAACCCTATTCCTGATGATTCTGCACGCGGCGGCAGCGCGGAAACGAACGATCGGCCTGACTGGGCCGGGCCGCAAACCTGCTCGCGACAGGCTGGAAGCCTGTCCCATCCGTGCCATCATGACCGCGCGACAGGCCAGATGCCTGTCCCACTCGTGCCATCATGATCGCGCGCTTGTTATTCACTGCATATGCAAAGCTTCGCTTGGCGATGTTTGCGGCGCAGCCGTCACGCTACCGACGCTACGACTCTCCATGAAACAGCGGCAATTGAATATGCCGACCGCGATCGGCGGCGCGGGCCGGCGGTTTGCGCCAGCGCTGCCCAGCGGCCAGGCCATACTTGGTCGCCATCGTCTCAAACAACAGCCGCACGCTCTGCCAGTATTGTCCGACGCCGGTCATGCGATGGCCGAAGCGCGGGTCCGAAAGCGCCCCATCGCGCATGTCGCGAATGCGCGCCTCGATCCGCTCGGCCGCCTCGGGCAGGGCCGCACGCAGGCGCGACAGGAAGACCGCCTTGACGCTGCCGGGCAGGCGCAGCGCCTGAAAGCCGGCCGTGAGCGCGCCACAATCGGCGGCCCGTTCGAGAATCGCCGGCAACTCGCGATCGTTCAACCCGGGAATCACGGGCGCGACCATCACGCCGGCCGAGATGCCCGCCGCCCGTAACCGGCGCAGCGCTTCGAAGCGCCGTGAGGGCGGCGGCGCGCCCGGCTCAATCAGCCGGCCGCGCTGGTCATCAGCAAACGGAATGCTGATAAACACCATGGCGCCGGCCCTCTCGTCCAACTCGGCCAACAGCGAAACGTCACGTACAACCAGGAATGATTTCGTCACGATGCCGACCGGGTTGCCGGCGTCGCGACAGACCTCCAGACAGCGGCGCGTCAGTTGATAAACCGCCTCGAGCGGCTGGTAACAATCCGTGACGCCGGAAAAAGCGACTTGCTCCCGGCGCCAGGACGGCTTCGCGAACTCCCTCCGGAGGAGCTCCGGTGCATTCACTTTGACGACGATCTTGGACTCGAAATCGGTGCCGGCCCCATGGCCGAGATATTCATGAGTCGGCCGCGCATAGCAATAGGCACAGGCATGCTGACAGCCACGATAGGGGTTGACGCCCCAGCGAAAGGGGATGTCAGGACTGTCATTTTCAGAAAGAATCGAGCTGGCGATCTCTTCGAAAACTTCGGTCATGACCGTTGGCGGCTCAGCGAGCCACTCGCGCTGCTGCGACAGGAACGGGTTGGGTGGATTTTCGACGCGGCGCAAGGGACGACTCCGAAGACGCCCGACCCGGCGGGTGAAGCGGTGCGAGGGGCCGCGTCCACCGCGCTCGGGCCGGGCGGCGACAGGAGCACTATAATCGGTTTTTGTTAGCAGTCAAACAAAAACCAAACATGTCAAAAAAATCCCGCCGACGCAACGCGCTTTCTGCAGGGATCACGGGGTGTGCCATGTCTGATTGCACGTGTCGGACACGGTGTTCATGAAGGGTTTGGCCCAGCGCTGGAAATATCCGCAACAATTTCCAGAATAAGAGGTTGCGGCCACTCGCGCGCTAGAACTGTCGAACCGGGCCAGCCCGTCTCCGCCGCGCGGCCTTGTCGGCCGGGCTGGTTCGCCCATATAACCTTTAGCGCCACGCGGCAAGTTGCCGAAATGAGTAGAACCGCTTGTCGCGTACGATCGTCTGCCCTACGGTATGCATCTGAGTTGGCATCGTCGCCCTCGTCGGCCGTGTGCGCGGGCCGGCTCGTCGCTCGTGAAACAGGTTGGGAATGTCGCGGATCGCGCTGCCACAATTGGCCGGCTATGACTTGGTCGAGCGGATCGGCACCGGGGCGGGCGCGATCATCACGCTGGCCCGAGAGAAACTCTCGCGCCGGCCGGTCGCGATCAAACACGTCGTTTGTCGCCAGCCCGAAGACATCCGCTTCATCAAGCAGGCCGAAACCGAGTATGAGGTCGGCAGCCGCTGCGAGCATCCCTATTTGCGGAAGTGTTACGAGATCATTCGCACGAAGCGCTGGCTCAAGACCAAAGAGCTCTTCCTGATCATGGAGTTCGTCGAGGGCGCGCCGCTCGAGGAGCAATGCCCCGAAGAGCTGAGCGATATTCTCCCGCTCTTCATCAAAATCGCCGAGGGCCTCCAGGCACTGCATGGCTTCGGCTACGCCCACGCCGACATCAAGCCGCACAACATCCTCATCACGCGCGACGGCGGCGTGAAGATCATCGATTTCGGCCAAAGCTGCTCGCTGGGCCACAAGAAGGACCGCGTGCAGGGCACGCCCGACTACATGGCGCCCGAGCAGGTGCAACGCCGCAAGATCGACCATCGCACCGACCTGTTCAGCCTGGGCGCGACGATGTACTGGGTGCTGACGGGCAAATACTTTCGCACTTCGATCAGCACGGCGCCGACCGGCACGAAAGTCGTCGACATCGAGGCGCGCCGTGCCAGCGAGCCGCCGATCGAGCTGAATCCAGAAGTCCCGCTGGCGCTCTCGAATCTGATCATGGAGTGCTGCGCGCCGGAGCGCGAGCACCGGCCGGCGGACATGCGCGAGTTCATCTCGCGCATTGAACTGGTCCAGCACCTCCTCGCGCGGCGGGCCGCGGGGAATGAACCTTCGAACAAATAGAGCTCGTCTCCGTCCCGCTCACCACAAACCGCAGGATGGATCCTCAAACCACGCCGTCGGAATCAGGATCGCGATGGTCGCGGGGATAAACCAGATCAGTAGCCGGCGGCGCTCGGCGGCGTCGTATTGCGCGAAGACATCCACCAATACCAGCGGCACGAAGTAGTAGCGCGGCTCGACCAGCCAGTGCGGCCCCAGGAACAGCAACCCCCCGACCCAGGCCGTCGGCAGGCCGATCGCATGCGCGCGCGGTGAGAGCCAGCGAAGATAACCATGACCGAACAGCACGAGTACTGCTGCGGCCAAGGAAATCGTTGCGGGCTGCTCCGTAAAGGCGTGCAAGACGTAGTGGCGATAGGTGCCCAGGCCGAAATTCCACGCATGGGTGCTGCGATAGAGCAGCGCGATCGCCGCGAGCAAGCCGATGTTGAAGGCCACGCGGCCCGCGCGCATCGAGAAGATGCCCGTGCCGGCCCGCCACGCCCCGGCCAGTCGCGGCAGCCATAGCGGCCCGTAGAGCGCCGCTGCCAGCAAGCCGAACATGTAGAACTGTGCCGGATTGAAGCGGGGGCGATTGATGCTGGACAGCGGCGCGAAGGTGTCGCGGTCATAGCCCAGCAGCGCCAGATAGATCAGGAGCGCCAGGGCATAGGGCCAGCGCGCCAGCGCGTCGCGCCGGGTCACACCGAGTGCGCGCTCCAGCCACGCAGGACCGGAAACGCCGCGCATCGCCGCCGCGGTCGGCAGGAGCATCATCCACGCCAGCCAGAAGATGTGTGATTGCCGGACGAGGGCCGCGGCAAGCAAAGGCAGCGCCGCCCAGGCGTAGCGCCCGCGTAGGTGCAGGCCCAGCCCGACCATCACCAGCCCGAGCGCCGGCACATCGGTGTAACACAGGGCGTAAAAGGGAAACAGCAGCGGATGCGCCAGCGTGAGAGCCGTGCGGGCGTCCGCCGCCCGCGGATCCAACGCGGCATGGGCATAACGCAGCGCCACGAGCATTGCCAAGGCCAGCACAACGCAGTAGCCGCGCCACAGCCAGAGCGCGCGCGGCGTCGCCGCACAGGCCCAGTGGATCCCCGGCGCGGCCCCCAGCCACGTGCGAAATGGCGCGCCGGCCCACGCCATCAGGTGGTGAAACGTCTTGGGCATCGCCAGATCATCGGGCGCGGTGGTCTGCGTGAGCAGATGGCCGATGTGCCGCGTGTGAATGCGCTCGTCCACGATCGCATAGGGGCGACAGAGATTGAGCGTGACGTACCACGCCACGACCGCGACCACTGCCGCCGCGATGGACCAACCCGCTCCGCGCATGCCGGATGGTACGGTACCCGCGGCGCGCGCCGGCCAGAAGCGGCCCGGTTGCGACACGCGCGGCGTCAGGCGCGCGGTTCCTGCCAGGCGCGCTCCAGCGCCTCGAGCGCCGCGCCACAACCACTCCGCAGGATTTCATCCGCCAATGGCGAATGCTCCGATTCATGCGGATTGATTTCGACGATTTTCGCGCCGGCCGCCTTGGCCGTATCGACCAGCGACGCCGCCGGCTGCACCACGCCGCTCGTGCCGATCACGAGCAGCAGATCGCACTCTTCGGCGGCGGCGAAAGCGGCGGCGATCGCCGCTTCCGGCAGGGCCTCGCCGAACCAGACGACATCGGGCCGCAGCCGTGCCTGACAAGCGGGACAGCGCGGATCTTCGCCGAGATCATGCAGGCCGACCTCAACGTGGGAACATGCGACGCAGCGGGCACGGTCAAGCCGGCCGTGCAACTCGATCACGCGGTGCGAACCGGCGACGTGATGAAGCCCGTCGATGTTTTGCGTCACCACGTCAAAGCGCTCGATCCGGCGCTCCCAGCGTGCGAGCAGCTCATGTCCGCTGTGCGGACGGCAGCGGGCCAACTCCTGCCGCCGCCAGCGATACCAGGCCCAGACTTTGCGCGGGTCGCGCGCGAAGCCTTGCGGCGTGGCCAGCTCGGCGACGTTGAACGTCGACCAAAGCCCGCTAGCGTCTCGGAACGTGGGCACGCCCGATTCGGCCGACATGCCTGCCCCGGTCGAGACGCAGATGCGCCGCGCCGTCCTAAGCCAGGCTGCAATGTTGTGGACGGCCTGCGACATCGTGACATCCTCTTCAGCCGGCGACATGGTCGCCGGTCACAGCGGCGCCGGCGTGTGAGCGACACGCCGCTGACTAGGAGCGCACCGGTGGGCGCTGCGCCGTGCGCAGACCAACGTGTTCGCCGCATGCGAAGTAGCGCTGCCCGTTCGTCGTCGGCGGCAAGGGCGGCGGCTGCGCTTTGCGAAAACGCTCCGACCACGCTTGCGGCGCGCGACAGTACATCTCCTCCAACAGATTAAGCGAGAGCATGCTGACTAGGATGCCCTCGCACATGCCATAAATCCGGTTGCGTTGCGGCAAGATGCGCACGAGCCGCCGCACCCATTGCAGCACGCCCGGCCGGATCACGCCGACCTCGCGCGTCCGGCGGCTGGAGAGGAATTCGTCCGCGAGGTCACTGCGCTGCAGCAGTCCGAGCACCTCGAGCGAGGGCGCCAGAAAGAGTTTCTTGCGGCGCTGTTGCAGTTCCTGCGGGACCACTTCGCTCAACGCCGCGCGCAACACGTGCTTCACACAGCCGTGCCGCGTGCGCAGGGCCAGCGGCAGGCCGGCGACGAACTCGACGAGCGGATGATCGAGAAAGGGCAGCCGCGCTTCGATCGAGTGCGCCATCTCCATGCGATCGCCGAGCATGTTGAGGATGTAGACCGGCAGATCGGTCGCGAACATCAGGCCCTGCGTCGCCAGAATCGAAGGCAGCCCGGCGGTCTGGTCGCGCACTTCGCCGGCCACGGCCGCGAGCGGATCCCACGCCCGGCGCAGCGCGCGCAGCGGCCGCGATAGGGCGATAGCCTGGGCCGTGCGCACACCCAGCGAGCGCACCACGCCATAGGGATAGCCGCCAAAGAGCCGCATGATCTCGTCGTAGCGCGGATAGCGCGACATGGCCCAAATGCCGAAACTGCCGCGTTCTTCGTTTTGAAAGCGGCGCAGGGCGTTGCGCGCCGTGCGGTCGTGCGGATCGGCCTGCACCGCGTCGAGCAACTGTTGATGGCGGAATTGCGGATAGCCGAAGAGCACCTCATCCGCCCCTTCGCCCGAGACGACCACCCGCACGCGGCGATGTGCCAGATCGGAAAGCAGATATTTGGCCGCGCCGTGGCCGTTCATCGCGGGCAGCTCTGAATGCCACAGCGATTCGGCCAGATGCGCCGCCAGCTCACCCGGGCCGATCGCACGCACATGATGCTCGGCGCCGGCGTGTGCGGCGATGGTCGTGGCATGCGCGGCCTCGTCATAGGCCTGATTCGCAAAGCCGATCGTGAAGGTCTTCAGCCGCGCGCCAGAGCCGGACCGCAGGATGCTCGCCGCCGTGCAGGCGGCCGCGGCCGAATCGATGCCGCCGGAGAGATAGGCCCCGACCTCAACGTCGCCATGCAGCCGCACGCGCACGGCCTCGTCAAAGCGCGCGCGAAACTCATCGAGAAGTGCAGCCTCGGCCGGCGTGTGCGGCGCCGCCGTCGGAGTCATCGCGGTCTGGCGCGCCGCCGCGACGGA
>CAYQLG010000184.1:0-6593 GCA_964418235.1 uncultured Planctomycetales bacterium
TGCTGCGCGCGGCGATGCGCGGCGCCGGCGCGGATGACGAAACCGTCGCGACCGCCCAGGTCTTTGTCGATAGCGAGGGGTTGATCCATCACGGGCGCAGCCCGCTCGATCCGCAGAAGCGCGAGTTTGCGCTCGGGCCGGCCCTCATGCAGCATTACGGCTTCGAGGCCGTCGGCGCTGATTTGCTGACCACGGTTCAGCGCGTAAAGCCCACGATCCTGATCGGCGCGACGGCGCAGCCTGGCATGTTCAGCGAGCCGGTCGTGCGCGCCATGGCGGAGCATTGTGAGCGGCCCATCATCCTGGCACTCAGCAACCCGACCGTCAAAACCGAGTGCACCCCGACCGAGGCGCTGCACTGGACCAATGGCCGCGCGATCGTCGCCACCGGCAGCCCGTTTGAGCCGGTGGATTTTGGCGGGCGCCGCTACGAAATCGGTCAGGCCAACAACGCCCTCGTTTTTCCGGGCATCGGGCTGGGGTGCATCCTGGCGGAAGCCCGCGAGGTCAGCGACGAGCTTTTCCTGGCGGCGGCAACGGCCGTCGCCGGCTGCGTCAGCGATCAGCAGCTTGCGCGCGGCATTATCCTGCCGCCGGTGCGCGAGCTGCGCGCGGTCAGCGCGCGCGTGGCGGCGGCGGTCGTTCGGGCTGCCCGCGATCATCAACTTGGCCGGCTCATTCCCGATGAGCAGGTCGAAGGTTGGGTGCAGCGGGCGATGTGGACGCCCAGTTATGGCGGCTATGTCGAGACGGCCAACTGACCGGCGCGGGCCAGCCTCGTGGCGACGGTCGCGCCACGCGCTTCGCTGCTGTTCACGCGGTCTTTTGCACCAGATAGTTCGGATTCGCCGCGACGATCCGATAGTCCGCGCGGCGCTTGATCTCGTCGATCACGCGCGTGACTCCCCAGGGAGAGCCGTCGGCGGAGTCATCAAAGAGGATGTAGCCGCCTGGGGCCAGATAGCGATCGACATTCAGAAAATCTCGCCGGGCGAATTCGAAGGTGTGATTGCCGTCTACGTAGCAGAACGAGACCGGCCCGCCGAGCCGGACGCTGCGGCCGAACAGATCGACCACGGGCGCGCGCTGCTCCCAGGCCGCGAAGAATTCGTCGGAGAGCAGTTCGACCGTGTGCGGTAACTGCTCGCGGCTGAAAAATTCCACGTTGCGGCGATAGGTCTCGCGGACGAACGTGCGATAGTCGGCGTGCGACAGCGCCGACCCGCCGACATGGCCGACGGCGCCCTCAAACTCCCAGCGGTCGCAGTTGAAGAGCGGGTTGCAGCGGCCATGGTGCGTGCGGAAATAGTGAATCAGGTTGGTGGACAGGCCGCAGAATACGCCGATTTCAAGCAATGGGTGCGGCAGGCGAAGATTGCGCATGACATAATCGAGGCAGGCCAGGTTGCCGCGATTGAGCATGCCCGCGTTGGCGAATTCAAGCCAGCGCACATAGGGATCTGTCGCATCGATGTATCGCAAGCCCCCGCGGGTCTGGGCGATCGGGCAGTCTTGATAGGTTTCTGAAAAGCTGCGAGGTGCGACAGCTGTAGCCACGGGTGCTCCACAGAGATTTATCACTTTGATCGGTTGCGCCCGCGGCTGAGATTGAACGAGCTGGCGGGCGCCGCCTCATCTGCGGAAAAGACCGCGGCCCATCGCCGCCGATAGATAAGGTCGCTGCGCGCGCCGGTCGATCGGCTGGCGCAGCTGTAACCAGCGATCAGGAGCAAGCGCATGTTTTGGGCATTTCTGTTAGCGGTGTTATCGGCGATCTATGAGGGCATTCGCGCGTTCGCGCTGGTGTAGCGCAGCGGCGTACAGCAGCCGCAGCGCACCGTCAGCAGCGCCGCCTCTTAACAGCGCCGCGCGCGTAAGCAAAGCCGCGCCCATCAGCAGAGCCGCGCCCGTCAGGAAGCGGTCTTCCGAACCGAACCGCGCCCGTGAGAGGCTGTCGAAATACTCCGGCAACGGCGCGCCGAATACCTGGCTCCGTATCAGACCTGGGGGTTTGGATGCGACGCCAGGCGATCGGCGGGCAGTCGAGCTTGATTTTGACAATACTTCGACCGCTTCGTGAGGGAGTGGTCGGAATCACGCCGCGCGAGGCTGGCTGCGCGCGGCTGCGGCGCGCGTTGCGCCGCCCTGTATTTCCCTTCGTCGCTTCGTCGGTGCGTCGCTATTTCAGGCTGCTGGGGTATCTGAATCGCTTCCTGACGGGCGCGGCTCTGCTCACGGTCGCGGTTCCGCCAGGCTACAAAGCTCCAGCGTGACCAGCAACCGAAACGCCAGCAGCCGCGAGAGCGGCCTTAGGGCCGCGTCGAGGCCGCGCGCGAGCGGCCAGCTCCAGCGTGGCAGCAGGCACGGCCCGGAGAATCCGCCGCTGAGCGGATAGACCAGCCGGCTCTCACGCCGCAGCGTGATCAGCCGCCAATCGGGCAGCCGTGCGGCCAGGCGGCGCCAGTGCCGCGTCCGGCAAAACAGCAGCGTTGGAATCGCCTGATTGGATGAAAACGGTCCGACCAGCGGGAAGAGCGGACGCTCATCATCAGGCAGCGGATCGATGCTGAGGTCCACCGGCTCCGGGTGGGCCAGCGCGAAAACCAGGCGGCTGAACGGGGAGATGTGCGGTTCCAGCAGGATCAGCCGTCCGCCCGGCCGCAGCACCCGCGCCGCCTCGCGAAACATGCGCAGCGGCTGCGGCAGGTGATGCAGCACATCCACCATGAAGATGTTATCGATCGACCGGTCGGCCAGCGGCAGCGCCGCCGCGTCGGCCACGAAATCGACGAACGGTGTCCCGACGATGTCGCTGATCCAGACGCCGCGGATGAATTCACGGCTGTTGCCGCTGCCGCCGCCCAGCTCGATGGTGAGGCCGCCCGGGGCGCATTCAGCGGCGATCCAGGCGAAGTACTCGCGATAAATCGCGCGGAGCAACGGACGGCGCTCCCAGACCTCCGCCCGGCGGCGCAGGACATCCGCCGGCGTTTGATCACCGGCAGGCAGCGTGGCGGAGCGGGTGGCATGCGACCCGATTGGCGGCATACCGTCACGATAACGGCGAATGCGGCACGGGTCTGCGGGTTCGAGCCTATGGTGCCCCGTGCAACCGGGTTCTACCTCTTGTTGCGCTCGGCTGCCGGAGCCGGCTTCCAGCCGGGGCGAGTTGCGGGCAACCCAGGGCAATGCGGTTTCCAAATTTTTTGCATTGCTCCCGAACGGTCAAACGCTACGCTGACGGCATTAACAGGATGCGCCGGGGCGAGAGCCGCGCAGCCGGCCAGAGCGATGGTGCTGGGCCGTCGCAAATAAACACCACAAAGAAGGAGCAGAGGTATGCAGCGCTGGATGGCTGTCGGTCTGGTTGTGTCGTGGGTCTCCCTGGCGGCGGCGGGCGATTTGGCGGTGCGGTTTGTTGATACCACCAAGCAGCGCAATCTGGCCTGCCGCCATGCTGAGCCGAACTATTCGCCATCGACTTATGAGGGGCACTCGATGCTCTTCGGCGTCGGTGCAGCAGTCGCAGACTATGACCGCGACGGCGATCTCGATGTCTACGTCTGCAACAGTTATCTGCATCGCGACACGCTCATGCGCAACCAGGGCGACGGCACGTTCGTCGATGAGACCGCCGGCTCGGGCCTGCATAACTATGGGCATGGCGCGATGGCGCTGTTTCTCGACCTCGACAATGACGGCTGGGATGATCTGATCGTCGCCAACGAGATGCACTCGGAGTACAACGAGTTTCCCGGTTCGCAGCTCTACCGCAACAACCGCGACGGCACCTTCACCGATGTCACGTTCGGCTCGGGCATCACCTTCGTCGATTCTTCCGTCGGCGGCATGACCGCATCCGACTATGACAAGGATGGCCGGCTCGACGTGCTGATCGTCGGCTGGTTCAACAAGGACGTGCGGCTATTCAAGAATGAGGGCGGCTTCGTCTTTCGTGACGTGACCCCCGAGGCCGATTTACTCGACGGCATCGTCGATCGCCCTTACTACTGGGCGCCGCTCTTCGTCGACCTTGACAATGACGGCTGGCAGGACATCTACTTCGCGACCGACTTCACGGCCGACTATGTCCTGCGCAACAATCAGGACGGCACGTTCAGCAATGTCGCCGCCGCTTGGAATATGCAGCACGTCGCCAACGACATGGGCGTGGCCGTCGCCGACTTCGACAATGACGGCGATCTCGACCTCTACACCACCAATGTCTCGGGCAGCGAGACCTGCGACACGCCCGGCGGCTGCAACGCCCTCTATGTCAACCGCCTCAACGAACCGAACGGCCGCTTCGAATATGAGCAGGTGCAGCGCGGCGTCGGCGACACCGGCTGGAGCTGGGGCACCTGGTTCTTCGACGCCGAGCTCGACGGCGATCGCGATCTGCTGGTTGTGAACGGCTGGGCGCAACCCGAGTGGCAGACGCCAGCCAAGCTCTTCCTCAATGACGGCACGGGCAATTTCCAGGATGTCGGCGCGGATGCCGGCGCCGGCCATGTCGGCAACACGCGCGCCATGCTTCCGGTCGATCTCGATCAGGACGGCGACTTCGACTTCCTGACGTTCGATGTCTTCGGAACCTCAACTTTCTACGAGAATCAAAGCGACCGACGCGGCAATCACTGGCTGACCGTCGAGGCGCGCGGCGTCGCGTCGAATCGCAACGGCGTGGGCGCGCGGGTCTACGTCACCGCCGGCGGTCGCACGCAGATGGCTGAGATCGTCGCCGGCGGCAGCTTCCGCGCCGGCCCGCAGCTCAATGCCCACTTCGGCCTCGGCCAGGCCGCCACCGCTGACGTCCGGGTCGTCTTTCCCAACGGCCGTGAGCGCACGCTCCGCGGCGTGAAAGTCGATCGCAAGCTGATTGTGACCGAGCCGAAGGGACGCTGATGGCCGGTTCGGTACGTGGTTGCGGGTGGAGCAGGCCGCATGTCTGCCCCCACCCGTGCCACCATCGAAAATCTGAGCTTGCACACGGTTCGGCGGCGCCCATGTCGCTCAGGCAGGGCACGCATCCGTTCGCTATAATCTTTGCATGTGGCGGTGGCGCGGCGGCTTCGCAGCGCGCCACTTCTGCCGCTGAATCTGATGATGAAAACCGATGGCCCGCGCCGCACCGCCGGCGCAAGGTGGAAGGAATAGCCGAATGCGAAACGAAGACGTACTGGTTGTGCAACCGCCGCAACTGACCGCGGCGGACCGGCTTTATCTGCCGCAGGTCGTCGCCGGCCTCAAGACCACGCTGCGGCACATGTTCGACGCGCGCCGCCGCAACAAGATGACGCTGCAGTATCCCGAGCAGAAGCGCGAGGTGCGGGTCGAGAACTATCGCGGCGTGCATCGGCTCAACAAAGACCCCGACGGGCGCGTCGCGTGCGTGGCGTGTTTCATGTGCAGCACGGCCTGCCCGGCCCACTGCATTCACATCGAGGCGGGAGAGTCGCCCTGGCCCGATCGCGAAAAGTATCCGGTCAAGTTCGACATCGACGAGTTGCGTTGCATCTATTGCGGCATGTGCGAGGAAGCCTGCCCCTGCGATGCAATCGAATTGACGCCGCACTATGAGCTGGTCGGTCGCACGCGCCAGGAGATGATCTTCGACAAAGAGAAGCTCCTGCACGTCTATGACGTGACCAAGGACATCAAGCCGCGCAAGAACCCCCCGGTGACCGACTATGGTCTCACCGGCGGTCAGAGCCACGATGTCGCCAAGCCCACGGCGCATGGAAAAATCTAGCGCCGGCGAAGGCGGCGGCTCGTGATCTGTGCGGCCAGATCTGGCTCTCGACTTTGCGCCTGCGGCTATTGAGCTGCGCCAACTCAGCCGGGATAGAATATGCGCAGGGCCGCGCATGACTATCACGCCGCCTCATGCCGCGGCGGGCCGCGAGGCACCGGCTGGGGGCCGGTCGGCTTAGCGGCCTCGAAAGGGCGGTGGTCACACATAATGAGCTGGCAGGATCGCGATTATTACGACTCGCCCTGGCAGGAGCCGCAACGCCTTGCCGGCGGCATCCCCAAACCGCCGCCGTTCACACTCGGACTGCTGATCTTTCACGCCGCGTTCTACCTGCTGCTTTCGGCGACGGGTGCGCCGGGCGGCGCTTCGGCTGCAAAGTCGCTGGCGCTGTCGGCAGAAAATCACGGCGTTCTTCCTGCGCTCTTGCATCCGCTGGCCATTCCCGATTTGCTCGCGCTCCTCTTTGTGCTGATCACGGTCTGGTCGGTGGGCGTCTTGCTGGAGCCGCGGCTGGGTGCGTGGCGTTTTCTCGCGCATTACACCATGACCAATCTGCTGGCCGGCCTGGTCTTTATTGGCGTCGCCACGGCGAATCCCGCGTTGGCGAGCGGACCGCTCGACTATCCGGCGGGGGCGCTGGCGGGCGGCTGCTCGGTGATCTGCAGCCGGCTCTGGTTTGAACGCACGGGTTTCTTGATCTATGTCGTGCCGCTGCGCGGGTTGATCGCGGTCAGCGCGGGGATGGTGGTGCTTTTCTATCTCCTGCGTTGGGGCGCGGGCGGCGGCGCGTGGCTTGCCGCGGTCGTGGTCGCCGGTCTGGGCGGCTGGGCGCTCGATG